>PKEY01000100.1 GCA_002919265.1 Hyphomicrobiaceae bacterium | reverse complement strand
GTCGGGCTGCGCATGCCGATCCGCCGGATCGAGGGCAAGCGCAAGATGAGCCAGAACCGCCCGCTGGAGGACCGGCGCGGCGTCGCCGAAGGGCTGGCCGCGAGCGACAACCCGGTGGACCAGATCGTCTCCCGCCTCATTCCGATCTCGAAGGATTGAAGGCCCGCGTGCATTGCGCGCTTCAGCACCCGGTGCGATTGTAGGCGCGCGGAGCTTTCGCGCTCCGTGTTGCATAACAACACATCAGGGAGAATCGCCCATGGGGAAGCTGAAGCTCGTCATGCACGCGCTGGCGGGCACCCTCGTCTCGCTCGCGGCCACCGCGGCCGTGGCAGCGGACTATCCTGAGCCCAAGGAAGGCACCTACATCGCCAAGGACTTCAAGTTCCACACCGGCGAGGTTCTGCCCGAGGTGCGCCTGCATTATCGCACCATCGGTGAGCCCACCGGCGAGCCGGTCGTCGTGCTGCACGGCACGGGCGGATCGGGCGCCTCGATGCTCACGCCCGCGTTCGCCGGCGAATTGTTCGGCGAGGGCCAGCCGCTCGATGCGAAGAAGTATTTCATCATCCTTCCCGACGCGATCGGGCACGGCAAGTCGTTGAAGCCCTCGGACGGGCTCAAGACCAAGTTCCCGAAATACAATTCGGAGGACATGGTCGACGCCCAGTATCGCCTGCTGACGGAAGGGCTGGGCTTGAAGCGCGTGCGCCTCATCATCGGCAATTCCATGGGCGGCATGCACACGTGGATCTGGGGCGGCCGCTATCCGGACTTCGCCGATGCGCTCGTGCCCATGGCCTCGCAGCCGACGCCGATGGCCAGCCGCAACTGGATGCTGCGGCGGCTGAAGATCGAGCTGATCCGCGCCGACCCGACCTACATGAACGGCGAGTACACGGAGCAGCCGAAATTCCTGCAGCTGGCGGACGTGTTCTATACGATCGCCACCAACGGCGGGAACATCGCCTTGCAGAAGATCGCACCGACGCGCGAGGCGGCCGACAAGTATGTCGACCAGCGCCTGCAGGCGCCGTTCGTCCGGGATGCCAACGACTACATCTGGGCGTGGGAATCCTCGGCCGAATACGACCCGACGCCGGGCCTGGAGAAGATTACGGCGCCGGTGCTGCTCATCAATTCGGCGGACGACGAGCGCAACCCGCCCGAAACCGGCATCACCGAGGCGGCCCTGAAGAAGGTGAAGAACGCGCGGCTGCTGCTGATCCCCGCGAGCGAGGAAACCCGCGGCCACGGCACCACCGCGATGGCCAAGTTCTACAAGAAGGAGCTCGCGGAGTTTCTGGAAAGCGTGCCGCGGCGGGCGGATTAGCTGACGGGCAATCCCCTGCTCTTCGCAATAATAGGCGCGCCGCTGGGTTTCTGGCGGCGCTGTTTTTCTTTGGGCGTGCCAAAGACGGCGGCCAAGTCAAAGATCCGCCAAGCCGCCGAATTACCCTGAGTGAGATTGTAAGTTGTAGATTGGCGTATCATCGCTCCGGTGCCTTGCCGGTCGCGAATGCGCATTGATAATCGTCTCGCCGCTAACGATCCCAAGCACGGTAGCCAGCGTTGACAGCGCCCGAGCAAAACCCATCAGGCGACGCACCTCAGAGCGGAACGCGATCGGTTTTCTTCACGATCTTCCCCTCGATCATGCTGCCGATGTTTCTGGCAGTCATGGATCAGACGATCGTCGCGACGGCGCTGCCCGCGATTGCCGCGGAAATGGGACAGGTCGAGCGCTCATCCTGGATCGTTGTTTCCTATCTCATCGCCGCAACGATTGCGGCGCCCGTCTATGGACGCCTGGGAGATTCCTTCGGGCGACGCCGCATGATGTTCGTGGCGCTCAGTGTGTTCATCGTGACTTCGCTGCTGTGCGCGCTGGCGCCGTCCATGACGCTGCTCGCCATCGCGCGTTTTCTGCAAGGGCTAGGCGGCGGCGGGTTGATGACCCTGTCACAGGCGCTTATCGGCGAGTCGATCCCTCCGCGTGAACGCGCGCGATATCAAGGGTATCTCGCCGCCGTGGCCGTCACCGCGAACACGTTCGGACCTGTGGTCGGCGGATTTCTGACGGAGCATTTCGGCTGGCGTTCGATCTTCTTCGTCAGCGTGCCGATTGGAATGCTGGCCCTGGCGCTGGCCCTCCGCCTGCCGAAACGTACCATGGCGGAGCGGTTGCCGTGGCGCGCCGATCCCGGCGGGCTTCTCTTTTTCGCGGTGTTTGTCGTCACCACCCTGCTTGCGCTTGAGCAGGTGCATCATTTCGATGCTTCGGCTATTCCGCGCGGACTGGGCCTGCTGTTGATTGGCCTCATCTCGTTTGCGCTCTTGATCTGGCAGGAGAAGCGCGCAGAGTCGCCACTCATCCCGCTCGGCATCCTGCGCATGCCCGCGATCTGGAGAAGCGATGCACTGGCCGCGTGCCACGGCGCCGCGCTAGTGTCGCTGATTACCTTTCTGCCGGTCTATCTGCAGGTGGTCCGCGGCGCCTCGCCGGCCCAATCCGGTTTCCTGCTGATGCCGCTCACCGTCGGCATCGGCGTGGGCTCGCTCATAACAGGTCGGCTTGTCAGCAGGACGGGACGCACGACGATCTTCCCCGTCATCGGCCTTGCGCTAATGACCCTCATCTTCCTGTTTTTCGCGCTGTTCTCCGGCCACCTGAGCACCAGCGTGCTCATGCCGATCCTGCTGGCAAGCGGCCTGTTTATGGGCACGGTGATGGGCGTGGTGCAGGTCATGGTGCAGAGCACGGCCGGCCCGCTGCGCCTCGGCGAGGCAGCCGCATCAGTTCAGCTCTCGCGGTCCATCGGCGCGGCCACCGGCACAGCATTGGTCAGCACTGTGCTGTTCACCTACCTTGCCATTCGCAATCCGGATGCGGCGCATTTCTTTTCCCAGATGCTTCAACACGCGCCACACACGACGCCGCCGATCAACCCAGAGCAGCGAGCTCTCCTGCACGCCGACATTGCCGATGCTTTCCGCGCCGCGTTTCTGGTGATCGCGGGCTTTACGACGTGCGGTTTCTTCCTAGCACTGACAAATCCACTGCGGAGGATTTGAAGGTTGCGGCGACAAAAGCAGACCGCTGAGCACTCGCGTCCGCAGATGATGGGATCACGGCACCACACATAAGGTGCCGATGGGTAGGATTTGCGCCACACCTACCTGAGACATTTCGATCTCCCTCTTGAGCCGCGTAGCAGGCCTGCCTAAGTTATGGGCTCGCCAGGCCGGGCCCCTCTGACAGCTCACTCGGGCTGTGATGTCGGACTGGACATCATTGGACGCGGCCTGACGTGACTCCACCCGCCAGCTTCAACCAGCTGATATTTCGAGACGTTTGGCCGCTCCTTCTTGTCAGGCGAGACAAAGGGCGAGCCAAATGGATTTTCTAGCCGAACATTTGACTGCCGCGGCGCTCACGGCGTTCGGGCAAGTCGTTCTCATCGACCTCGTGCTGGCTGGCGACAACGCCATCGTTATTGGCCTCGCGGCAGCTGGCCTCCCGGCCGATCAGCGCAACAAGGCTATTCTAGTCGGTATTGCGGCCGCAACGGTCCTGCGCATCGGTTTCGCCGCCATCACCGTGCAACTGCTTGCCATCGTCGGTTTACTGCTTGCGGGCGGCCTGCTGTTGTTGTGGGTCTGCTGGAAGATGTGGCGCGAGCTGCGCACTCCCGCCGAACTGGAGCATGCGGGACAGGAAGCGCTCGTTGATCAGGATCTCGATCAGAGCGGTGCTGTCGCTGACACCGCCCCACGAAAAACCTTCGGTCAGGCTGCACTGCAGATCCTGATTGCTGACGTCACCATGTCCCTCGACAACGTGTTGGCGGTTGCCGGCGCCTCGCGCGAGCACCCGTGGGTACTCGTCTTTGGTCTCATACTTTCCATCGCGCTGATGGGCGTGGCGGCTTCATTCATCGCCCGACTGCTCCATCGCCACCGCTGGATCGCCTACGTGGGCCTCGCCGTAATCCTCTACGTTGCCCTCGACATGATCTGGCGCGGCGCGCATGAGGTGTGGCCACACGTGCAGGCCGTGATGTAGATGTTGTAAGGCAGGGCGACCGATCTGGGTCGCCCTTGCATGCGCGATTTGGTCTTTGGCTCGATCGAGCGGGCGCCAACAGATCAGAGGATCCGTTTTCGCACGAACGTCACCAGGACTTCGGCTGCTATGACGACAACCAGAATGGCGATCAACGCCATGGCAACGCGATCCCAGCGGAACGTGTTGAGCGACGTATCGATGATCATGCCGATCCCGCCTGCGCCGACCAGACCGAGCACAGCGGACTCGCGCACGTTGATATCCCACCGAAACACCGCAATGGACCAAAAAGCTGGGCGCACTTGCGGCCAGTAGCCCATTTTGAGCACGCTCAGCCACGGCGCGCCGGTGGCCTGCAGCGCTTCGATAGTTCCACTTTTCGCTTCCTCGAGGGCCTCTCCCAAAAGCTTCCCGACGAAGCCGATCGAGCGGAACGCGATCGCGAACGTGCCAGCCAATGGCCCGGGGCCAAATATGGCGACGAACAACAGTGCCCAGACAAGTGAGTTCACGGAACGGGAAGCGGCCAGGATGAGCTTAGCGAGGAAGTTGGCCGGCCAGAACGGCGTCACGTTGCGCGCGGCCATCAGGCCCACGGGAACGGCCATCACGACCGCCAGAATGGTGCCGAGAGTCGCAATGTGTATTGTCTCGACCAGCGCATGATGCACGCCCATCCCATCGGTCTGATAGTAGTGAGACCAGTCGATCGGCCACATGCGCTGGAAAAGGTCGACCATCTGCGCGGGCGCATCGGCAAGGAACTCAGGGATGATCTCCACCGTCTCCAACGCCCACAGGACCGCGGCGACCACGATCAGATAGGTGAAATACCGCCCAAGCCGCTCTGCCGGCGTGAAGCGGCTCCATTCGCGCTCGAGGGATTGCACGGTCGTACTCACAGGAACAACGCCCTCAGCCGCTGGGAGATCAGTTCACCGACCATGATCATCGCGATGATGGCGATCAGGATGGCGCAGACATAGTCGTAGTCGAACCGGCCGAAGGCGGACAGCAGCGTGCCGCCGATCCCTCCTCCGCCGACGATCCCGACCATGGTGGAGTTCCGGAGATTGGAGTCGAGCTGATAGGTCGCAAATCCGATGAAGCGCGCGTTGACCTGCGGCAGAACAGCGAAAATCAGCACGTTCATGAAATTCGCCCCGCTGGCCCGTACCGCCTCCACCTGTTTCAGCGAAATCTCCTCAATCGCTTCCGCGAACAGCTTCGCGATGAAGCCGATCGAAGCCACGATCAGGGCGAGGATGCCTGCCAGCGCGCCGAACCCCACGCCCTTCACGAAGAGAATGGCGACGATGATCGGGTGAAACGATCGGCAGAGCATGATGAACCCACGTGCCGGCCACGTGACCCAGGCGGGCATGAGATTGCGCGCGGCGAGCACTCCGACAGGCAGCGACAGGATGATGCCGAACGCGGAGGAGAGGACTGCGATCTGAAGGCTCTCCATCAATCCTCGGAACATCAGATCACGCAGGTCAGCGCGCGAAAACAGCGGCGGGAACATGCGGGCGAGGAGATCGGCGGCGTTGTCCAGCCCCACCACGAACCGTTCGACGCTGAAATCGAGGAGGCTTGCTGCGTAAAGGACGTAGGCGACGAGCAGCAGCCAGCCGATGCGGGCTGTCCAGCTCATGGTCAGACCGGCGGCTTTCGCGTCGCGCGGTTGGGATGCAGCACTTACGTCAGCCATCCCTCGCCACCGTAGATTTGTTGCAGATGCGCTGTGGTGAGAGCGTCGGGCGGACCATCGAAGATGATCTTGCCGCCCGCCATGCCGATAATCCGGTCGGCAAACCGACGGGCGAGATCGACCTGGTGCATGTTGACGATGAGCGGCACCAAGCGCGCCCGCGCCAGGCCCGTCATGAGCTCCATAATTTCGACGGAAGTTTTCGGATCGAGCGAGGACGTCGGCTCGTCGGCCAGCAGAAGCCGCGGCTCCTGCATCAACGCTCGCGCTATCCCGACACGCTGTCGCTGCCCGCCGGACAAGGCGTCGGCGCGTTGGCGTGCGTAACCTTCAAGTCCGACCTGCGCGAGAAGGTCGAAGGCTCGCGCGATATCTTCCTGCGGGAATTTCCGCAACCAGACGCGCCAGACAGGGGTCACGCCGAGCCGCCCCGTCAGCACGTTTTCCACGACGGAGAGCCGCTCGACCAAATTGTACTCCTGGAACACCATGCCGATTTTGCGTCGGGCAACCCGCAGCTCCGCGCCCTTGAGCTTTGCGAGATCCTGTCCGTCGAACAGGATGCTACCCGAGGTTGGCGTCACCAGGCGGTTGATCGAACGGATGAGCGTCGACTTTCCGGTTCCCGATGGGCCGATGATCGCCGTAACGGAGCTGTCTTCAATCTCGAGGGAAATGCCCTTCAGAACCGGCTTGCCCGGCTGATACGCGACAACCAGATCCTGAATGACGACAGCCGCCGATTTGGGGCTTTTTTTCACCGCGCTGTCCGGGACAGCCATAACCGACATGAAATCCGTTCCGTAAGGACTCGCTGCTGGGCTTCAAAGGGCGATGCAGCCCGGATTGCAACGAGTCATCCAGGCTGCATCGCAAAGACTGCCGCAGTTATTGCTGCTTCTTCGCCTTTTCTGCTGCCTTCTTTGCCGCGTCCTCGGCTTCCTTCTTGGCCATCGCGGAGAGGCCGCTTTGAGTGAAGCCGCCCTCAGCCTCTTCGGCAATCTTGCGGACGACGGCCCAGTGTTCCTTGTACGTAATTGGGAAAAAGCGGTCCGCACCCTCAAAAGCTTTCAACATTTCCGGCGTGTACCGGAAAGAGAAGAAGGCTTCCTTGATCTTTGCGACGAGATCCGGATGCAAATCGTGCGCGTACGCGAACGATGAAGTGGGAAACAGCTCAGATTTGTAGATGATGCGGAAGTTATCCTCGGAGACTTGACCACGCCTCACCATCCGGTAGAACACGTCGGAGGCGACAGCAGCCGCGTCATAGTCGCCCGAGTTCACGCCCATGACGGATTGGTCGTGCTTGCCGGAATACAGCGGTTTGTAATCAACATCCGGCTGCAAACCTTCGGCGGGGAACAACACGCGCGGTGCAAGATTACCGGAATTCGACGACGGCGAGGTGTGGGCGACTTTCGCGCCCTTGAGGTCGGAAAGTTTCTGGAACGGGCTATCCTTCCGCACGATGACGATCAGATGGTAGCCCTGCAGCTCCTTCTCGTTGCCTTTCACGGCAAAAGGCACCGCGCCGGCAAGGTTCACCGCATAGCCCGTAGGGCCGGTCGAGAAGCCGGCCACATGGAGCCGACCGGAACGCATGGCCTCGATCTCGGCAGCGTTGGACTGCACCTGGTAGTAGACGACTCGCTTGCCGGTTACCTTGGCAAGGTGATCTGTGAACGGCTTCAGAATGTTTTCGTAAACGGCCGGGTCTTCGACAGGCGTATAGGTGAAGACCAGCGTCGACGGGTTTCTGAACTTGGAGGGATCCTTCGGTGGATCGGCGACAAGGTCGCCGTCCTCATCGCAATACAAGACGTCCAGCGTGCCACGAGACTTGCAGTCGTCCTGAGCCTGCACCTGGCCGGCAAAGAAGCTCGAAAGGGCCATCACCCCCGCAGCAGCCAGCATCCAGAATTTTGTTTTTATAGGCATACGTTTCCTCCCAACGCGTATTATTTGACTGCAGCTTTGTCACGGCACCGCAGAAGCGTCAAGTCAGGCAGCACTTTGGGATAGTTGAACGACGGTGACCGACACGCCGAACTCGGGGAGTGAGCAGCGCGTTAAAATGTTCGCTTCTCGGAGGCAATCCGGCGTGCGTTTGCCGTGCTTTGAGCCTGTTCTACTTATCCGACGCCATCACGAGTGGGAGAGGCTTGCCGAGAGGAATATGCTTCATCGCCACCGAGTTCATGCAGTAGCGCAGACCGGTGGGCGGCGGGCCATCGGGGAAGACGTGGCCCAGGTGGCTATCGCACCGTGCACAGCGCACCTCCGTGCGGATCATGCCGTAGGAGCGATCCTCGTGCTCGGTCACCGCATCCTGAGTAACCGGCTGAGTGAAGGATGGCCAGCCGGTGCCCGACTCGTACTTCTCGCCGGATCTGAACAGAGGATTGCCGCAAGCCGCGCAAACGTACGTTCCCGGCTCGTGGGTTCCGAGAAAGCAGCCCTCCCACGGCGGCTCCGTGCCATGCTGGCGCAGAACGCGATACTGTTCGGGAGAAAGACGCCTGCGCCATTCCTCATCGCTCAGTTGCAGCTTATCGACCATCCGTTTCTCCTTTTTTGGGCCACCCCTGCCCCGCAATATGGTCCAGTCAGCGCATTCAACGCCATAGGCTCACCGTTCGCGATCTCGAGATCGCGCGAAAAGACTGGCCGGGAAATCAGCCGCATAGCGCCGCCCTTTCTCGGGCGGATGGTACGGCGGCCTCGGTCCCCTTGGTGGCTCGACCACCCGCCGGTAAAGATGCCAGCTCGCATGTCCGAGCACCGGCATGACGATGGCCAATCCGACCAGAAATGGCAGTGATCCGATGATCAAACCGGCCGCTATAATGGCGGCCCAGCAGGCCATTGGCACTGGATTGATCGCCACCACCTTCAGAGACGTCGCCACTGCGGCCGCTGCGCTGACGTGACGGTCAAGCAGCATCGGAAACGAGACGACGCTCACCACAAACGCGAGCACCGCATAAAGCCCGCCGATGACATTGCCATAAACGATAACTCGGCGGCCCTCGGGCGTATTGAAAAGCGCGTCAGCGAATGCGCCTATGGATTCGAATTTATGATATCCGAAATTCGCCACGTAGATTTCATTCGCCGTTATGATCCACACGGCAAACAGAACAAAAAGCAGAAAGCCTAGTGTTACAACGGCCCGAAATGAGGGGGAGTAAACAACGTCGAACGCATGCCTCCACGACGTATCCAATCCCATTTCCCGGCGCCGGCTCAACTCGTAAAGACCTATCGCAGCGATCGGACCAATGAGCGCGAAACCGGCAGCAAGCGGATAAAGCAACGGCATCAAATCGAGGCCCAGAATGGCGTACGCCAAAAGCAAGCCGACGATCGGATAGATCAGGGCCAGGAAAATGACGTGGGTCGGCATCGCCCAGAAATCATCGGTGCCGCTGATCAGCGCCTCTTTGATGTCATCAACGCCGATTCTGAGAACCGTAGGCAGCCGTTCCCCCTCCTCGGCCGGCATGATGATATCGGTTTCAGACATAGCCGTTATCCCTTATTCTGGGTCCGGCGGAGGACCATCCAACCAACCTGGCGAAAAACTGCTTCATCACGTCAGGGAAAAGCGCACGCAGCGTATCGGTGCCGACATTTCCCGGCGAAGCGAGGCGTAAGGGAACCGCCCTTGCTGCCTCCCATCATCGGAAGCCTCGCAAATGGCGATCACATCGCGAGTGACCCAAGGTCCGGCAGATTTGCTGATATAACGCGGAGCTTGCCTGCCAGTTGCATAAAGCACTCGATGCGCCGGACTGTGTCCTGGAAAAAGAGGAAACTCACTTATTCCGCTTTCGTGCAAACTCGGGCAGCTCAAACCGCAGCCGATAGGCACCCGGCGTCAGGCCGGGGCTCTGTCTGGAGCGGAACGTTAGGAAATGCTTTCGCAAACGAACGCATTGACGTAGCCCAAATGGATCGCCCGCATTGCGGCCGTCGAACAAACCAGTTTCGGCGAGAAGAAAAATGCCTGAGCACGACGAGCGGCCGTCTTGCGGTGTTGCTGCGTCCTACCGCAATGCCTACGGCGCCAACCTTGTGAGCCAGTGGCGGCCGGCGCTTATGGGTGGCACCGAGGCATCAATTCGATTGGCCGCCTCCATTTTGCCGCCTCAACCACGATGTGCTGTGCCCGCGCGATTTCCGAAAACGGCACGCACGTGTTCGGCGCGCAGGCCGGTCAGCGGCGCCTTGAGGACGTGTTGGAAGGGCTGGTTTCAAGACAATCCGACAGGCGGTGGAGACGCCATTCAACCTGATCCTGGAAGCGCGGCTGTAGCTGGCGGGGCAGCAGGGCAGATTCCCGCCTGCCCTACTGGTTCAATCGACAGGGATTGCTTCGAAGCCCTGAAAGTATCCCCTGTTCGCCTTCAGGCTGCCGCTGGCGTTGGTGTGCCCTCGTCGTGAATGCGTCGACCACTAAGCGCCAGGAAAATGTAGCTCCAGCCGGAAACTAGCAGCTTGGCGCCGGCCAACAGCCCTAACGCCCAAACAGCCGAGCTCGGCAGGTTCAGCGCGATCAGAAGACCCGCGCCAATGGCGATTAGGCCGCTGAATATCAACCATCCCCAGCCCTCGTGAGGCCGCACCCGGAAGCCCATGATGATTTCCAGGATGCCGTCGGCGATAAACAGTGCGGCGAGCACGATGGTGAGAGTGAGAATGCCGGTGAGCGGGAAGAATGCGAGCCAAAAGCCGACTACCAGGTAAAGCAGGCCAATAAGGAGGTTCCAGAAAAAGCCGGCCCACCGCTTGACGTAGAAGGAATGGATGATTTCGCCGATGCCGGCGATCAGCAGAAGCCAGCCGAGAACGATTTTCGCGGCAATGGTCGACATAAAGGGAAAGGCGATCGCCACTATCCCGAGTAAAACGAGAAGAACGCCAAGCGCCAGGAACCAACCCCAGTGCCGTGCTACGTCCCGTCGGGTTTCGCCAAGGAGGACATCGAAATCAGCTTGAGTCGCGTGGTGGGCCATGGTGCACCTCATGCGTTGGAAGTTGCACCCCCCAATTCGCCAATCTAGGTCCGCAGGGACCGGCTGTCATTCGGCCTTCTTTTCCGCTGCTAAACGCGCTGCGCGGTGTTGGTCAGCCCGACAGAAAGCCCGGCAACTTCGTGCAGGACAGGAACTCGCCCTTCTTCAAGACAACAAAGAATGCGCGCGCTCCCATTGGGGAATGCTTCGCCACAACAAACGATCCGGCAAAGCGTTCCTGAAACGTGTGAGCGCCGTTAATTGCCGAAGAAGAGCGACAGCAGGCTGATGCGTGGCGGCGACTTGAACTCGGACATGGCCGCTGCGACTTCGGTGTAGAGCTTGGGCAGCCATTCCGGTTGACCCGGCTGCAGCGGCGGAATTCCACGCTGACGGAAATCCGTCGGCGCAATGATGAGCTTGATATTCTCCAACCCGACCTGCGCCGCCAGCACGAACAATTCTTCGGCCGCCGGGTCGCCGACAGCAAGGCAGCCCGCCGATTTCGCCTTGCCGTGGATCATGATGTCCCCACCGAGGTTTTTGCGACCGTCCGCTTCCGCCATCTGACGGTCGAACTCGTTGGGGTAGTTGACGCGCAGCGAGACGTGATATCGGCTATTCGGGTTCAGGAGCGTAATCTTGTAGATGCCCTCAGGCACCTGCTTGTCACCCTGCCGCAACTTGGGTCCGGGCCCGCCGCTGGCCGCCAGCACCGGATAGCGATGGATGAACTTCCACTCGCCACCCTCGGGCCGCGCAAAAAGCTCGAGGGCTTTCTCATCCTTGATGGCGATGAGAACGACCTCATGTGGCGGCCATGACGCCTCTGCCGCCTCGAACTTCCTGGCGAGCCGGGCATTGGCACCAGGGGAAATCTCCGCCAGCCGCTTTTTGACGGCCGGGCTGTGCCAGCGGTGACGGGGTCCGGTGTACTCCCGCTGCCGGGCTGAAGGCGCAACTGTCGCCGGCTTCGTCCCGCCAACGACCGGCTTTTCCTGGCGAACGTCGGCGCTCCACGACGAGGTGTCGACAAGCTCCTCCGCCTCCGCGGTCTCCTCTTCTTCGACCACGTCCTCTTCGGCGACCTCGTCCTCTTCGGCTACGTCGTCTTCAGCCGGCTCCGGCTGCGCAACAGGCTGCGGCAACTGGAGTGCTGCATCGAGCGAAAGGTAGGCGAAGCGATCCTTTGGATCTGGCACCTGCTTCACAAGCACCGGAACCGGCACCTTGACAGGCGGGGCGCTCGACACTGCGGCAGGCTCCGTCACAGGGGCAAGGCTCGCGTGCGCAGCGTTGCCAGGAGCAAGTCCTGAGGTTGCTAGGTTCGGCGGCTCGAGAGTGATGATTCCCGCCTCATCGAGTTCCAGCAAAAGGGCGGCGCTGGCGATAGAGACCACCGCGCAACACGCTCCGAGCAGCAGATTGCTCGACTTCATCCCCCCGGAACCCTTCTCAGTACCTTACAGCTGCGCACAGCATCGCCGATTCGCACCTGAGATCGCAGCTGAATTTCGGGCGGCATCTAGCCAGCAATTTGCGGCAAAAGGCGGGTCCAGAAAATGACCGTGGTCGCCGCAAATAAGGTTACATGACCCCAATTGCCTCCAAAGCACTCTCTTTCGCCACGGCCAATCCGAAGCTAACCGACCATTGCACACTTCATCTCTTCCCACTACCTGCAGCAAAAAGTGCCCTTCAGAGCGGGTATTCTTTCCGCCGACACAGGATCAGCATTCCCGATGGACACCATCCTTCCGCTCCTCACCGACCCGGCCGCCTGGATTGCCCTCGTCACTTTGATCGTGATGGAAGTGGTGCTCGGCATCGACAACCTCATCTTCATCGCGATCCTCACGAACAAGCTGCCCGAAGACCGGCGCGACATGGCCCGCAAAGTCGGCATTTCGGCGGCGCTGGTGTTGCGGCTGCTCTTGCTGTTCACGATCGCGGCCATCGTGCAGCTCACCACACCGATCTTCTCCTTTCTCGGTCTCGACTTCTCCTGGCGCGATCTGATCCTCATTGCCGGTGGATTGTTCCTGGTCTGGAAGGCGACCAAGGAGATTCACCACCGCGTCGATCCCGACCCCGCGCCGATGTTTCTCAACCGTGACCCTGCGGCCCTCGGCTTCGGATCGGCCATCGTCCAGATCTTGCTGCTCGATCTCGTGTTCTCGGTCGACAGCATCATCACCGCTGTCGGCATGACGGAGCATCTGCCGATCATGGTGGCCGCCGTGATCGTCGCCGTTGCTGTCATGCTGGTGGCCGCGACGCCGCTCGCCAACTTCATCAACGCCAACCCCACCATCGTCATGCTGGCGTTGAGCTTCCTGTTGATGATCGGAATGGTGCTGATCGCGGACGGTTTCGGCGTGCATGTGCCGAAAGGTTATGTCTATGCCGCGATGGCCTTCTCCGCGTTGGTAGAAGGGCTCAACATGATGGCTCGCCGAGCCGCCCGCAGGAGGCGCGGGGGAGGCAATCCGGATCACGCCGGCCACTAACCTGTTCGAATCAGAGGGGTGATGGCGCTCACCCCCGTGCGGAATTCGCCGAGGATATCCCTGTAATGACCCGTCGACAGTTGCGACTGTGCTATTGACGCTCGAGTGCCGCGGGAGCACTGTCCACGGAACGTTCTGAGACTCGCGTCCTTCCCAAGGAGGGATGCAGAACAAGGGGGGACGATGGTGCTCGCACGCACTCGTGTCATTCTTGCTGCGACGCTCGCTCTTGCCGGCTGCAGCGGCTCGAGCGTTTTGACGACGGCATCTCTGACTGGCGGAAATGACCCCGCCGCAGCTGCGGCTCAACCCGGTCCTCCCCCGAGCGATCCCACTTCCCGTGCCTTGCAGGTTGCCGCGACGTCCGCGCGAGCAACGCGGTGCGGCTTCTACTTCGATCCCGAAAAGCTGAAATCCAACTTCCTGGCCGCAGAGATGGCGCAAGGTGCCGGGCCTGAGCAGCTTCAGAAGATTGAGCGCGAATACGAGTTCACGCGCGCGTCCGTCGCGAAGAAGATCGCGGAGGATCCCGGATACTGCACGGAGCTGAAAACGCAGGAGATCAAGCGCGATCTCAATCGCCATCTGGCCGGTGACTTCACGCCTGCCCCCAAGAAACAGGAGCCGCAGCAGGGACTGCTGGCTGGCCTGTTGGATGAACCGGTCGAGAAGAAGCCCTGGAAACCGGACGAGTTCTTCGACGACATTGGTCGAACGCCGACCCAGCGTTGATTCCGGAATAGCCATTTGAGGAGCGTTTCATGGCCGAGCAGCTCCTCTGGCTTGAAACCCTCCTCCGGTTCTTCTCCGGCCTTGCGTTGCTTATCGCACCAGTGACGACCGCGCGGGTACTCGGTCTTCCTCTTCCGCAGGCTGTCCTGTGGCCGAGGCTGCTCGGAACCCTACTGATCGGCATGGCAGCGGCGACACTGCTCGAAGGCAGTGCCCAACGGGTAACCGGCCTTGGCCTCGGCGGTCTCGTCGCGATCAATCTAATTTCGGCCGCTGTTGTAATCGCCTTGCTGGTGCTCGATCGCGGCAGCCAGACTCGGCGCGGCAAGCTGTTTCTCTGGACGCTTTCTGTGGCGTTCGTTGTCCTCGCCCTCCTCGAAATCGCCGGGGCCTGATCGCAAAGGTCTAATGAGCAAATGGGGCTTGCCGTTGGTTGGCTTACCCGACACGATGGAGGCGCTTGGCAAGCCTTCAGGCCAATTGCCCATCTCCTGACCAACGCTGGATCACAGTTCCATGATGAAGCTTTTGAGCGCCCAAGCCTCACCCTACGGACGCAAGGTGAAGATCACCGCAGCCCTGAAAGGTGTGGCGGATCAGATCGAGACGAAGGCGGTGGACACCCTGCCGCTGGTGAACGAGGAGCTGCGGCGCGAAAACCCGCTTTCCAAGATCCCCGTGCTCATTCTGGAGGATGGCACGCAGATCTTCGACAGCCACGTGATCTGCGAATACCTCGACAGCCTGACACCTGAGCCCCGGCTGTTCCCTCCCTCTGGCCCCGAGCGTTTCCGCACGCTGACGCTCGCGGCGCTTGCTGACGGCATTCTCGATGCCGCCCTGCTGCTCGTCTACGAGAAGCGCTTCCGCCCGGAGGACAAGTGGGTCGACACATGGATGCAGCGCCAGCAGCTGAAGATCGATACTGCGCTCGACTGGCTCGAAAAGGCCCCGCCTGAAATGGGCGCCCATCCCGACTATGGCCACGTGACGCTTGCCTGTGCGCTGGGCTACCTCGACTTTCGCCACGGCGGCGTCTGGCGCGCGACGCATCCGAAGCTCGTTGCCTGGCTTGACGCTTTCGACAAGGCTGTGCCCGCATTCGCCGAAAGCCGTCCGAACTGAAGAGGCTTTTCATGTCCCAATTCGACCCAAGGGTAGCGGCCGCCTTCATCGCGGAAGCGCACCGCACGCGCTCGCCCTACCAAAACCTGCCTCCGGAAATCGCACCACCCACCATCGCCGACGCCTATGCGGCCCAGGAGGCGCTGTGCGAGCTTTGGACGGCAATTTATGGCCCCGTCCGCGGCCTCAAGATTGCGACGACCACCAAGGTCATGCAGCAGCTCATGGGCATCGATCACCCCTGTGGTGGCATGATCTACGAGCGGCGCATTCATCAGTCCCCGGCGCGGCTCAGGCGTGAGGATTTCGTCAATCTCATGGTGGAATTTGAGCTGGCCGTACGTGTCGGTACTGATCTGCCCAAGCAGAATCAGCCCTACACGGCTGCGGATGTCCGCGCTGCCGTTGCGGAAGTGATGCCCGCGTTCGAGCTGATTGAAGATCGGCATGCGGATTACAAGAACACCAAGGCGACGACACTCATTGCGGACAACGCGTGGAACGGCGGCGTCGTGCTCGGCCCTGCGGTGCGCGCGCCCGGTGACATGGAACTCAATGGCATTCGCGGAAGTCTGACAGTCAATGGTGAGCCTCGCGGCGAAGGCCGGACGGACGGCCCCATGGATGCGCTCGCCTGGGTCGCGAATCTGGCTGCTGATCGCGGCCGTCCCCTGCAGGCAGGGATGATCGTAATAACAGGCAGCGTCCTCCCGACCATTCCGATTGCCCCGGGAGAGACATTCGTATTCACGCTCGAGGGAATCGGAAGCGTCGAGCTTTCCGTTTGACCCTACCGGCATCGCCGCTCTTCGCCTGTCCCCGGTGAAAGCCGGGTCAGGCGTGCTGCTGTCCTGCGATCAGGCCTCGGAGCTTTGGCTTCGCCTTGCCGCCGTGTGTGCGAGCCAGCTGCCGCTTTCGATCAGCCGTCTGCCTGTTACAGGTTTGCGATAAAGATAGACCCAGGCCGTCAGCGCACGGCCGTCCTCCAACCGCACGCGCCGCTCGACGCGCTCGTAGTCGCAATCGCGGCCTGGGACGATCCCCTCATAGGCGTCCAGCCACGGCAGGGAAGCAGCCGGACTGTTAAGCGCGCGAACTTCCCCATGCACCTCGCCATCGCCCTCCCCTGTTTCAACCAGGGCGGGATAGGCGCCCAGGTCGTAAAGCCGACCCCTGATGGTTCCGTTGCCAACCAGTCGGCTTTCACGCGCCAGGCGCATGGCCATGGGGTGACGAGTGGCGGCCATCAATGTGCCGTACACGAACAGATACTGCTCGGACATTGCGGCTTACCCGGCGATTTTCGAGAAATCCGCAACCGTCATCGTCGCCGCCCGGATCTGGGACAACAGGCGCAAGCGGTTTTGGCGCAGGTTCTGATCCTCGACGTTGACCGTTACTTTCTCGAAGAAGGCATCGACCGGGCGACGCAGCTCGGCGAGCGCGCGCATGGCGCCTTCGAAGTTCTCGACCGCGATCGCTGCGCGCGTGTCCTGCTTGGTGCTTTCGATGGCGGCCGCCAGCGCCAGCTCCTCAGGCGCCTTGAGCAGCTTGAGGTCATAATCGCCCTCGTAGCGCGTCTTGTCCTTTTTCTCCTCGATGGCGACGATGTTGGCTGCCCGCTTGACGCCCGCCAGCAGGTTCGCGCCATCGTCAGTCTCTAGGAAATCGCCCAGCGCCTCTACGCGCTTGACGATCAGCGCCAAGTCATCCTGACCCGGCAGGGCGAAGACAGCATCGATCAGGTCATGCCGCGCGCCCTGCTCCCGCAGGTGAACCTTTAGGCGGTCGGCGAAGAAGGACAGGAGATCGGTTGTGATCTTGCGTTCGATCTCTTCAGGCGTCCCCGACGCCTCCTTGTTTCCGAGGACCACAGAGCTACCCTGCTTTCTGTACTCCTCGTGCGCTCGCGCGATCTTCTCGGTCAGCGAGACGCGCAGATCATTTTCCAGAATAATGCGGATGATGCCGAGAGCCGCACGCCGAAGCTGATAGGGGTCGCCGGAACCAGTTGGCTTTTCATTGATGCGCCAAAAGCCAACCAACGTGTCGATCTTGTCTGCCAGCGCCACGGCAACAGCAACGGCATCGCCCTCTTCCACGAGCGGCACCGTGTCGTTCGGGCCCTTGGGCTTGTAGTGCAGTTCGATGGCCCGCGCGATTTCCGGCTTGGTGCCGACAGCCTCGGCGTAATAGCGGCCCATGAGACCCTGCAGCTCGGGAAACTCGCCCACCATGCCTGAAACGAGGTCTGCCTTGGCGAGCTGGGCCGCCCGGCGTGCATCCTCCGGCACCGCGTCGACAGCACCGGCGATGTAGAACGCGAGTTCGGCGATGCGCTCAACGCGCTCCCACTGCGTGCCGAGCTTCTCGTGGAAGGTGACGCCGCGCAGCGCGTGCGCCATCTCGTCGAGCGGCTTCTTGAGATCCTGCTCCCAGAAGAAGCGGGCATCCGACAGCCGGGCGCGGATCACCTTCTCGTTCCCGGCCACGATGGCCGCGCCCCCGTCCGCAGCCTCGAGGTTGGCGACAAGCAGGAAACGGTTGGCGAGCTTGCCCGTTTCCGGATCACGCAAGGCAAAGCACTTCTGGTGTGTACGGATCGAGGTGATGATCACCTCCGGCGGCACCTCAAGAAATGCCTCGTCGAAGTGCCCCATCAGCACGACGGGCCACTCCGTCAGCCCCGCATTTTCGGCAAGGAGGCCCGCGTCCTCGATCAGCTCCAGCTTGTGCTTGGCCGCAAGCTCCCGCGCCTGCTCCTCAATGCGCCGCGCGCGCTCGCCGGAATCCAGGATGACCTTCGCCGCGCGCAGCTTCTCGACGTAATCGTCAAAGCCGCTGACCTGGACCGGCGTGTTCCCGTGGAAGCGATGCCCGCGTGTCGTGTTGCTACTGGAAACACCTGCGATCTCGAAGGGCACGACCTCCCCGTCGAGCAGACAGATGATGCCGTGGAGCGGCCGCACCCACGCGAACGTGTGCGAGCCCCAGCGCATGGACTTGGGCCATGGGAAGCGGCGCAGGACGTCGGGCACCACCTCGGAGACGATTTCGTATGCGCTGCGGCCCGGCCGTTCGATGCGCGCGACGTAGTAGTCGCCCTTCTTCGGATCGGAGACGACGCTGGCCTGTCCGATTGAGCTCAGCCCTGCCGCCTTGAGGAAGCCCTGGATCGCCGCCTCGGGAGCATTCACCCGCGGTCCCTTGCGCTCCTCCAATTGATCGGGCGATCGCGCAGCCACATCTCGCACGACCAGCGCCAATCGGCGTGGCGTTGCAAATGCCTGGGCCTCGCCGGTTTCGAGACCCTGCGCTTGCAGCTCGCCGGTAACGAGGCGCTTCAGCTCTTCGGCTGCGCGCACCTGCATGCGCGCGGGGATTTCCTCCGAAAACAGCTCAAGCAGAAGTTCGGGCATGGGGCTCCTCGGGAGGGCAGCGTCACGAGGCGATCCTTTTAGCCCCAACAGCGGCCGGAGCGAAGCCCATTCCTGGGTGGAGTGGGGCGACATCACGAACCCAAGCCTGGCCGCGGCGTTGTTAGTGGCGAGGTTTACGGGATGAGCGACGCCTCCTCGGAAGATCTTCACGCTCTGGTCAAGCCTGAGCAGCTCGCACACATGCGCCAGGGCTGGCGGCTTCAGCAAATCGGCTGGGCGCTAATCGCGATTCTGGTGCTGGCCGGTGCTGCGGGAGTGTTCGGCCGTGGGCCATTGAGCTGGACCACGCGCTCTGCGGGCGCTGCCGCAGTCGAATACGAGAGGTTCATACGGCGGGATGCCCCATTTACGCTCAGGTTCTCCGTACCTATTCCGGCCGGAAGCACTCGAGCGGAGCTGAATTTAGCCCGCCGCTATCTCGACAGGGTGCGGATCTTATCGATCTTCCCGACGCCGGTCCGGACCACAAGCGGTGCGGAAACAACGACGTTCGCGTTCGGCATCGAGCCAGCCGCTAAAGCTCTGACGGTAACCATCCATGCCGAGGCGAATGAAATCGGAAGCCTCAACGGGGAGTTGGCGGCCGGAGACGCGCGCATCCCGTTTCACCAGCTTGTATGGCCGTAGGAGTGCCAGCATGGACACAATCATCAGAGCAGCCGCAATCTACGCGTTCCTGTTCATCGTGTTCAGAATTTCCGGAAAGCGATCCCTGTCGGACATCACCACCTTCGACTTCGTTCTGCTGCTCATCATCGCGGAGACCACGCAGCAAGCACTGATCGGCGACGACTTTTCGATCATCACTGCCGTTGTCCTGATCTCGACGTTGTTCGTTATCGAGATAAGCCTGACCCTGCTGAAGCAGCGCTCGCCCAGCCTTGACAAGTTCTTGGAGGGCGAGCCAGTCGTTCTGGTGGAGAACGGGCGTCCGTTGAAAGAGCGAATGGATCTCGAACGAATCGACCTGGACGATATTCTCGAAGCGGCGCGGCGTTGGCGCGGGCTCGAGCGGATCGATCAAATCAAGTTCGCCGTCTTGGAGCGGGACGGGAACATTACCGTCATTCCTCGGACAGAAGCGCGGATGAGCGCGTAGGAAATATCTGTGCGCTAGCTCACACGCTCGGGATCTGATCGACAGTAGCCACGACCGCAAAACGGTCGGCCAGCTCGGCAAGAGCTGCCCGGTGCAACGCCTCGGCGGAAATTACGCCGCCGAATGGGTCGGGAAGGTCTCGTGTGGCGGCAGCGTCGCCGGCGACGGTCACCCGATAGCCAAGATCAAGAGCGGCACGCGCCGTCGAGCTCACGCACATATGCGTCATGAACCCAGCCAGGATCAGCGACGTGCGCCCAATGGCCTTCAAATCCGCGTCGAGGCTGGTCTGAGCAAATGCATTCGGCAGCGTCTTCTCGACGACGCGCTCGCCTGCCTTCGGCGAAACCGCTTCGATAATGGCGCCGCCGTGCCCCGAGCGATCGAACAGCCCACCCGGCCGGCCGCTGTGCGCGACATGAATGATCGGCGCCCCTGCCTCGCGTGCCTTTGCAAGGAGGCGCACCAGGGCATCCAAGGCGGGCCTAATTCCAGGCAGCGCTAGTTTGCCGTCGAGATACTCGTTCTGCGCGTCGATGATGACCAGAGCTGATTGGGCGAGCGAGGCCGGCTTCAGATCGGCACCGGCCATTTCCATCAACGTCTTCGGTGTGCTCACGCTCCGCCTCCCTCGGTTTTGAGCCAGGCTTCGCAGCACGCCTTGGCCAGCTCCCGGACGCGCAGGATGTAGCTCTGCCGTTCGGTGACGGAGATCACGCCGCGGGCATCGAGCAGATTGAAGATGTGCGAAGCCTTGATGCACTGGTCATAGGCAGGCAGCGCCATCAGGTGACGCCCCTCTCCGGTGTCCCCCTTCTCGAGCAGCGCGCGGCACTCCTTCTCCGCATCGCGGAAGTGCTGGAGCAGCATGTCCGTGTCCGCATACTCGAAGTTGTAGCGCGAATACTCCTGTTCGGCCTGCAGGAACACATCGCCGTAGGTCAGCTTGCGTTCGTCCTCGCGGCCGTTGAAGTTGAGGTCGAACACCCGGTCCACGCCCTGCACGTACATGGCCAGCCGTTCGAGACCGTACGTGATTTCAGCCGAGACAGGATTGCAGTCGATGCCGCCCACCTGCTGGAAGTAGGTGAACTGCGTCACCTCCATGCCATCGCACCAGACCTCCCATCCGAGGCCCCAGGCGCCGAGCGTCGGGCTCTCCCAGTCGTCCTCGACGAAGCGAATGTCGTGCATCTCGCGGGACAGGCCGATGCGCGCCAGGCTTTCCAGGTAGAGATCGAGAATGTCCGGCGGCGACGGCTTCATGATCACCTGGAACTGATAGTAGTGCTGCAGCCGGTTCGGGTTTTCGCCGTAGCGCCCATCCTTGGGCCGACGCGAGGGCTGCACATAGGCGGCGTTCCAGGGCTTGGGCCCAAGGGCACGCAAGGTCGTTGCCGGATGGAAAGTCCCCGCGCCCACCTCCATGTCGTACGGCTGAAGGATCGCGCAGCCCTGCTCGCCCCAATACTGTTGCAGGGTGAGGATCAAGTCCTGGAACGACCGCGTCGGCTGGAGCGCGGGTGCTTGCCGGTCGCGCGGATCGGTGGCGGGTCTCAATGCAGTTTTCGTAGCCATCGGACCTTGCGTCTGGATCGTCGAATTTGGCGGCGGACTATAGAAGAGCGCGGCAGGGCTGGCGAGACGTCTTCACATCTTGAGGAACCGTTCAACCTCGCTTCGCCGGACGGTACACGCGGGCCTCTTCATCCCATTCGAGCTTGCCCAAATCCCGAGGGGCTCCTGCTTCGGCTCTGCGACGCAGCTGCTCCTCAGCTTCTTGTGCCGCAACCATGGCGCGCCGCACCTCGCGCATCACCCAGCGATAGCCGGCATAAAGACCGACGCCAGCGAGAAGCAGCACGATCACTTGCGGCATATCCCCCTCCAAACGCTGGGTGCACACACCATGCCCGGCCACCTCAAAGCCCGTAGCGAGACCAAAGGGCCCGTGCCTCGATAGCGGACAGTAGATCGTCCGCCAGTGCAAGGGGCGCACCCGCCGCACGCAATTCGGAACCGGCAGCCGTCAAACGAGGCAAGCGGAAGAAGCGCGACAGTAATCCGGCTGACCCAAATGGAACGGCCTTGAGTTGCACATCGGCTCCGTGCACCTCGCACATTTTGGTCCGCACGTCGGAGATGCCGTCGATGAGACCCAGCTCAAACGCCTTTGCCGCCGACCAGAATGCACCGGAAAACAGCTCGGAATCATGCCCTTTGAGGCGTGCCGCGCGTCGATCTTTCACAACGCCGATGAAGACGTCATGAACATCCTTTTGGATGGCTTTCAGTCGCGCCACGTCCTCGGGTTTCTCGGGCTGAAAGGGATCGAGCAGCGCTTTGGCTTCGCCTGCAGTGTAGACACGCCGCTCGATGCCGAGCTTGGCAATCGCCTTGTCGAAGCCAAACGTCGCCGAAATCACGCCGATGGAGCCGATGATCGACGATGGATCGGCGTAGATCTCGTCGCCCGCGACGGCGAGGTAATAGCCGCCGGAAGCCGCCACGTCCTCGCAAAAGACGTAAACTCGTTTCTTCTTTTCCTCAGCCAGTTGCCGAATGCGCTTGAAAATCAGGTTGGACTGGACCGGCGAGCCGCCCGGCGAGTTCACGATCACCGCGACGCTCGGCACCTTCGACAAATTGAAGGCCCTCTCGAGACCGCTCGCGACAGAACCAATCGTGAGGCCCGGCCGCAGCGGGGTGGCCAGACCGATCGGGCCAGAGAAACGAACAACAGGAACAACGGGGCGACGCTTGAAGAACCGCATAATCTCTTTGCTTCTTTCCGCTCCGGAACAACCTGATTTCGCAGGTATCAGGAGAACCGGCGCTTCTGGACCTGCGCGCACTTTTAATCAACCAGAAGAACACCGACTAGCCATCACGCGAGCGGCAATGCGGCACCGTTCCTTAGGATCTCGACGATTTCGGGCCGGAACCGATTGTCTTCACCGTGCAAAATAATGCCGGGCAAAATAGCAAGAGGCGCGCGGCTCCCTTTACGTCCCTGTACGATAACGCGCACCGCCGGCTCTGACGCTCGCGGATGAAGGGGTAAAATCTTCAGACCACCAAAGCGGCCCTTCAGCACAGGCAGGAGATTGGGGAGCGCGTCAGGGCGATGGATCAGCGTGAGACTGCCGCCGGGCGCAGCAACACGGGTCAAGAACTGCACCCAGCGCTGAAGATTCTCCGCCGGCATCGCGTGTGCTGCCGCCTTGATGGGATGTTTGGGCCGCCGGCCTCGCCCTTCCTCGTTATAGGGCGGATTGGCGACGACATGGTCGAACGTGTCCGACTTGAGCCCAACTGCCTCGAGCGCTGATCCCGGCGCCGTCACATCCGCTTCGATGACCTCCACGCGATCGGAAAGCCTGTTGCGCTCAACATTTCGGCGCGCAAGCGCGACGAGCCTCGATTCGTTCTCAACAAGCGTGACTTTCGTCGTCGGCACGCGGCGCGCAACACAAAGGCCTACGACGCCAACCCCTGAACCCGCATCGAGAACGCGTTCCGACGCCTCGCCGCAAGCGGGCACAGCGGCTGCCAGTAGCACCGCATCGAGCCCGGCCCGATAACCCTGGCGAGGCTGGAAGATGCTCAGTGCCCCGCCAAGAAACGCGTCCTCAGTGACTTCGTCGAGGCCAGCCACCTCACGTAGGATCGTCATCTTCAACCCAGTGGCCGAGGCCGGCCTCCCGGAGAACCCTGCACGCGCGCGTGAATTCCTCCGCACGCACGAGCACTCGGCTAGGAAGTGCGCCGATCGAGCCTTCAAGAACGCTCATATTCCGATCAGCGACAAGCGGATCGAGCCCAGCATCCCGCAGCAGCACTTCGACGAAGCTCAGCAGGACCGGGTTATTGGAGCGCAGAACCTCCCGCATATTGGGCACCTTTTGGAACCGAGCAAATCAGGTTAACCATGCGGCAATCTGCCGTGAAATGCTTCCGGTACCGCTGGTTAAGATCGCCCCGAGTCATCGAGCCGTCAGGAGAGGAGCCCGTGGGGGTCGTTGTTCCATTCGAAGAGTCGCGCGATCCAGCGCAGTACCTGGCCCCCATGATGGAATTGGTGGCCGAAGACATGGGCGCGGTCAACCGACTCATTCTGGACAAGGCCGTCTCCGATGTCGAGCTAATCCCCAAGCTCGCACACCATCTGATTGATTCGGGTGGCAAGCGTATGCGCCCGATGCTCACCATCGCGGCGGCGAAGCTGTGTGGATACACCGGCGACGGTCACGTGGCGCTCGCGGCGGCAGTCGAGTTCATGCACACGGCAACGCTCCTGCACGACGACGTCGTGGATGAGAGCGATTACCGGCGCGGCAAAATGGCGGCGCGGATTCTGTGGGGCAATCAGGCGAGCGTGCTGGTCGGCGATTTTCTTTTGGGCCAGGCGTTCCGCATGATGGTGGAGGTCGGATCTCTGCCGGCCCTCAAGATCCTTGCCAATGCTGCGGCCGTTATCGCCGAGGGTGAGGTGATGCAGCTCGCGGCAGCCAAGAACACGGCGACGACCGAGGACGAATATCTCGCCATCATCAATGCCAAGACGGCTGCGCTGTTTTCTGCGGCAGCGGAAGTCGGTGGTGCCATTGCCAATCGTCCGGCGGAGGAGCAAGCCGCACTCAAGTCCTACGGCAAGACGCTCGGCATTGCCTTCCAGCTCGTCGATGACGCGCTCGACTACGCGGGCGACAGTTCTCGCCTCGGCAAATCGGTGGGCGACGACTTCCGGGAGGGCAAGATTACGCTCCCCATTATTCTCGCTTATCGTCGCGGCACTGACGAAGAACGTGATTTCTGGCGCCGCACGCTTACCGAAGGCGAAATTCGGGATGGAGATCTCGAACACGCCATTGGCTTGTTGCGCCGGCATAAGGCCATAGAGGCAACGTTCGAGCGGGCGCGCTACTACGGCTCCATGGCCGAGGACGCGCTGGCGATCTTCAAGGATTCCCCAGCGAAACGCGCCTTGCAGGGCGCTGTCGCGTTCTGCGTGAGCCGGACTCACTGACCACGCTCTATATCGGGTCGAGCCAAGCGCATTTGCTAACTGCAATGCGCGTGTGAGCGGCTGGAGATCAGCGTATCGAAATTTACCCCCCTAGGCCGCCCCGCTCACCTCCAGTTGATTGTCGCGATGCGAGCTCCAAATTGACTGCACTTCGATGTAACTGTATCTGTTACATTTAAGAGGTGCGGGATGAGCGCCAATAGCCGGTTGACCATCGCAATTCACATATTGGCCTGGATGGCCCTTGTTGGGAGGAAGCGCTCCGACCCGGTGACTTCCGACCGGATCGCGCTGAGCGTCAGTACCAACCCGGTTGTGATCAGGCGCATTCTCGGGCGATTGTCCAATGCAGGCCTTGTCAGGAGCTATCGCGGTGCAAACGCCGGTTGGGTTTTGGCGAAAAGCCCACAAGCCATCACACTACTCGACGTCTACCGCGCGCTCGACGAAGGACCGCAATTCGCCCTCCACGCATCTCCGCCAAACCAGGCCTGTCCCGTAGGTCGCGGCATCCAGGCAGCGCTGAGCCGGGTCTACGGCGCACTCGACAAACAAGTCCGAGCGCAGTTGGCGCTCACGACCATTGAGGATGTGCTCGACGACACACTGAAGCAGCAGGAGGCGAAGCGGACATAACCTCCGACTGAGCCCCTCAACCCATAACGCAAGCAGCGATGTAACAAAGTTAGTTACAACAATGTGGAGAAGCACGATGGACCTCCGCCTCCTCACGCTCGCGCTCGGCACCTTCGCCATTGGAACCGACAGCTTCGTGGTAGCAGGTCTGCTGCCTCAGGTTTCACGCAGCCTGAATGTGAGCATTGAAGCTGCTGGGCAAATGATCACGGTCTACGCCATTGCCTATGCGGTCATGACACCGGTGATGGCGACTTTTACGGCTCACTGGCCACGGCGCCGCGTTTTGGGAAGTGCTCTTGCCGTCTTCACCCTTGGAAATGTGCTGACGGCTGTTGTCTCCTCTTTCGATCTGGTTCTGCTCAGCCGAGCTTTGGCGGGAGTGGGCGGTGCGATGTTCACGCCCGCGGCCAGCGCGACCGCGGCCGCCCTCGTGCCGCCTGAAGCACGGGGACGGGCGCTCGCTGTCGTCATGGCGGGGTTGAGTGGGGCCACGGCCTTGGGAGCCCCGATCGGAACGCTGGTGGGAAGCGCCGGTGACTGGCGAGCAACGATGTGGCTCGTCGCGCTTTTGGGTTTGGCCGCTGGCGCCGGGATTGCGGCGGCTCTCCCGCAATTGCCGGGCTCAACAAAGCTCAGCCTCGGCGAGCGTCTCGCTCCACTCGGTGACAAGCGCGTCGCTATGATATTGATGACCACGCTGCTCGTGCTCGGCGGTCTCTATACCGTATACAGCTATGTGAGCGTGGTCTTCGACCGTGCGACCGCTGGAAACGGTAGCGTTTTGGCGCTCCTGATCGGCATCTGGGGCATGGCAGCGACCATCGGCAACCTCGTGGCCGGAAGCCTTACGGATCGGTTCGGTAGCCGTGCTGTAATCAATCTCGCGATTGCTGTGGTCGCAATTGATTTTGCTCTGATACCCCTGTCGAGCGCGACTTTCACCGGCAGCGTCGTTGCTCTCATCGTCTGGGGTCTGTGCGGATGGGGTATGCTGGTCCCACAGCAGCACCGGCTCGTCAGCATTTCACCGGCGCTTGCACCAATCCTGCTCGCGCTGAACGCCGCCACCATCTACATCGCGGTCTCCCTTTCCGGCTTATTGGGAGCCGCTGCGCTTCAGGTAATGCAACCCTACAATTTGGCGCTAGTCGGAGCAGTTCTGATCATTTTCGGCCTAGGCTCAGCCGAGCTCGCGTACATGCTGATGGCACAGCAGCAAGGTGTGTCCCGGCAGTCAAAAGTCAAAAAGTTCTGACGGCTTGAACGTCACCGAAGTTGCGCCTTCAGCGCCCAACAGCGGCGTCAACTCGCGGCGCGGGCCGTTATCGACAGGCCATACTTGTGCAGTCGGCTGAAGAGACGCCCCCTCTTTTCGCGGGCGATGCGGACATGGCAGATGATCTCGCCGGAATCTAGCGTCTCCTGCGATAGGACCTGCGCGTTCTCGTGCAGCCACGCCAGCATGCCGCCCGCGGTCGCGGGTACGGTCAGCGTCAGCTCCTCATCCGCTCTGCCAAGCTCCCGATCAATCGCCTGCAGAAGCTCGTCCAGGCCGATTGCCTCTGTGGCGGAAACCAATAGGGGTGCGTGTGGGGCCCGCCGGGACGCATGCTGAAGCTCTTCTAGCCGTTCCGGCGGGACGAGATCGATCTTGTTCCATACCTCCAGAATCCTTCCGTCCGGCTGGTTCGCGTCGATCCCAAGCTCGGCAAGGACACTCTCGACGTCCTCGCGCTGGGCCTGCGCTTCCGGATGGCTGATATCGCGGACGTGCAGGATGAGGTTCGCCTCTACCACCTCCTCGAGCGTGGCACGGAACGCAGCGACGAGCGTGGTCGGCAAATCCGAGATGAACCCGACGGTGTCAGACAAAATGATCCGCCGACCGCTCGGCAGGCGCAGCTCGCGCATTGTTGGATCGAGCGTCGCGAACACCTGGTCCATGGCAACGACGCCCGCTCCCGTTAGCTTGTTGAAGAGCGTGGACTTGCCGGCGTTCGTGTAGCCGACGATGGCGACGAGCGGATAAGGCACGCGGCGGCGCCCGGAACGATGCAGCTCGCGCGTGCGCACCACCGTATCCAGCTCCTTGCGGATGGCGTCGATACGCTCCTGGATGAGGCGGCGGTCCGTCTCGATCTGCGTTTCGCCCGGGCCGCCAAGGAAGCCGTAACCGCCGCGCTGACGTTCAAGGTGGGTCCACGTCCGAACCAGCCGGCTCTTCTGGTAAGTCAAATGGGCAAGCTCGACCTGCAGGCGGCCCTCTCGCGTTCGCGCCCTCTTGCCGAAGATTTCAAGAATGAGGCCGGTGCGGTCTAGAACCTTCGTGTTCCAGGCTCTCTCAAGGTTGCGCTGCTGAATGGGGCTGACGGCGTGGTCGATGACAACGAGCCCCGCCTCTTCCCGCGCAACCAGCTCCTTCAGCTCCTCGACCTTGCCGGAACCGAACAACGTCGCGGGCTGCGGGCGTGCGACGGGGACGATCAGCTTGGCCACCACTTCGAGGTCGATGGCTTCTGCCAAGCCAACCGCTTCTGTGAGGCGATCTTCCGGAGAATGGAGCGATGCGCCGCGCACACTCTGATTGCCGAACCGTTTACCTTCACGGCCGGCTCCACCCGTCTGTAACACGGGCACCAAAACGATCGCCCGGGCAGTCGATCTCCGCCCAGCCTCAGTGGTGACGTCTTGGCGTCTTCTCCTTCTGGACTCGTGTGCGCGGCTAATGGAACGCCTACCCTTGCTGCGCTTCAGCCGCATCCTGTTCCATCAGGTTGATCGGCTGTCCTGGCATGATGGTCGATATGGCGTGCTTGTAAACCAGTTGCGAGTGCCCATCGCGCCGCAGGAGCACGCAGAAATTATCAAACCAGGTCACGATCCCCTGAAGCTTCACGCCATTTACGAGGAAGATCGTCAGCGGGGTTTTGTTCTTGCGGACGTAGTTGAGGAAGGTGTCCTGGAGGCTTTGTGATCGCTCAGCCATTTTTTCTTATCCGTTATTGTTCAGTTTTCTTTCTCGGTGGCGCTCCGTCCACCGCCAATTACCTTACCTGAAACTCGCGGCGGAAGCAGCACCCTGATGAACCTCGAGACTTTCTCGGTCCGAGTCTTGGGTCCCGAAGCACACACAGTCGCCTTTTAGCAGGCGCAACAAGCGACGCAATATTTTGATGCATTGCAATATCAGAAGTACTCGGGGCTGACCCGGAACAATTGCTCGACCTGACGCACGTAGTCCGAACGCACAAACAGAATTGCCCTGTCCTTGGGTTCCAGCTCCGTCGTTCCTTTCGGTGCGAAGACCTGGCCGTTGCGCACGATGGCGCCAAACCGGACACCTTCGGCAATTGCAAGCTCCTTCAACGGCTTACCGATGATGGGAGCCGTTTCGATGGCCTCCGCCTCGATCAGCTCGCCGGCACCGTCCTGTATGGAATGAACGCTCCTGATTCGCCCGCGTCGCACGAATTGGAGGATGCGCGAAAGCGTGATCGCCCTCGGGTTCACCTGAGCGTCAATGCCGAAGGACCGCACCATCGAGGTGTATCCGGGGCTGTTGATTAGGCAGAGCGTGCGCCTGCAACCCAGATGTTTCGCGAGAGCTGATGCCAGGATGTTCACCTGATCGTCGTTGGTGAGTGCCACCATCGTGTCGGCCTGGTGAACCTCGGCTTCGCGCAGCAGCTCCTCGGACAAGGCGCTGCCATGCAGCACCACCGTGCGGTCGAGCTCGTCTGCGATTTGGATCGCTCGTGCCCGATTCGCCTCAATGAGCTTCGCTCGTACCGCCTGATCGCGATTGTCGAGGGCCCGCGCGACGTACAGCCCGATATTTCCTCCGCCCGCGATGACGACCCGCCGCGCCACCTGCTCCTCGTGGCCGAAGATCTTTAGCGTCCGCGCGATTTGGTCCGCGGGGGCCACGACGTAAACGTCGTCACCCGCTTCAAGTTGGTCGTTCTGGTGCGGGAGGAACAACTTCCCCCGCCGTACGATGGCCACGATCACTGCGGGGAGGTCGGGGAAAAGCTCGCTGAGCTGCCGGATCGGCGTGTCCACCACCGGGCAATCCTCGCCACAGTTGATCCCGACTGCGAGCACCCGGTCATCGGCGAAGCTGAGCGTCTCGAAGGCGCCCGGCAGCCGAAGCCGACGCAGCACCATGTTGCCGACCTCGATCTCCGGCGAGATGACGAAGTCGATGGCCATCGAGTCCCGGGAGAAGAGGCCGGCATATTCCTTTGCGAGGTAGGACTGGCTGCGAACCCGGGCGATCTTGGTCGGAATGGCGAACAGGCTGTGCGCGACTTGGCACGCGACCATGTTGACTTCGTCGGCCAGCGTCACCGCGATCAACATGTCTGCCTCGCGCGCTCCGGCGCGCTCCAGCACATCGGGGTGAGCGCCGTTGCCAACCGTTGCCCGCACGTCCAGCACGTCGTTGGCGCGCTCCACGAGAGCGGGGTTGACGTCGATCAGTGAGACATCGTTGCCCTCGGCCGCGAGCCGCTCAGCGATGCCGAAGCCAACCTGCCCCGCACCGCAGATGATGACTTTCATTCGCGTAAAGCCTTCGTAAGCCCACCAACGCACTTGGGCCCGCAGCATGCCGCGAGCCCAACGCAATCAGAAGAACGCGTGCACCGATGTACTAGTTTTGACCTGCCGCCAGGCTTGAGCGATGTTCCGAGTTCACGCCGAGCGCACGCAACTTCCGGTGCAGCGCGGAGCGCTCCATACCGACAAACTCCGCGGTACGCGAGATATTTCCGCCAAAGCGGTTGATTTGCGCGAGCAGGTATTCGCGCTCGAAAATCTCACGCGCTTCCCGCAGCGGCAACGACATCAGATGCTCGGCGCCGCCGTTGACGGGCAGCGGAACGTTCGAGCCGATTTCCTCCGGCAGCATGTCGGCGGTGATGACTGCATCGGGATCGCCGCCGCACAGAATCATCAGGCGCTCGATGTTGTTCCTGAGCTCGCGCACATTGCCCGGCCAATCGTGAGCCTGCAGCACGGCAATGGCGTCCTCGCCGATCTTGCGCGGAGCGAGGCCAGAGGTCTCGGAAATCTGCTTCACGAAGTAATGAACGAGCTCCGGAATGTCATCGCGGCGCTCCGCAAGGCTCGGTACCCGTAGCGGCACGACGTTGAGCCTGTGGTAGAGGTCCTCGCGGAAGCGACCCTCGGCCATCTCGCGTTCGAGGTCGCGGCTCGTCGACGAGATGATGCGAACGTCGACCGAGACCTTCTGGGTGCCGCCTAGGCGCAGGAACTTCTGCTCCACGAGCACGCGCAGGATCTTGCCCTGCGTCTCGAGCGGCATGTCCGCCACCTCGTCGATGTAAAGCGTGCCGCCGTGCGCCTCTTCGAGAGCGCCGACCTTGCGCGGCCCGCCCGTGCGATCCTCGATGCCGAACAGCTCTTCCTCGACGCGCTCGGGCACCATCGCGGCCGCATTGAGCACAACGAATGGCCCGTCGGCGCGATGGGACTTCGCGTGCAGCACGCGCGCCGCAAGTTCCTTGCCGGATCCCGGTGCGCCGCGGATCAACACGCGGCTGTTCGTCGGCGCCACCTTCTCGATCTGATTACGGAGCTGATTCATAGCCGACGAGCGCCCGATCATTTCAGCGCTCACAACCGACCGCTCCTTCAGGTGCTTCACCTCGCGGCGCAGGCTGTAGGCCTCGAGCGCGCGCATCGTGACCAAAATCAGGCGATCTGCCTTGAACGGCTTTTCGATGTAGTCGTAGGCGCCGCGCTTGATGGCCGTAACGGCCGTCTCGATGTTCCCGTGACCTGAGATTATGACGACCGGCAAATCGGGGTGCACCCGCTTGATGATCGACAGCACCTCCAAGCCGTCGAGCCGACTCCCCTGCAGCCAGATGTCGAGGATGACCAGATGGGGCTTGCGTTCCTCGATGGCGCGTAATGCCTCGTCGCTATCCCGCGCCAACCGGCAGCGGTGCCCTTCATCCTCCAGGATCCCCGACACGAGCTCACGAATATCGGCTTCGTCGTCGACAACCAGGATGTCAGCGGCCATCGGTCACTCCCTTCCTTCGGCGGCTTTGCTTCTGCCCGAAGCGCCTCACTCGGCGGCTTCAGGCTTGGCATCTGACTTGCTCGCGGACTCGGTTCGTATTGGAAGCGTGATGCGGAAAAGCGCACCGCGGCTGCGCTGCGGACCAGGCGGGGCATCCTCCGCGGTCAGCGCACCGCTGTGCTGTTCCACGATCTTCTGGACAATCGCAAGGCCAAGACCGGTGCCTTTGGAACCTTTGTTGGTGACATAAGGCTCGAACAGTCGCGACCGGTTCTGTTTCGGCAGGCCAATGCCGTTGTCGATGACCTCGATCTCGATCTGATCGTCGACCGTGCGCAGCACCGTCTCGATCCGGCCTTTCCAATCGTCCGATTCCGGATTTTCCGCGGCAGACTCCACGGCCTCGGTGGCGTTTTTCACGAGATTCGTCACCGCCTGTGTGATGAGACGCCGATCGAACAGGCACACGAGCGGCTCATCCGGCAATTGCAGCTCGTAGGTGATGTGCGGATGGCTTTCGCGGAAAAGGATGACCGGTTCTTGAACGGCATCGCGCAGGTCGCCGGCCTCCATGGTCGGCTTCGGCACGCGGGCGAATGAGGCGAACTCATCCACCATGCTCTTGATGTCGCCCGCCTGACGCTCGATCGTGGCCGTCAGTTTGTCGAAGGTGTCCCGATCTTCCGTGATTACCTTTCCGTATTTCCGGCGAATACGTTCAGCCGACAGGATGATCGGGGTGAGCGGGTTCTTGATCTCGTGCGCAATTCGGCGGGCGACATCGGCCCAGGCCGCCGTGCGCTGCGCGGAGACGAGCTCGGTGATGTCGTCGAAGGTCACGACGGTCCCCTGCTCTTCCCCGCTGTCCACCTCGCGGGTGAAGCGGACGGCGAAGATGCGCTCGTCCCCGTTCTTGTTGATGAGCTTCACCTGATGCTGCATGCGGTAGGTGAGCCGGTCCTCGCCTTCTTTCAGCAGGGCACCGATTTCAGGAATGGCTTCCTCAAGCGACTTACCGATCAACTCGTCGGCTTCGACGCCAATCAGTTTTTCGGCGGAACGGTTGGCCAGCCGGATGCATCCATCACGGTCGAGGCCGAGGACACCAGCAGACACGCCAGTCAGCACTGCTTCGATGAACCGGCGGCGCTCGAGCAGCTGCTCATTCGCGGAAACGAGCGCATCACGCTGGTTCTTGAGCTCTGCCGTCATGTCGTTGAAGGTAGCGGACAGCCGCCGCAAATCACCCTCGCCGCGCCGGACCGGCAGCTGAATGTCGAGGTTACCGCGGGAAACCATTTGTGCCGCCGCGATCAGGCGCCGGATCGGCGCTACGAACTGGCCTGCAAACCAGAGACCGGCCCAGATTGCCGCCAGCAGGGCCGTCATCGAGATCATGAAGTACATGAGCCCGTGCGCGATCTTCAGCCCACCACGGCGTTTGCGGAGTTCCTCGTACTCAGCGACACCCGCCTGCGTCCGGCGCAGGTGCCCCATCACCTTCGGGCTGACGCCGCGAAGAACGTAGAGGTAGGAGCCGGGATAGCGGTTGAGCTTTGCAACTGCCGCTACTCGATAGCTGTCAGAGGGCATCAGCAGCGGCACCAGCCCTGCTTCCGCTTGCGCAATCACCGACGGAGGTGGCGGAACGTATGGCAGGCGGTCGTCCTCGATCGCGCTGATAATTGGTCGGCCTTGCGCATCGATGACGTATGCGGCAGGCAGATCGCGAAGGCCTGCCTGTGCGATCACCTGCGTGCGGAACTCCTCTGGCGAGTCGCGCAGTGCATCGGCCGCATCGTCCAGATCCTTCGCCATGTTGACGATGTCGGTCCGGATGACCTGGCCGTGCTCTTCCAGGTAGGCGTTTGCGACGTCCAACGAATTGGCGATGATCTCGCGGGTGCGCGTCGAGAACCAGTTGTCGAGCGAGCGCGAGAAGGTTGTCGTGGCGCCGATGGCAAGCAGCATGGCCGGCAAGGCGGCGATGATGCTGAACAAGGCGACAATGCGCACGTGCAGGCGCGCGCCTGCCTCCTTGTCCCGCCACGCTTTCCAGAGGCCGATCGCCTGCCAGCTGATCACCGCAAACATCGCGATGATCAGCACGACGTTGATGAACAGCACCGCGAGTACGATGTCGTTTCGCGGCACAATCGGCGTGAGGCCGGTGAGGATCAGGTAGGTCGCGAGCCCCGAGACGAGCGACAGGATGACGATGACGAGCCCGATCCAGAAGGCAGTCTTGTTCGCCTCCGGGAACGGCAGCCGGTCATCATCAACGATGTCGCGCGCGTCCCTTCTGGGGAAAGCAGACGCCATCTACAACCATCTCCCTCGGCCTGTCGCGTAACCCTGCTGGAACCTCCCGCGGCCTTCGGTTGGTTCTCTTTTGCTCCGCTTACGTAGCTATCAGGTCACATTCATGGCCGCGCTGGCGCGGCTGGACAACAGATCAGCGTCAAGACTGTGACATTTTCGCGACATGAACATCGATAGCCCTCAGCCCCGGGCCAAGTCAAGGCATCGCCTCCGCCTGCGGAAGATTTTTGGGTGAAAAATGGTGCGCCCACACGCTCCGCGTTATCGTATTCCTGACCGCTTCCGCGGCAATTACGACGACAAATGCGGCAATTGCGACAACAAATAAGGCCGACGTATCACTTCGTGTTGAACGCATAATGGCGCTGAAAGCTTGAAACGTCTGTACACTGAGCGCAATATTTCAAAGTTTCCACCTTATGACGCAGACGGTGATCCATTTTTACAACTCGCGCAGGTCTAGTCGCATCCGCCCTAATAGGCTGGTCCCTCATTGTGCCATCGGCCCAGGCCGCAGATCGACAAGGGCCTGTTATGAAAAAGGCGATACCCTATGTGACGAACTTGAAGCAGCAGCGGCCCCAAATAGGCCCCTGGCGCCCGAAGTCGGAAGATAGTGAAATGTCCATGCTCAGACTGCAGAATCAGGTTTCGCAAAGAGGAACTGCGGTTCAAATGACGACAAACATCTCAAAAAAATGAGCGGGTCTGCGAAGAAAGCCGCAGGGAACATTCGATAAAATCTGCCGATATTTCAAGGAAGGTTTTTCGAACCCGCCCCCTTTGCCAAGTGCAATTCACGGCCCCTTGAACAGCTGGATATCAAGGTCTCTGATCCGGCTGCGCAGCGTATTGCGATTGAGCCCAAGAAGCTCCGCCGCACGAATTTGATTGCCGCGAGTGGCCGTCAGCGCTGCGGTAATCAAAGGTCGCTCGACTTCTCGAATGATCCGATCATAAAGCCCCGGCGGCGGCAAATCGCGGCCGAATTTCGCGAAATAGCGCCCGAGATAGCCTTCGACCAGTTCCGAAAGGGAGGCTTCGGTATTCGCTTGCGGCTCGTCGGAACGAACCGGCAAAGCCTGCTCCAATTCGGCGTCGACGATTTCGGCAGTAATCGTATCTTGCGGATAAAGCGCGACGAGCCGTCGTACGAGATTTTCAAGCTCACGTACATTGCCCGGCCATGTATGCCGCTTCAATCGCTCAATTGCGGTCGTTTCAATCGACTTCTGCCCATAACCTTCGCGAGCCGCCTGCCGCAGGAAATGGCGCACGAGATCATCAATATCGCCCAGGCGCTCGCGCAATGGCGGCAATCTCAAGGGCACGACATTGAGCCGGTAATATAGGTCTTCGCGGAAAAGCCCCTGCTGAATTTGGCTTTTCAAATCGCGGTGGGTCGCCGCGATAATCCGAACATTCGTGCGGATTGGAATTCGGCCGCCAACGGTCGTGTATTCGCCTTCCTGCAGCACGCGCAGCAATCGCGTCTGCGCTTCCATTGGCATGTCGCCGATTTCGTCGAGGAAAAGCGTGCCGCCTTCCGCCTGTTCGAAGCGGCCCGGCATGCGCGTGTGGGCGCCGGTGAACGCACCCTTTTCGTGGCCGAACAGCTCGCTTTCAATCAACTCGCGCGGAATCGCGGCCATGTTGATCGCCACGAACGGACCGCTGCGCCGCCGGCCGTAATCATGCAGAACACGTGCAACGAGCTCCTTGCCGGTGCCCGACTCGCCCGTGATCATCACGGTGAGATCCGTCTGCGTCAGGCGGGCGATGACGCGGTAGATTTCCTGCATGGCCGGCGAGCGGCCAATAATCGGCAGATTATCAGGATCGGATTCCGGCGCACTGCGGACCGCAGCACGGCGGTTCGGCTCGGAAAGCGCCCGCCCCACGACGCTGACAAGCTCCGTGAGATCGAACGGTTTCGGCAGATATTCGAAAGCCCCTTTCTCCGCGGCCGAAAGCGCCGTCATGAGCGTGTTCTGGGCGCTCATCACAATGATAGGCAAATCGGGGCGCGTTTTCTTGATCCGCGGGATGAGATCGAACGCATTCTCATCGGGCATCACGACGTCGGTGATCACCACGTCGCCCTCTCCCTGACTGACCCAGCGCCAAAGCGTGGCCGCATTCCCTGTAGCGCGCGGGATATATCCGGCGCGGGCCAGTGCCTGATTGAGCACCGTCCGGATTGCGCTGTCGTCATCTGCAATGAGAACTGTGCCGCGTGCCATGGTTTAACCCGCCTGCTTTGCTCGAGAATGCGTCTCCTGCAGAGGCAGGAAAACGCGGAAAATGGTGCGTTTCGGCTCGGACTCGCACTCGATGATGCCGCCGTGGTCACCGATGATCTTGGCGACCAGTGACAGGCCCAACCCGGTGCCGTTGGGCTTCGTGGTGACGAAAGGATCGAAGAGATGTGGCTTCAGGTGATCCGGCACCCCGGATCCGTTGTCCTCGATTTCGATCATCAGCGGCAGACTCACCCGCGTGCCGCTTCCCGGCACGGAAAGGCGTACGCCCGGGCGGAAGGCTGTCGTCAGAATAATCCGTCCACCGCTTTCGCCGCCCGACTCGATCGCCTCTACGGCATTTTTCACGAGGTTCAGGAAAGCCTGAATGAGCTTGTCGCGATTACCCGGCACCGGCGGGAGCGATGGGTCGTATCGGGCGATGAACTTTACGCTGCGGCCGAACCCGCTTGTCGCAATTTGGCAAACGTGATCAAGCACGTCGTGGATATTGACCGGCGATTTCGCGAGGGGACGTTCGTCTCCAAATACCTCCATCCGGTCGACGAGATCGCGAATTCGGTCTGTCTCTTTGCAGATAAGCTGCGCGAGCGCCCGATCCTGTGGGCTAAGGTTCGGCTCGATGAGCTGCGCGGCACCGCGAATGCCTGACAGGGGGTTTTTGATCTCGTGCGCCAGCATTGCCGCCATGCCGGAAACGGAGCGGGCGGCGGCCCTGTGTGTCAGTTGGCGCTCGATCATCTGCGCCATCGTCCGTTGCTGCAGCATCAGCACGATGAGCGAGGGCTGTTCAGGCAGCGGCCCGCCATAGGCATCGACGAGCTTCGGTCCGTCATCGACACGCGGAATCACCACCTCGATGCCGTACTCGTTGACCGAAACCCCCGTGCGCCGCACCTGCTCGACAAGGCTCACCAGCGGGCAGCCGAAGGCAACGAGATCGGCCAACCGGTGCCGCTTGAGGCGAGCCTGGCCGACAGAGAAGAACTGCTCGGCAGCCGGATTCGCGTAGAGGATGCGATCGTCCTCGCCCAGCGTCAGAATGGGATGAGGCAGCGCCGCGAGCAGCAGATCGTGTTGCACGTGCTTCTGACTCGCAGGAGGTGGCAACGACCGATCGCCAATGCCCTCGGCACTCATGCAGCCAACTCCTCAGCCTGGTGGTAGAAATCGCCGAGCCTGCGCAGGACGCGGTCGGCATCGTCATCCGGGCAAAGCAGCGCCCGCCATTTCTTTACGACCGCGGTAGGCAGCCCGCTCTGCTCGAGATACCAGCCAATGTGCTTACGGGCGTTCCGCAGCCCGAGCTCGCGCCCGTAGTACGCAAGCATGCTCTCCACGTGGGCGACAGCGATCTGCCCCTGCCGGGCCAATGACGGTGCGCCCGGATCGGCTCCGCTGCGCAGCGCGGTGGCGATCCGCCCGGGGAGCCAGGGGGCACCATATGCTCCCCGCCCGACCATGACGCCGTCCGCTCCTGAAGCTGCGAGGGCCGCCCGGGCATCAGCTACGGAGCAGATGTCGCCATTCACGATGACGGGGATCGAGACCGCCTCCTTAACCCGGCGGACGAAGGCCCAGTCTGCCTTGCCCTTGAAGAACTGGCACCGCGTGCGGCCGTGAACAGTGACGAGCTGAACCCCTGCGCCTTCTGCGAGGCGAGCAAGCTCGGGCGCATTCAGCTGATTGTGGTCCCAGCCCATGCGCATCTTGAGCGTGACCGGCACGCTCACGCTCTTCAGCACGGCCTCGATGAGCGAGAGCGCCAGCTTGAGATCCCGCATGAGCGCCGAGCCGGACAGCTTGCCCGTCACCTCCCGCGCCGGGCAGCCCATGTTGATGTCGATGATGTGGGCGCCGAGATCCTGCGCGATGCGAGCACCTTCTGCCATCCAGCGCGCTTCCCGTCCGGCCAGCTGGATGACGAACGGCGAAATCCCCTCCCCTACAGCCCTGCGCAGCACGTCCGGACGCTGCCGGACAAGCTCCTCGCTGGCGACCATTTCGGAAACGACGAGGCCTGCCCCTAGTTCATGGGCCAACCTGCGGAATGGAAGATCAGTGACGCCCGACATTGGCGCGAGCACCACAGGGTTCGCCAGTTCACATGGCCCTATACGAAGGGCACCGGAGCTCTCCGCAGGCCGCATGCTCAAAAAATCATCATTTTCGCTATCTGCTTCATGATTGTGCAGGCTAAGTCAGAAGTTTGCGTTTCGCAAGTGCGAATTGCGCAGAGCTTGGTCTAACGTTGCGCGGATCTGAACCGGCGGCTAAGGCTCGGGGTGCCCTGGGCGCTTGGAGACCGTTCGAAAGGAAGGAAATCGGTGCAGGTTGCCGTATTGATTGTCGCCGCAGGTCGCGGAACGCGGGCCGGAGGCTCGGCCATTCCGAAGCAATATCGGTTGCTCGGCGGCAAGCCGGTCCTGACACGCACCATCGCGGCCTTCGCAAGGCACCCTCGGGTCGACGCCATCCAGGTGGTGATTCATCCCGACGATCGCACCCTCTTCGATGCGTGCTGTGCTGACATCTCGGCCAACCTGCGCCCGCCTGTTTGGGGTGGAGCGATGCGGCAGGACTCCGTCCGTGCAGGGTTGCATGCGCTATCGGATCTCGCACCGGATGTCGTCCTGATCCACGACGCGGCCCGTCCGCTTATCGATGCAGACATCATCAGCCGCGTGATCGATGCGCTGGGCGAGAATGACGGGGCGATTGCTGCCCTGCCGGTGATTGACACACTCAAGCGTTCCGGAACCGACGGCCAGATCACAGAGACCGTCGCGCGCGATGGCCTTTGGCGCGCCCAGACACCGCAAGGTTTCCACTACGCGAAAATCTTGTCCGCCCACGACGCAGCCCGCGCAGCGGGCCGAACAGACTTCACCGACGACGCGGCAATTGCCGAGTGGGCCGGCTTGAAGGTTGCGCTGGTTCTGGGCAGCGCGCGCAACTTCAAGATCACGGATGAAGGGGATTTTGCATTGGCAGAACGCATGCTTTCCGGATCGCAAGGCGAACTGCGCACCGGGACCGGCTTCGATGTTCATCGCTTCGGCGACGGCGATCACGTTTGGCTATGCGGTGTTCGGATCGCCCACGACAGAAGCCTCGTCGGCCATTCGGATGCAGATGTCGGCCTGCATGCTCTGACGGATGCGGTTCTCGGCGCGATCGCGGACGGAGATATCGGCCAGCATTTTCCTCCGTCCGACCCACAGTGGGCTGGCGCCGCATCTCACATCTTCCTGCGAGAAGCCGCCCGGCGCGTCCGGCAGAGGGACGGCCGGATTGTCAATGTAGACGTAACGATTCTCTGCGAGGCGCCGAAGATTGCCCCCCACCGGGAGGCCATGCGGTCAGCCATCGCCGGCATCCTGGAAATCAGCCTTGATCGCGTCAGCGTGAAAGCGACGACCACGGAAGGCCTTGGCTTCACAGGACGCCGCGAAGGCATCGCGGCGATGGCCACGGCGACCGTGCTGCTGCCTCATTGCAACCCGGACTCCTGAATCGACCGACCAGGGAGCATGCTTTGTTGCATCATCGGCAAGAATCGCCGATCAGAGACAAAGCGTTGTATCTCCACTGGCGAAGCCAGGAGCCTCCCATGAACATCATGACTCAGGAGCCGGACTCCGCAGCGGCAGAGCTTGCAAGAATTGCGGAGACGACTTCCTCAAACTGCATCGCCACTCGTATCCGCCAGCTGAGCCGGATCATCACCCGCGTCTATGACGACGCCATGCGACCGCTGGGTATCACGGCCAGTCAGTTCACACTGCTCACCCAGCTGGCCCAGCAGGACGGAATCACAGCGGTCGAGATCGGATTCACGCTGGACATCGAGAAGTCGACGCTCTCGCGGAACCTTAAACGGTTGCTCGCTCTCAACCTCATCATCATGGACCCGCCGGCTGGCCGACGCGGCCGCGGCCTGCACCTCACGGACAAGGGGCGTCGCGTCATCAAGGAAGCCTACCCGGTCTGGCTGGCGGCGCAGGAGCGCGCCATCGGCGTGATGGGGCCGGAGTGCAAAGCCACCCTGGACAGCTTGCTCCAGCAGGCTGAAAAGCTTGCCGTCGTATAAGGCTGGCCAGCAGTTCTCCGACCGTTTAGCCTCCATGTCAGACCAGCTTCGGGCTGACGTGGAGGCTTTATGTTTCCTTCCGATCTTGTCGATGAGGCGCGGCAGCTGCTCGACACCATGCGCGAGCGTGGTCTCATGCTCGTAACGGCTGAGAGCTGTACGGGTGGGCTCATCTCGGCGCTACTCACCGAGATCCCAGGCTCCTCCGACGTGGTGGAGCGCGGCTTCGTCACCTACTCGAATGCAGCGAAAGCGTCCTGCCTGGGCATCGACCCGCAGGTCATCGAAGCGAATGGCGCTGTTAGCGAGGTTGTTGCCCGTGCGATGGCCGCGGGAGCACTGGCAAACTCGGAGGCTGATATTGCTGTTGCCGTGACAGGCGTTGCCGGGCCAGGCGGTGGCTCTGCCGAAAAGCCGGTCGGGCTCGTTCACTTTGCCGCGGCGCGCAGGGGCCAGCCGCTCCTGCACCTGGAACGCCGCTTTGGCGATCTCGGCCGCACGACCATCAGGCTTGCAAGCGTGCGGACCGCCCTAGATCTTGTGAAAGCCGCCATCAAGCTTGATTGAGAGCAGGCCCGCCGCCGTAAATCGCGTCGGCGCGGGCCTCAAAGGCTTCCGCAAACTTCCGGAAGGTCCGGTCGAACATCGCACCCATCATCATCCCCAGCGCGATGGACCGAAACTCGTACACAATCGAGAAATCGACCTTGCAGCCGACCGGATGCGGATGGAACACCCAGGTGTTCTCAAGGTGCCGGAATGGTCCGTCCACGTAATTGACGAGGATCCGGCAGTTTTCCCGGTCAAGCCGCACACGCGTGGTGAAGGACTCGTTGATGGGTCCGTAACCCACCGTCATCGTCGCGAGGATTTCCTCGACACCGTCCGCCTTGTGCCCACGGGAGTGCACCACGAGCTTCTCGCAGAGGGGAAGAAACTCGGGGTACCGCTCCACGTCCGAGACAAGCTCGAACATGGCCTTCGGCTGGTGCTTGACGATACGGTGTGTGCGGAATGAAGGCATTTTATCCGTTCTGCGCTCTCGTCACGTTATCACGCGCGTCCCTGTTCGCTGCATTGCGACCGATGATCACGCGAAACGAGCTGGCGATTACTGTGGTCACCCTCGCCCCATCGCCGCTAGCCGGGCGGCGCGTAGCCGGGCGAAGTCTTCCGCAGCGTGATAGGACGAGCGTGTGAGAGGGCTTGCGGACACGAGCAGGAAGCCCTTGGCGTAGGCGATCCGCTCGTAGGATTTGAACTCCTCGGGTGTGACGAACCGCTTGACCTCGGCGTGCTTGCGGGTGGGTTGCAGGTACTGCCCTATGGTCAGGAAGTCGACGTCGGCCGTGCGCAAATCGTCCATGAGCTGCAGCACCTCTTCCCGCTCCTCGCCCAGGCCGACCATGATGCCGGACTTGGTGAACATGGTCGGGTCGAGCTCCTTCACTCGCTGAAGCAGCCGCAGCGAATGAAAGTAGCGAGCACCCGGGCGGATCTTGAGATAGAGGCTCGGGACGGTCTCGAGATTGTGGTTGAACACATCGGGCTTCGCCTCGACCACGACCTCGAGCGCACCATCCTTGCGCAAGAAGTCGGGTGTCAGCACCTCGATGGTGGTCCCGGGATTGCGCGCGCGAATGGCACGAATAACGGCCGCAAAGTGGGCCGCGCCACCATCCGGCAGGTCGTCCCGATCGACGGAGGTGATGACAACGTGCTCAAGTCCGAGCCTGGCAACCGCCTCGGCGACGTTCTCGGGCTCCTTGGGGTCAAGCGGCTCCGGCAGGCCGGTCCGGACGTTGCAGAAGGCGCAGGCACGCGTGCACGTGTCGCCCATGATCATCATGGTCGCGTGCCGCTTGGTCCAGCACTCCCCGATGTTGGGGCAGCCGGCCTCCTCGCAGACCGTATGCAGCCCATGCGCGCGGACGATTTGTTTTGTCTCGAAATACGTAGGCGATCCGGGCGCCTTAACGCGAATCCAATCCGGCTTGCGCAGCACCGGCGTATCCGGCTTGTTCGCCTTCTCCGGGTGCCGGGGTCGCATATCGAGGATCGTAACCATGCGCGAGGGCTCGTCGAAGTTTAGCGATGCGGCTCACACCGCGACAAAATAGAGGTGGCGCCTCTTGCCCCGAGGATCAACCGGCATGACGCCGCGGCAAGTCCTCTACCGCGCAATGGCACGAGCAAGCAACATCACCACGATGGCGCCGATGGTTGCGACGGCGACTTGATCGAGGAACGCGCTTCCCAGGCCGAAACTGAACTGAAACAGGCCATGGATGACATACCCGCCGAGAAGCGCGCCCAGGGTACCGACAAGCAGATAGCGGATGAGGCCCCTTTGGCCGAACAACAAGCCGGTAATCCAGCCGGCGATCAGTCCGACCGCAGCCAGTGTCAGTAGCGGCGTATATTCCCCGAAATCCACGCAACGCCTCGCGCGAACGCTCGATCCTCAAGCGATCAGGCGTGCGAGTATTATCACCACAATGGCGCCTATTGTTGCCGTCACCACCTGAGATGCAATCTCATTACGGATACCAAGATTGACGCCAAGCGCACCGAGCAGAAAACCGCCAACGAAAGCGCCGATCAGGCCAACGATCAGGTACCACAACAGCCCGCCCCCACCGCCAACGATCAGCGAGGCCAGGAACCCGGCCACGATGCCGATGGCTGCCATGATGAGCAGGCCCTTCGCGTCCGTCTGCATCGCAGGTCTCCTTCAGGATTGGACCAACGCAAAAGAACGACGCGTTGAATTGTGGATGAATCGCTACCCTGCGTCGAGGCAAATTAGGGTGAGAGGGGCATAAACTGCCTCCCCTCATCCCGTTGGATTTGGAAGCGCAACTGCGCAATTCCGATCGGCTATACTGGCCTAGGTGTGAATGACTCGCCCGAAAGCATCCAGCACGCTCTCGTGCATGGTCTCCGAAAGCGTCGGGTGCGGGAACACCGTGTGCATCAGCTCTTCTTCCGTGGTTTCGAGTTGCATGGCAATCACGAAACCCTGGATCATCTCCGTGACTTCCGGCCCGACCATGTGGGCGCCGAGAAGCTGACCCGTCTTGGCATCAAAGATAGTTTTCGTCATGCCTTCCGGCTCGCCAAGCGCGATGGCTTTGCCGTTGGCCCGGAACGGGAACCGCCCGACCTTGATCTCGTAGCCGGCCTCTTTGGCCTTGGCCTCGGTGAGACCCACTGAGGCAACCTGCGGGTGGCAGTAGGTGCAGCCAGGGATCTTGCGCTTGTCCATCGGATGGGTCGGCAGCCCCTTAATGGTCTCGACGCAGATAACGCCCTCATGCTCGGCCTTGTGGGCCAGCATCGGCGGACCAGCCACGTCCCCAATGGCGTAGATTCCCGGAACATTCGTGCGACCCAGCCCATCGGTGACGATCACGCCGCGCTCGATCTTCACACCAAGCTTTTCGAGGCCCAGGTTCTCGACGTTACCGACCACACCCACGGCGGAAATGAGCCGGTCGGCCGTAATCGTCTCAGTCTTCCCGTTGCCCAGATCGACTTCGGCAGTGATTGAGTTGTTGCTCTTCTTGACGCTCTTGACGGTCGCGCCCGTCAGGATGCGCATCCCCTGCTTCTCGAACTGCTTGCGCGCGAACGCCGCGATCTCGGCGTCCTCGGCAGGCAGAATCTGCGGCAGCAGCTCGACGACTGTTACTTCAACGCCGAACGTCCGATAGAACGAGGCGAACTCGATGCCAATGGCGCCGGAGCCCATCACCAACAGCGACTTCGGCATGGCCGGCGGGACCATGGCCTCGAAGTAGGTCCAAATCAGTTTGCCGTCGGGTTCGATCCCCGGCAGGACCCGGGGACGCGCACCCGTCGCAATGATGATGTGTTTCGCTTGATAGGTGCCGGGGCCAAGCACGCCCTTCGGTGCCGGATGCGCTGGCTCCATGGGCTTTTTCGTCGGCTGCTTGACGACAATCTGGCCTGGCTTGGTGATCGTGGCCTCGCCCCAGATGACGTCGATCTTGTTCTTCCGCATTAGGAAGCCGACGCCGCTGTTGAGCTGGCCCGATACGCCGCGCGAGCGCTTCACGATGGCGCCGATGTCGAAGCCGAGCTTACCTTCGACCGAAAGTCCATAGGACTTGGCATGCTCTGCGTTGCGGTAAACCTCTGCTGACCTCAGAAGCGCCTTCGTCGGAATGCAGCCCCAGTTCAGGCAGATTCCTCCGAGGTGCTCGCGCTCGACGACAGCCGTCTTGAAACCCAGCTGGGCTGCGCGGATCGCCGCCACGTAGCCGCCGGGGCCGGCACCAATGACGACGACATCATAATCGTTCTGCGGCATGACAAGTCCGTTCTACTTCTCAAAAGCAAAGCCCCGGTACGCGCCCGGAGCTTGCCAATTGGTGAAGATAGGGCGGGTTGACGACGAATGCGCCCCGTCAGACGTGGCAGCGTGCGCCGAGATAAATGTTGAGCAGGTAATTATACCGATCAACTTCTTCCTGCTGTTGGGCCGGCAACTTCTTGCCCGAGCTGGCCGCCTCGACTTTCCAGCGGATGCCCTTGGCATCGAGCCTGTTCAGCTCTGCACGAACGGATTGACAGCTGTATCCCGGCGGCAATGGGCGGGCCCCGGGATCACCATAAGGCCCGGCATTGCTGCTGGCGCATCCGGCCAATGCCGCCGCGCTCATCAGCAAAGCCATACGTCTGAGCACGTTTGTTGTTCCCCTAGTCAAAGTCGCCTCCCGCCGAGTCCAAAGCCACTCGTGTTCATCACGAACGAAAGCGTTGCGCAAGAGCTGGCATATACACTCGAGAAGACAATCAACTAGCGTGACACTCCAGTCTCCCAAGCCAGCGCTATTCATTTGACGATGGATCGATGGCCACCTCTCCCCTGTCACGCCGGCGCGCAAACCATGTCTGGCCACCGGTCGCGAGAATTTGCGCCTGCTCGATCCAGTTTTCCTGTTCGATCCGTCCGGGGATGTCGAGCGCACGGCTGATGCGATCGACATCTGCAGCCGTCCAATTGGCGATCTGCTCGTAAGTCCAATAGCCCAGGCCGTTCAGCCGCTTTTCGAGCGCGACGCCGATTCCCCGGATACGCTTGAGATCGTCAACCTGTTTGGGCACACCCGGCGAGGGAGACTGCGGCGGGTGCACCTCCGCCTTGTCGCTCTGGAAGGCTTCGGAGCGCACCGATCTGAGGGTCGACAAATCAAACTTGGGTTTCGCCGGACCGCCTTCGCCTTCCTCGGCCGGTTTGGCCTGTCCCGCATTGTTCGCCGCCTGAGCTTCCCGAATTGCGTCCAGAAGGTGCGCCGGACGCAAGCGCGGCGGTGCTGCCGTATGCTGCTCGTCAAACTGACGTGCGAACGCGGTCAAGCCGCGGTTTGCCAGAATTTGCGCTTGCTCGATCCAGTTTTCTTGCGCGATGCGGCCCTTCCTCCCGAGAAGCTGGTCGAACTTCTTGACGTCGGCAGCCGTCCAACGGGCGATGTGATCGTAGCGATGAACGCCGTGCAGGTTAAGCAGCCGTTCGATGTCCGGCGTGATACCCTTGATGCGCTGCAGATGATGCCGCCCCAAACCTGTTGGTGGCGGCTTTTTCGCCGGAGGCTCCGTCGCAGCAGCCGGCGGAGCTGGAGCGACCTCCGCTGAGGCAGGCTGTGCCTGAGGCGGAGCCCGGCGCTCGCCCTCATCTGCGCTCGGCTTCGCCAACGGCGCCATGTTCGCACGGCGACGGGAGTAGGCCGTCTCCGTCCCGGTGGCGAGAATTTGGGCCTGCTCGATCCAGTTCTCCTGCTCGATCCGTCCACGGAATCCGAGCGCAGCGCTGATCCGCTGAATGTCCTCCTTCCGCCACGCGGCAATGTCCGAGAACTTCCGAACACCCAGCGTGCTGAGTTTTTGGCTCAGCTCCGGATCGATGCCGCGGATGCGGGTGAGGTCGTCCGGGTTATCGGTGGCAGGTGTCGAGGCCGGGGGCGCAGTTACGGCCGCAGCGGCACCGTCGAAGCTCCCGGCGGCCGCCGGAATAGTGCCGGCTGCACGCGCGGCTTCCTGCGCTGCGCGATAGCGCGCCGTCGCGGCGGCAAGCGCTGCAGCTGCGGCGGCTGACGTTCCGATGGACCGCTTTCGATCACCCACAGGGGGAATGACGGGCCGATAAGGCGCGCTGGACTCCTGGGGAGGCGGCGAGACAGGCTCTGCCTCGGCACGTGGATGTGACGGTGCTTCCGAGACGGGCGCGGAGGCCTCATCATTTTTGGGTGTCACCGCCCGCGGATAATGCACTACTCCGCCAACCTCTGGCTCTGCTGTCGTCGTCTCGTCGACCTGCGGCGCAGCGGCCAATGGTTCAGCGCTCTCGGCTGGATAGGCCGGCTGGGTCGTTGCCCGATAGGCCGGGGCAGTCGAAACTGGCTCAGGCTCAGCCATAGCTCCGGGCGCCACAGAACTCGGCATTCCGGCATAAGCCGGCTCCGTGTCTGTCACTGGCGTCTTTCCGAAGAACGTCCGCCGGATCAGGCAACCCAGAAAAGCACCAAGGAAGTAAGCTGCGAGCAAAAGGGCTGCCGTTTGCCAGAGCAAAGTCATCATCGGTCGGTCCCCGTGGGCGAACCCTGCCTATAGCACCGAGCTTTGAGCTACCGATCGCTGACGCGCTGGCAAGAAACCCAGCCGACAAACAATCCGATGGCGAAAGCCAGCACCAGATACCAGAACAGCTTCACAACGAGATAATCCATGGCCTGCGCCCCCGTCCCCGAAATCAGTGGTCGCCAATGAAGATCTCAACGCGCCGATTGAGCGCACGACTCGCCGGCGTGTCGTTGGGAGCCACGGGGCGCGTTGCGCCGTAGCCGACGGACCTGATGCGATCGAGCGATACGCCCTTGTCGACGAGAAACTTCACTGCAGCCTCAGCCCGCATTTCGGACAGCACCTGGTTGCCTTCCGGCGAACCTTCGGCATCCGCATGTCCTTCGATCCTGATGGGGAGGTTGGGGCAAGACGCGGCAACCTCTGCCATCCGGGAAAGCGTGATCACACTCGCGTGCTTGAGGTCGGTTTTTGCGCGATCGAAATTGATCGTGCCGTGGGGTGCGAACTTCGCCAGTGCCTGCTGACATCGCTCGTCGACGTCCCGCGACGCCGCAAGTGCCGCCTGCTGAACGGCGGCGGCTGTTTGACCTTCCGGCGTTTGCCCCCCTTCGGCGTGTGAACCGTCTTCCCCCAAGGCAGCGCGCTGCTCTGCAGACGGCTCATCCGCTGGCTCTTCTGAGGTTTCTGAGGATGCAGCCGCGCCACCCTCATCGCTGGGAAGCGGCGAAACATTCGCAATCCGAGTTTCGGTGGTGGAGCCAGCCTTTGCTTCGGCAGTTTCCGAAGCCGCCTCTTGAGGAGCCTCGGCAGCTTGCTCAGCCTGCCGCGCTTCCTCCTCCGCCTTGCGTTGCGCCTCTTCAGCTTGCCTGCGAGCCTCAGCTTCCGCCTGCCGCTTCGCCTCCTCCTCGGCCCAGATCATCGCGTCGGAGCGAATTTCGATGGTCTCCGCGCCCGCATAACCTTTGGGCAAGTCGCGAAGTTGCTGGCGGATGAGTGCTGCCACCGCGGTATCGGGCGCTTGTCCTGAGACCGTGAGGCTCTGGCCATCAAGCTGAATTTCACCCGACCGCAGTCGTGAGAGAAGCTTGAGACCTGTCTCGGCGACCTTCAGCCACTTCCCGGACCGCCCTGTTTTGACTTCTGAGCGATCCTCAACCTGCACGCCGGAAAACGCCTGCGCTGCAAGAGTCGCCAAAGCGTCCTTGCTCGCCTCGTCCGGTACCTCGCCTTCGAGGATAAGCTTTCCTTCTGCCATCGACGCGCGCCACTTGAGGTCCGGTTCGGGCGGAACATCGACAACGATCTTTGCCTCCAACTCGCAGGCCCGGTTCACGGCTGCCCGAAGCTCGTTCTCAATGTTCTGGGCGACCGTCTCGTCCTCCGTCACGGCGGCGAAACGAAGGATGTTGTCCTCCATTTCGACGCGCCCCTTCCCGATCTTAGCGAGCGCGGTCAGTCCGGCAGACATGCAGCTCTGCCACCCTTCAGGCGCACCCGCCCCAAGCTCCAGGCTCTCCGACACCTTGAGTTGAGGGAACCGTGATACGGCAACGTCGCGAATGGCCGTGCGCAGCTCCTCGCTCGGCGCATAACCCGTAAGCTTCAGGACATCACCGTCGATCTCAGCAAGGATCTTGTAAGGACTGACAGGTTTGATTGTCGGTTCACGGAACTTGATCTGCTCGTCGACGCGGAAGCTCTTTGGAAATGACGACTTGAGACTTTCCCGAAGTCCGGCAACGGTGACTTCCTTTGCTGCGACACCAGACAGGAGGATCGACTTGTCCTTGATTTCGACGTCGCCCTCCTCGAGCTCCGCAAGCTTGCCGAGTGCGCTGACCGCTGCGGCAACAATATTCTCGGGCTCTCCAGAGCCAACACGCATCCGATCGACAATCACCTTCTGAGGGAAAGATTTTTGTGCAGCTGAAAAAACCTCCTCACGCGCCTCTTCGCTCGGTAAAAAGCCACCCAGCTGCACTTCATTACCGGTGAGGCGCGCCGCCCAGACGTAAGGCTCCACTTTTGGTGCGACGACTGAATCTCGCTTGACGCGCAAGCCCGTCGGCAGATTGCCTGCCAGCGACGACTTGATGGCGCGGAAGGCGTTGTAGTCCAGCGCTTCTCCTTCGATCTCCAATCCGTCGTTATCGATTGTGACATGCGCGGTCGGTTTCAGGCGTGAGAGCTGCTTCAGACCGAAGCTGACAGCGCCCAGCCACGTCTCCGTGTCCGGCGCGCCGCGCGCAAGGCGCATGTTGTCGTCGATCTCGAGCTGCGGAAACGTGGCCTTTACAGCACCGATGATCGCTTTGCGTGTTTGCTCGTTCGGCACGTAACCGGAGAGCTTGACCTTGTCGCTGCGGACCACCGCGCGCCACGTGTAGTTGCGCTGCTCCTCAAGCAGTTGGGCCCGGCTGTCGATCTTGCGAACCCCCCAAACGGAGCTGGAGATATTGTAGGCCTTTACAATCTCGCTCTCGTCGGGCGCCCTGCCTTCGATCCATCCATCGCGGCCTGAGAAGCGAACGTCCGCCCAGCTCAATCCTGCCTGCTCGAGCGCATGGCGCGTTTGTTGCGCCAACTCAATCTCAATCTCTGCGAGGACGCCCCGAAGGTTCATGATACCGAGCAGGCCGATGACCAGAACCATCCCCACAAGCCAACGTAAGGGATTGCATCTCATGCTGCTCTCTACTCCCTCGTCCCCGCGATGGATGTGCGAGTTTTTGCGGCCGATTTATTTGCTTTTTCCGGCCGAAATCCCCTCGCGCGTCGCGATCAGGCAATCGCCTTTGACAAGTCCATCGTTGCCCGCGGGAACTATAGTCAAGCGCTCGTCCCAATGGAAGCAGCGCAAATAAGCAGTTCCCGCCCTGAAAATGCTCAGTGCGGCACGAAGTTGAACCCTTCACAACATTCGAGTTCACAACTTTCACACAATACGACACACACCTCACAAGTCTCGCAGCCACGAATTGCTGTTGAGAACCCGCGACGGGCAGCAAACTTTACAGGGTGGAGTCCATACCGCGTACGCGACGATCGTCGCATGAGTGGGTCGCTCCAAGCGCCCCAAGCGTTGTCTCTTATTGACATCAAGATGGTGGCTCCTATCGTGCCCATGCCGCGCACGGAGGCATAAGCCATTCCCCCGACGCACCATTTTCGTGGAGCAAGTCGATGCAGGATGTCCCGACCCAACTGAAAAAGTATCAGATCTATATCGATGGCCAGTGGTGCGATGCCGCCTCGGGCAAGACATTCGAGACCTTCGACCCGTACACCGGCGAGCCCTGGGCGCTCATCCCGGAATGCGATGCCACCGATGTGGACCGCGCGTGCAACGCCGCTTACCGCGCCTTTGAGAGCGGCCCCTGGCCCAGAATGACCCAGACGGAGCGCGGCCGCCTTTTGCGCCGGATTGCCGGCCTCATCGAGAAGCACGGCGAGCACCTCGCCCGCATCGAGGTGAAGGACAACGGCAAGTTGATCTCGGAGATGTCCGCGCAGCTAAAGTATTTGCCGGAGTGGTACTATTACTACGGCGGGCTGGCAGACAAGATCACGGGCATGGTGATCCCGGTCGACAAGCCCGACCACTTCACCTACACGCTGCGAGAGCCGGTGGGCGTCTGCGGCCTCATCATCCCCTGGAACTCGCCGCTTCTTCTCGTCGGCTTCAAGCTGGCCCCGGCCCTGGCGGCTGGCTGCACCGTTGTCATCAAGCCGTCTGAATACACGTCCGCCTCGCTTCTCGAGTTCATGAAGCTCGTGATTGAAGAGGCCGATGTGCCGCCCGGCGTCATCAATGTCGTCACCGGCTATGGCGCGACGACGGGCGAGGCGCTGGTCACGCATCCGAAAGTTGCAAAGGTCGCCTTTACGGGCGGCAGCGCCACCGGCTCGCGTGTCGCCTCTCTCGCTGCGGCTAGCTTCAAGAAGGTATCCCTCGAGCTCGGCGGCAAGTCGCCGAACATCGTGTTCGACGACTGCGTTATGGAAGACGCTGTGAACGGCGCGATCTCGGGCATCTTCGCTGCTACGGGCCAGACATGTGTTGCCGGCTCACGCCTGCTCGTCCAGGAGAGCATCCATGATGAGTTCGTGGAGCGGCTCATTGCGACGGCCAAGACGGCCAAGCTCGGCAACCCCATGAACTTCGACACCCAGGTGGGGCCGGTCACCACGCCGCCACAGTATCAAAAGGTGCTCTCGTACATCGACATCGCGAAGAACGAGGGCGCCAAGTGCGTGCTTGGCGGCGGTCCGGCCGGGCCGGAGATGGGCGGCGGCAAGTACTTCGTCCAGCCGACGATCTTCGTCGACGTCGACAACAAGATGCGGATCGCGCAGGAAGAGGTGTTCGGGCCAGTCCTCTCCGTCATCAAGTTCAAGGATGAAGAGGACGCCATCCGCATCGCCAATGACGTCATCTACGGCCTTGCCGCAGGCGTCTGGACGCAATCGGTGAAGCGCGCAACTATTGTTCCCCGCCGGATCCGTGCGGGCACCGTCTGGGTCAACACCTACCGCGCGATGAGCTTCACCATGCCATTCGGCGGCTTCAAGAGCTCAGGCCTCGGCCGCGAGAACGGTCAGACAGCAATTGACGAGTACCTGGAGACGAAGAGCGTCTGGGTGTCGACCGCAGCCAACACCGGCAACCCCTTCATCATGAAGACGGCGACTCAGTCATAGTCCGACAAACGAAAGCCGCTGGCGCGGTCCATCCGTGCCAGCGGCTCTCTTAATCCATCTTTCCTCTCTTCGCTCGCCTCAGTTGGGGCGCCCCCTTGTGCGTAGAGGGCAAAACGCCACCGCCTGACAGATTGAATTCGGCGACAGGATCTTGTTGCAGCTCTTGAGCCGCGCCCCGAGGCACTCGGCCCCCTCCACCACGTCGTCGATAGCCGAATTTTCGAGCAGCGCGAAGGCGCAGGCCCGCAGAGCCGGACAAGCGCCATGCTGGCTAGCCGCTACCATCGCGATGGCCATGCATTCATCGCGGCAGAACCCGCGGCACTGCTCGGGATAAACCTCGATGGCGCGGCATGACGCTTTTCTGATCGCCCGCACCCAGCAGGCGAGGTCCTCAACCGCCGGTCGAGCCTGCTCCGGTCCAAGGGTTTCGGAATAAAGCGACCAGGCTTCCTCCCAGCAGGAAATGTCCCCCGTCTGGTAGCCAGCGAGCCAGGCACGGAAACCCAAGCCCACCAGGCGCTCGGGCTCGCGATATCTCGAAAACGAGCCAGCTGCCGCAGCACCGGCAACCATCGCCCCTTGCGTCGATTTCTTGCGCAGCATTGGTCTTGGTTATTGTTCGCTCATCCCGCAGGTGCACGGGAGCGGCATGCGAACCGCTCCCGTGAAGTACGCCGATCTCAGGAGGATGGCCCTGCGTCGAAATCGACTTTATCAACGAGTTCGGCAGCCTTCTTGCGCAGCTTTGCGATTTCCTCGATGGGCAGCTTGTCAGGATTGAGCTTGCCCCAGGACTTGACGACCTCAGACGGTTCAACTTCCGAGCTGATAGGATACTCGTTGTTCGCCTGCGCGTAGATGCCCTGGGCTTCCGGCGACGCGAGGAATTCCATCAGCTTGATCGCGTTTTCCTTGTTGGGCGCGTATTTCGTCAGCGCCATGCCGGAGATGTTGACGTGGCTGCCCCGGTCATTGGCGTTCGGGAACAGAACCTTGATCGACTCCGCCCATGCCTTCTGCTCCGGATTCTTGAGCATCAGCGCAACGTAGTATGTGTTGCCGATCGCGAGATCGCACTTGCCGGAGTATACGTCGCGCGCCTGCTCACGATCGCCACCAGCCGGGCGATGGGCCAGGTTCTCCTTGACACCTCTTAGCCACTTCTCGGCCTCGGCCTCACCCAGGTGGGCGATCATCGAGGCAATAAGCGAAATGTTGTATTGGTGCTTGCCTGAGCGCGAGCAGATCTTGCCCTTCCACTTGGGATCGGCGAGCTCTTCATAAGTAATGGTGTCTTGCGGCACGCGCTCCTTCGAGGCGTAGACGACACGCGAGCGCAGCGTAAGGCCGTACCAGTGGCCTTCACTGTCGCGATAGGGAGCGGGAATCGCCTTCTCCAGCGCCTCGGTCTTCACGGGCTGTGTCAGGCCCATGTCCTTCGCTTCGCTGAGGCGCCCGATATCGACGGTGAACAGAAGATCCGCTGGGCTGTTGCGACCCTCCGCAGCAAGGCGCTCATTGAGCCCGCTGCTCGAATAAACCACGTTGACCTTGATGCCGGTCTTTTCCGTGAACGCCTTCATGAGCGGGTCAATAAGACCCGGTTCACGGTACGAATAGACATTGACTTCGCCGTCAGCTTTCGCGGCTACGGAAGAAGCGGTGCAAACTGCGAGGGAGAGCGCGATTGGCGCGAAACCGCGCAGCCATGCGGCGCGCGTCATCAAAGCCTTCATGTTTGCCTCCAATGTGCGGGGTTCAAGGCCCCGTATCGGACCGAGCGCCGAAAAGCTTCGGCACGGGTGTGGAATTGCGCAATGCTCTGTCAATTGTCAAGACTAATGGAGGAAATACAAGAATAGTTTTGATTTAATCAGCGCCAATCCCATTTATAATTAGAATTGTTCTTATCTATTCTGATTAGAATTATTCTGATTTCAGAAGAGCTATGAGACGTACCGCCCGTCGATCGTCGGTCGAGAATTCTCCGTTGTCGGATTGAATGGCTCTCTTTGGACCGTTTCCAAACACGCGCACGACCAGCCGACATGCTATTCTGTCCCAGCGATAACGGGAGGAACGTTACCCATGCCCAATAATTCGACGAATGGACCGGACTTCGCCGACGGTTGGCGCCCTGCGACGCGCTACCCCGACCCAGCCATCATTCCGCTCGATCCCCGCTTCGAGAACTACTGGCTCAAGACAGCTGCGGTCGAACGGATTGCCACCGGATGCCGTTGGGCGGAGGGCCCCGTCTGGTTCGGCGACGGGCGCTTCCTGCTCTGGAGCGACATTCCCAACGACCGCATTCTGAAATGGGAGGAGGAAACAGGCGCGGTCAGCATCTTTCGCAAGCCATCAAACTACGCCAACGGCAACACGCGCGATCGGCAAGGGCGGCTTATTACCTGCGAGCACGGCGGGCGCAGAATAACGCGCACGGAGTATGACGGCACCATCACGGTATTGATAGACAGCTTCAACGGAAAGCGTCTCAACTCGCCGAACGACGTCGTCGTGAAATCTGATGGGACTATTTGGTTCACCGATCCGGTGTTCGGCATTCTCGGCCATTACGAGGGCCACAAGGCGACGCCCGAACTGGAGGCGAACGTCTATCGTCTCGATCCGGAAACACGCGAGGCGACGGTGGTCGCCGAAGGCGTGCTTGGACCCAACGGCCTATGCTTCTCGCCTGATGAATCCATTCTCTACATCGTCGAAAGTCGCGGCATTCCCAACCGCAAGATCCTCGCCTACGATGTCGTGGATGGCGGTCGAAAGCTCGCGAACAAGCGGGTGCTCATCGATGCTGGCCCCGGCACGCCCGACGGCATGCGGTGCGATATTGACGGCAATCTTTGGTGCGGATGGGGCATGGGCTCACCGGAGCTCGACGGCGTGATGGTCTTTGCACCTGATGGCAAACCAATCGGCCGGATTGCCTTACCGGAACGGTGCGCGAACCTCTGCTTCGGCGGGCTAAAGCGCAATCGCCTTTTCATGGCGGCGAGCCAGTCCGTGTACGCACTTTATGTCAACACGCAAGGCGTTCTCGGCGGCTAGCCTTCACGATAGCGGCGCTGCGCCAACGCGACGCCCATCACTGCCGCGGGCGCCAGCGCCGTTGCCATGCCAGGCAAGATCATCAGAGCGATCCATAATGCGGTACCGGAGGCAGCCGGAAGAAACTTCGCCATTGAAAGCGTCGCCGCAAAACCGAGAGTCCTGACAGCTGCGCTCACCAGATAGGCAACGAGACCGCAGGCCGCCATAAGGAAAGAGCTTGGCCGGAGGATCATCAGCGAGAACAGAAAGCCCGCGCCCGCGGTTAGCTGTACGGACATGGCCAATTGGAGAAGAAGCGTCACGTTTGCCGGATTGCTGATCGCGCTCAGAACGTCGCATACAGCGCCGAATAGGAGCAGACCGCAAGCGAACAGGATTGAAGGAAAAGCTGGCCGCTCTTTTATGGAAAAACGGGCCGCGAGATAAACAGCGACACTGCCAATCGAGACTATTGCCGGCCCGCAAACGTCAACATTAACCAGCTCATCTTGGGTGCATTCCACAAATGACCAGAAAATTGTTGAACATTTCAGACCCGGGATAATTATCTCCGCGACATAAAGTGAAATTGCTGCTTCCGCGCTGATCACACCGACAGCCAGAAAAGAAGGAAAAAGAACGTACGGCCATCCCGGCAGGCTGTTCTGTTCAAACCCCGATCCGCGCCTTGGATCCAAAGGCAGCACACAACGTAGCCTGCTTCGGCTGCACCAGGCGAAGAAGGCAGCCAAGGCACCAAAGTAGGCGGCCAAAAGGAAGAGTGTTCGCCATAGTTCTGCGCTGGGCATGTGAGCGACCATCTAGGTGGTTCTGTATCGCCGCGTCTTGTCCCAGCCCGGCGCCAACCCCATCGAGAGGTTCCGTGCCAGCAAAATTACACCTGCACTCGCCGCCAAAAGCGACACACAGGAGGAAATGAAAAGTAGAGGCAACGCTCGAAGTACGTGAGGTTGTCCGTCACAGACAGCGGCAACCATGATCTGGCTGTAGGGCGCAAGCATTGCGATCGATAAGACGGGCGCGAGCCAGATAAGCACTCGCGAGACAATCCCGTTTCCGGCGAACGCGGTAAATGGGATAAGCGCGAAAATGCTTACGAGCACGAACAGGGGAAAGAGATAAATAAGCAGCAATAATGCGCCATCCATCCTCTGCGCCAACGTAAGCCGCGGAGCGCGCAGCACCTCGCCAAAATAGCTGATCAGACATTGATTGTGTCCGTAGGCCCAACGTCGGACCTGTCGGAAGCGCGCGACCCAATCCTCCGGCACTTCCTCATAGCACCGGGCGTCATTGAGATATTTGACGCGCCAATTTGCTAGCACGAGGCGAAATGTGAGGTCCGTGTCCTCGGCGAGGTGCCCTGTAGGCCATCCTCCCACACTCTCAAGTGCCGCCCGCCGAATGCCGCCGACGGTACCCCCAAACTGCGGAGCAAGTCCCAACAGCTCGCGTGCGTTCTGATCCACCGCATAACCAGCCCGGCGTTCAAGATCGAGTAACCTCGTCAGTAAGCCGCGATCCGTATTCGCTGGAACGACGCGGCCCATCGTTGCCCCCACTTGGGGATCCGCAAATGGCGCAACGAGGTGTTTCAGCAAGCTCGGTGGAGGCAAATAGTCGGCATCGAATAAGACTAGAATTTCCGATTTTGATGCCGTCATACCGTCAAGGATCGCGGCTGCCTTGCCTGGGACCGCATTTTCGGGTCGCCGGATCACGCGGACCCGCTTGTCCATCTCCGCAAATTCCTTGGCGATCGTATATGTCAGGTCCGTTGATCTATCGTCGATGACGACGATCGAGAGCTTATCTACGGGATAATCGAGCGCACACATCGCCTTGAGGCAGCCCGCCAAAACGCGCTCTTCGTTGTGCGCCGGAATGAGAATGGCGACATCGGGCCATTCAGTCTCATCGAACGCGTTTTGGTCGTCGGACCGATCAAACGTACCCCCCTGGTGGATCACCCGCCACGCGAAAAGGAACTGGCGACAGGAAAGCGCAACTGCCAGGATTGTCGCCAGCAGAATAAGAATTTGACCGATCACCATTGGCCAAAATCGAACTACTGCTTTCTCGAAAGAATTGGCGTCAGTCGAAGTACAGCTTCAGTCCGACGTAGCCACCGTAAAGATCGTAGGACTGACGGCTGCTGTATTCGAGCAGCCCCACGACCTCTGCCTTGTCTGTTATGTAGAAGGAAACGTGTGGGCGGAGACTGACGTAGGGCTCATCAAATGTCGATGGTACGAGCATTCCATCGTAGGTAGCGCGACCGGCTTCGACGGTAACGCCAATCGCAACTTTGCGCGATTGCGCGTACGTAACCCCTGCCCCAAACGATGCAGTGACATGATCGCCGGGATCAATGAAAAGCACCCGGCCGAAAGTGTTGAGGATGAGATAGCCCGTTGTCAGCGGATAGTATTTTGCAATGTCCGCTTCGACAATCGCTTCCTCGGCCCCATTACGAAACTTGCGATAGGTTGCGGCTGGGCTGACGACAAACCCGGTTTCTGCGCTGCTCCGCCAGATGCCTTCAATACGCGCATAAAGCTCCGGAAGAATATCGTCGTTCCCTGTGCTGGTCCCAAGCCATCCGCGCAGGGACGTACTCGTGCCACTCCACGAAAGCCCGCCCGCAAAGTAACTCGCGGTTTCTTCGCGGTCCATGAAGTGCACTTCGGCATGGGCGCCCAACCCGCTGCTGAGATAGGCGTTACCCCAAGCTGTAGCAAAGCGGCGATCCGACAGGCCGTGTGTTACTCCGTAATAGCCGAAGACTGTGGTGATTTCGGAGCGGACGCCGGCCTTTTCATCAGCGAAGGCGATTGAATTCAACAGAACGCACGCGAGAAGCGCACATACACACGAGAACTTGGTACGCATTTCACAAGCCCACAGAATGCCGGACGAGCCCCGACCCGTAGTTCAGTGCCCCTAAGCCCGCCCGGCACCCTCCCCGCTACCAACCGTGAAACCCCGAGCGCGAGTTGAGAGCGTGTTTTTCCCTGCCAGTATTTGCAGAGGTACGCGTTGAAAACGCGGCCGTCGCGGCTTCCGGCCCGGAAGAGTGATTAATCTTGCACTTGGGGCCTGCCGCCAGTGGCCGGACGCAATAAACTCCGCAATCCGCTCGGCAGCTCGTCCATCACCAAATGGATTAGCCCCGCCGCGAATGATCGTGTTCCTTCCGTCGAGAAAATCAGAGACGGCCTTCACGATCTTTTCGGTCTGCGTTCCGATCAGCTGTGCAACGCCAGCAGCCACGGCTTCGGAACGCTCCGTTGTGTTTCTCAGGATGAAAACCGGCTTGTTGAGACTAGGCGCCTCTTCCTGCACACCGCCGGAGTCCGTCAGGATCAGGTCGCTGCGCTCCATAAGATAGACAAACTCGACGTAATCCGCCGGCGGAATGAGATGGATGTTCTTCAAGCCTGAAAGAAATCTCAGAACTTGGGCCTTAACATTTGGGTTTGGATGAACCGGAAGGACGATTTTCACATCGCCTCTGCGGGCTAAGGACTTCAGCGCTCGGCACACATTTTCGACACCCGCGCCGAAATTCTCGCGACGATGAATCGTGACAAGAAGAATTTTTTCCGTCCCCGCCAGAAAATCGAACTGGGCATCAAGCTGCGCCTTCAAGGCCGCGTCAGTTCGCAAGCGCAAAACCACTGAAAGAAGCGCGTCGATAACAGTGTTCCCTGTGACGATAACGTTTTCGGTTGGAACACCCTCTCTTATCAGACAGGATCGAGCCGCCGGCGTCGGAGCGAAATGAATATTGCTGCTGACCGCAATCACCCGCCGATGCCACTCCTCGGGCCAAGGAGAGTCGAGCCGTCCCGTCCGCAGCCCTGCCTCAACGTGTGCCACCTTGAGCTTACGGTAGAACGCAGCGTGCGCTGCCGCCGTCGCTGACGTCGTGTCCCCCTGCACAACCAGAAGATCCAGATTCAACTCGGGGAAAAGATTGTCGAGTCGCTCTACGATGTTTGCATAAAGCGAATTGAGCGAGCCGCTTTTCGGCATCAAACCCAAATTATAATCGGGCTTGATGTCGAAAAACTCCAGAATTGTCTCCACCAATTGCTGGTGTTGGCCCGTCGAAATGACAATGGGCGCTATGCCCCCTCGTGCCTTGAGCGCCCGAACGACCGGAGCCATTTTGATTGCTTCCGGCCGCGTACCTATGACCAAGCCTACGCGCATACACTCCCCCCGTGCGCACTTCGCCCCTCGAAGTGCCCAAAAGCGCAGGTTCTTGCTGCTTGTTCAAAGGTGATGGTCGTAGACGCGGCCCTCGGCTCCCCACCCGTTGGCCAACCTTCCACTCCCCGCCACGGTTCGACCATAACTGCGGCCGAGTAAGAAAATCAACAGGTGGTTTCGATTTCGAAATGCGAAATCGGCAGACTACTGAATCTTTGCTATTTCAATAAAGTAAACGGCGATGCGGAAAAACGGCTGCAGCTTGGCCACCCAATAAACAATAGTCTTTTTCCGTCCCGTAAAAAGCCAATGTCGAACAATCGTCGAACGCTGCGACCTCAGGAGGCCGCACCTGCTCATCTGTCTGCAAGGAGTGCGAGCGCTTCGCGCAGCCGTGGCGGAATCGGAACAGGCCGGCGAGTCTTGCGATCGACGAAGACGTGGACGAAGTGACCGTCCGCGCGCGCCTCGTTTTCGCCCATGCCGAACAGGCCAACCTCGTAGCGCACTGATGACGTGCCGAGCCGCGCCACCCTGAGCCCAGCGTCGATGTCCTCAGGGTAGCTGAAGGAGCGATGGAAGCGGCAACCCGTCTCGGCGACGATGCCGATCACCTCACCGGCATGAATATCGAGACCGCCGGGATCGATCAGGTAGCGATTGATGAGCGTATCGAAGTACGAGTAGTAAACCACATTGTTCACGTGGCCATAGACGTCATTGTCCATCCACCGCGTCGGTATTACGCGGAAGTGCTTGAAGGATGAGCGAACGGCTGGTGGCTGACGTTGGCTTGTGCTCATGGCTTCAACCGAAAAATTCGGGGAGCAATGAGCTCCCCGTTTTTCCGTCCACTACTTGACAGCGATAACCGCAATTTCGACGAGCAGGCGGGGATCGGCGAGCTTCGCCTCCACGCAGGCACGCGCAGGCAGATCCTTGCCGCCCGTCCAAGCGCGCCATGCGACGTTGACCTGATCGCGATTGCGGATGTCCGTCACCCAGATCGTGGCGGAGACAATCTTGCTCTTATCGGTGCCACACAGACCGAGCAAACGATCGATCTCCTTCAAGATCTGCTCCGTCTGGCCTTTCGCATCCTCGCTCGGATCGTCGGCCACGACGCCCGCGGTGAAAACAAAGCCGTTGGCCTCAACGACATCCGAGAGAATCTCGGAAGACTCGTGGCGTACGATGGTCATGCACATCTCCCGTCGGTTAGATTGGACCAACGGCTCTTAGCACGGTTTGCAGCGTAAGCCACCCCTCGCCCACACTGAACCGCCTGAAACCGCTACGTTTTCACGGCTGGCGCAAAATGCAGTCAGAGTTTGTGGGCCATGCGTTCCCGCTTGGTGGCGAGATAACGTGCATTGTAGGGCGAAGGCGTGGTCGCGTGCTGGATCTGCTCCACGACATCGATGCCGTGATTTCGCAAAGCCTCGACCTTGAGAGGATTGTTGGTCAGCAGCCTGATGCGATCGATCTTGAGATCCTTCAGGATCTTTGCCGCGAGCAAATAATCCCGTGCATCGACGGGCGCGCCGATAGACAGGTTCGCATCAACCGTATCAAGCCCGCGATCCTGGGCCGCGTAGGCTTTGATCTTGGCCACAAGGCCAATGCCCCGCCCTTCGTGATGAGGCAAATAGATGATGACGCCTGTTTCCGCCTCGATGATGCGGCCAATGGCCTTCTGCAGCTGAGGGTAACAATCGCAGCGCAGTGAGTGGAAGATATCGCCCGTCACGCAGCCGCTGTGCACGCGCACGAGCGGAATTTCCAATGGCGTCGAAACACCCGGCTTGCGATGAACCAGCGCCAGCGCCTGATACGAGGCCGAATCATCCTCATAGGCGTGCGCCTCGAACATGATCTCGCGGCCCTGATACTCGACGGGCAACACCGTGCGCGCTGTGTCGCGAAACATGGGGTTCTCGTTAAGCTCCCCGCGTTCCGCAACATCGGAATTCGCGAGCTTGCGTCCCCAGAGGCGCTGCCAGGGAGGTTTGAATCCGTTCGAGGGCGCGGAATCGACTTCGGTTAGACGCGCAGCCTGGCGCGCCAATGTTTCGGTGGACTTTGGAGCGTCTGCCATCTTACGCGCCCTCGATCCATTCTTGGTCTTGCTCAATCCTGCACCTTTCGGGGTGGCGCGACGAATTCCTGGGAGTGGATAGCGCCAGAGTATTAGATAGTGCTTGGGTCGCGAAATTTCCCAGGGTCCGACCGGGTCTTCGTCGTATCGCATGACAATTCCCGGCCCGCCTCCCTAGTTTCTGACCAAATCACACCTGGTGTACTCAAAACAACGTTTGCGCCCAATAGTATGGCGCGAATAGGGTGTTCCAATCGTTGCATATACGCAGTTCGGCCCTGCAAACAGGGCCGAACTCCATTTTGGGCATTTTTTGAAACGCAGTTGTTTAGGCGATCTTACCGCCAAGCTCGTCTTCGATGTGTATCCGGATAATCTCTTCAAAGCTGGAATCCGCCTTGAACCCGAGGCTAATCGCCCGGCTCGCATCAAAGTTTCGCGGCCAGCCCGCGACAATCTGCATGATTGTGGGATCGGGCTCCCTCCGGATCCGCGCCACCACCTTGTCGCCCGCCACTTTCCGCAAGGCCTCGATCTGCTCCGCGACGGTCACGGAAACACCAGGCATGGTTAAATTCCGCCGTGGACCCACCGCCGCACCATCGATGGTGGCGGCGTGGAGCAGGAAGCCGACAGCTGCGCGCGGGCTCGCGTGCCAGTGGCGCACGTCCTCCGAAACAGGCAACACCGCCTCCTCTCCGGCCAGCGGCTCGCGGATGATGTTGGAGAAAAAGCCCGAGGCCGCCTTGTTCGGCTTTCCTGGACGCACACAGATCGTCGGCAGTCGGATGCCGATGCCGTCAAAGAAACCCTTGCGCGTGTAGTCCGCAAGGAGCAGCTCACCAATGGCCTTCTGCGTGCCATAGGAGGTCAGCGGCGTGGTGAAGAACTCGTCTCCGATGACCTCGGGAAACGGTGCGCCGAAGACGGCGATAGAGCTCGTAAACACGAGACGCGGTTTGTGCCCCGCCTTCCGCACCGCCTCGAACAGGGCGCGGGTGCCATCAACGTTGACGCGGTAGCCCTTGTCGAATTCCTGCTCCGCCTCGCCCGATACAATTGCAGCGAGATGGAAAATCACGTCGGGCCGATCGGCGACGAGCTCCTCCGCGTGGCCCGGCTGGGACAGATCGCCCACCTTGGCAACCATCGGGAACGGGCAATCACGGCAACGCGCCTCGACCACGTCAGAGAGCACCAGACTGTCGATCGGTTTGCCGCCAAGATGGCCATCCTTCGCAAGCCGTTGGGCAAGCTTCTGGCCGATCATGCCGGCGCCGCCGATGATGAGTACCTTCATTGTGTAACCCTCCCAATCAGCCGAGGCACACGCCGCAGCGCTCGGCCCATTTCAATCCTTCGATCGTGCCCCGGCGCGGCCTGTATTCGCAGCCGATCCAGCCGTCGAACCCGGTTTCGTCGATCAGCCGGAAGAGCCACGCGTAATTCAGCTCGCCCTCGTCCGGCTCGCCGCGATCGGGCGGATTGGCAAGCTGGTAGTGGCGGGTGAGCGGCGCGTACTCACGGATTGCCGTAGCCACGTCGCCTTCCATCACCTGCCGGTGGTAAATGTCGAACTGCAGTTTGAGATTTGGCTCGCCGACCTCATAGATCACCGCACGCGCCTCGCTGGTGCGGTTGAGGAAAAAGCCAGGAATGTCCCGCGTGTTGATCGGCTCGATCAAAAGCTCGACGCCGTGGTCCCGCGCAATGGTGGCCGCCTTCTTCAGGTTGGCGATGTAGCTTGCGCGCGAAGCGCCGTGATGGACGAGCCCGGCCATGACGTGAATGCGCGGGCAGCCAAGCGCCTCGGCGTACTTGAGCGCTTGCCGAAGGGCCGCCTCGAACTCCGCCTCGCGTCCCGGCAGAGCGGCAAGCCCTCGCTCGCCCTTGTTCCAGTCGCCGGGTGGTGTGTTGAACAGGACGAGCTGCAGCCCGTTGGCCTTCAGCCGCGCTGCAATCTCATCGATTGCGTATTCGTATGGAAACAGGATCTCGACGCCCTTAAACCCTGCCTTAGCCGCGGCCTCGAACCGGTCGAGAAACGGGACCTCGTTGAACATCATTGTCAGGTTGGCGGCAAAGCGCGGCATCAGGCTTGGTCTCCTGCGAAAACGTACTCGTTGGGGACGTCGAATTCACACTTCTGCGCTCGACCTTGAGAACCGTGTAAGTCCCCCCGATCGAGCGGATGAGGTGAGGCGCCCCTTCTTGTAGCCCAGCGCCCAGGCCCGTTCCAGAGCGTGATCGGGCCTTTCGTGGAGCGAAACCGACGGTGGATCAGAGGGCAAAGCCGCCATCGACCAGCATGGTCGTGCCGGTCGTGAAGGCACTTTCGTCAGAAGCCAGGTAAACGGCCAGCGCCGCAACTTCCTCCGGTGTGCCGAGCCGCCCCATGGGCTGGCGGTCGATGAACATCTGGCGGGCTTTCTCGACGCCGCCGACCTGCTTGCCCAGCGCCGCGATCCGCTCTTCGAGCGACGGTGACTGAATGGTCCCGGGGCAGATGGCATTGCAACGGATGCCTTTGCGGATGAAGTCGACGGCTACGGACTTCGTCAGCCCGATCACGGCTGCCTTGGTTGCGCCGTAGACGTAGCGATTCGGCACGCCGCGGATGGAGCCCGCGCCCGAAGCGACGTTGATGATGGAACCACCGCCTTTCTCCAGCATGCCCGGCAGGAAGGCCTTGATCGTGCGGTGCATGGAGCGGACGTTGAGGTCGAAGGCGAAGTCCCACTCCTCATCGGTGCAGTCGAGCACCGTGTTGTGATGCACGAACCCGGCGGCGTTGAAGAGGATGTCGACGGGAGAGAACTGCTTCGCCATGGCTTCGACGGCGGCGGTGTCTCGCACGTCGAGCTGCAGGCACTCGGCAACGCCCTCTTTCTCGAGGCCTTCGAGCTTCTTCGGGTCGATGTCCGTGGCAATGACCCGTGCGCCTTCGCGCGCAAAGGCTATCGCCGTCGCCCGACCGATACCCGCTCCCGACGCCGTGCAGAACGCCGTTTTTCCCTCAAGCCGTTTCCCCATCGATCAACTCCCCGATCCGCGTTGGGCTGAACTGAACTCGGGGGACAATTAACACGCGGCGCGGCTGATGACAGCTTCCGATCAACAGCTTCCGTGCAGCAGGTCAGTCTCCAAGCGTCACAGCGCGAACCCACCAGTTGGGGCGGGCTGCTGAAATCCTCTGCGCCGCAGCCTGGGCGATCTCGGGATTCGGGAAAATTCCGTAGCAGGTCGGGCCAGCACCTGAAACGCGAACCAGGAGACAGGCCGCACACGCAGCAAGCAATCCTTCCGCGTCCGCAATGGCAGGAACGACTTTCCGGGCCGGAGCTGCGAGATCGTTGTCGTACTGGCGAAGGAAATTCACCAGCTCATCAACGCACTCGAGCGAGGGAGGCAAGTCTGGTTCACTGTCGTTTGATTCGGGCACGGGGCCAGCTGCGAGCTCCCTGAACACCTGCCGTGTCTTGTCGGCGGGCACGTCAGCATCAGGCGTGACAAGCACTGCAGGGAGTCGGGGAAGTGCATCGACGGCGCGCAGCTTCTCCCCGATGCCCCACATCAGCGCCGTCCGATCAAGGAAGCAGACCGGAACATCCGCCCCGAGACTTGCAGCAATTCCCAACCAATCGATCGAGTGCGCGAACGCAGGATTGGCCGCTCGGATGACACGAAGCGTCGCGGCTGCATCCGCCGATCCACCGCCAAGCCCGGCGGCAACTGGAAGGTTTTTCTCGATGGTTACCGCACCAAGCCGGAAGCGCGGCTCTGTTTGGGCCAGACGTTGGAGCGTTGTCTCCACGAGGTTCGGGCCAGAGATCGCAATTGCGTATGGCCCCTTCATCGAGACAGATGGGGGCGCCGTCAGGTCGAGCTCCACCTCATCGCCAACATCCGCGAAGGCGACGAGGCTCTGAAGCTCGTGGTAGCCATCGGCGCGGCGCCCAAGGACGCGCAGCGTCAAATTCACTTTGGCCCGGGCCAAGGTGCCATATCGGCTGCGGCCGGAATCTGCCCCGCAATCTTCAGCCATGAGATGATGCGGACCTCCGCCCGCCTATCGCGTCGGCGCGTCGGGAGCGTACTTGGTCTGGGCACGCCGCTTGTTGTTCGGCCGCGATGCCTGCCGGTTCTGTTTCTTCGGCTGGCGAACAACAGGCGGCTCCAACAGGCCGTGCTCCAGCTTCGCCTTGATCTTCTCGACGTCTTCCGGCTCGGGATTGAGAGTCAAGGCGTACTGCCACTGGTATCGGGCTTCACGCTTCCGATCCACCCGCCAGAGTGCGTCTCCAAGGTGATCGTTGAGCACCGGATCCTCCGGCCGCAGCTCCACAGCCCGCTCGAGGAAACGCACCGCTTCCTCGTAATTGCCGAGCTTGTAATGCGCCCATCCGAGGCTATCGACGATGTAGCCGTCATCCGGCTTCAGCGAGACCGCCTTCTCGATCAGCTGCAGCCCCTTCCTGAGGTTCCGGTTCTGGTCGATCCACGAATAGCCCAGATAGTTGAGCACCAGCGGCTGATCCGGGCTGAGCTCCAGGGCCTTCTTCAGATCGGCCTCTGCCTCCGGCCACTTCTTGATGCGCTCGTAGGACGTTCCGCGGGCGTACCAGTAGACCCAGTGCTGCTTCTCCGGCTTTTTGATGAGGGCAATGGCCCGCGTGTAATAGTCGATGGCCTCCTCGTAGCGCTTGCGCCCACGAAGGATCGTGCCAATTGCATCGAGGACGCGCAGATCGTTCGGGTTCTTCTCAAGCAACCGATCCAGCAGCGCTTTGGCCTCGTCTGGCCTTTCGAGAAGGTTCAGGTTGAAAGCCTTGCGGATCTCGATGGAGGTATCGAGCGCGGTGCCGGATGGGATCTTCTCGTATGTGTCGATCGCCTCCTGGTAGCGCTTGGTGGCCTCGTAGAGATTGGCCAGCGCCGCGAGTGCAAACGGGAAGTCCGGACGCAGATAAAGCGCCATCTGCAGGTAGAGCGCGCCGATGCTGATGCCGCCTTCGCCCGTCAGAGCCTCGCCGAGCCCATAGAAGACTTCGGCGAGCCCCTCCTCCACCGAGTTGACGATGAGCGACACCTCCTCACCGGCTTCGAGCCGGTTGAGCAGATCACGGCTCGTGGGATGGCCATCGCCCCCCGTCTTGCTCAAGTGCTCGCGCAAGATGGAGATCGCCAGCTTCCGATCGCCAGCCTTGGCCGCGTGCTGGGCGTAGGCAATCGCCGTGCGCGGCGTGCGCGCATCCATTTTGAAGATGAGGGCATAGGCCTTGCGCGCCTCTGACGGGCGCCGGCCCAGATCGGCGATGAGTGCGCGGTGATAGCGGATATAGAACTGCGCCCACTCCGCCTGCCGACCCGCGTCGAGCAGTGAGAGCGCGCCATCGACGTCCCCGGTGGCCAACTTCACCCACGCGCGAGTGAGATTTGCCGTCAGCTCCCCGATGGGGCCGGAGCCCGCCGTGCGGAAGTGCGTTTCAGCCGCCTCGAAGTTGCCCGCCTTGAACGCGCTGAGGCCCAGGACGAGCTGGGCCATCCGATGAGTTTCCTGGCGCTGGACAATCGCCTGAGCGAGCTCGATTGCCCGAGGCCAATTCCCCTCGGACGCCTCCATCAAGAACGCCTGCTCAATCAGCAGCTCGTTCTCCGGGTCCTTCGCCAGCGCGCGTGAGTAGAAAGCGGCCGCCGCGGCCGTGTCGCGCTGCTCCCTCGCAAACCGACCGGCCAGATAGCTGCCGAGCAGCGACTCCACCTCGTCCGACTGCGCCGGCGGCGCCTGCGTTACGGCAGACAGCTTCTGCGCGGCCGCCGTCGCAACCATGGCCGCTGTGGCGACGCCCAAACAGGCAAAGCCGAGGATAAGCCGCCGTGAGCGCATAGCACCTCTTTCGTGGGGCTCGGAGGTGCCCCTGAACCGATGTTGAAAGTCATTCATTCTTAGCAAAGACGATAGCTCTTTGGCGACTCCGAGGCGGCAATTTCAGCGGATAACCGCGCTGCCGCTCACATCGTATGTGAAGGGTGGTGCCGAGCCGCCGCACTTTCCAGAGGGCGGGCGCAACCTACATCTTCACTACCCCACCCCGAGAATACCGCTGCAATCCTTGCCAGCTCATTGACCAACTTTTAGTTCGGGCCCCAGGCGCGCCGCTCCTCCCCCTATCCATCAACCTTGCGAAACTGTGGCTGGCTGGCTAGCAGGTCGCGATCTGGCCTTGATGATGATTCAGGACGGCTTGAGCAGCTCAGTCTTGCGAGCGCGTCGGGCGGCAATCAAACAAATTGTGCAATCTGACACCACCAAAAGTTGTAGGTAGGCGGTGTCGCTTATAGACGAACACTTCATAAATGCGGTCGGCAAACGCGATCGACTTCTGGCGCGGGGTGGCCCTGTTGATGATCTTCATCAACCACATCCCTGGAAATGCCTTCAGCTACATCACGCTGCGCAACTATTCCATTTCGGATGCCGCCGAGCTGTTCGTGTTCCTCGCCGGCTGGTCGCTGTCCTACGCCACCGGCGGTCCGCATCACCCGGAACCCTGGCTCAGGACGCTGCTCCGTCTGCTGTCGCGCGCCATCGAGATCTACAGGGCTCAGCTCGTCATAACGATCCTGGCCCTCGCCTTCCTGGCGTCGGTAGCCCTTCTCCTCGAAGACCCGCTGTTTCTCGAATGGCACAACGCTGCATCGATCTTCTATGACCCTGTGCGGGCCATCATCGGCACCGTTCTGCTGACGCACCAGCTCGGCTACTTCAATATCCTTCCGTTGTATGTCGCCCTTTTGCTGTTTGCGCCTTTCATTATTCCGTTGGCGCGACGGAGTCCCTGGGCAGCGGCTGCAGTATCGATAGCCATTTACATCTTCACGCTGGTGACGTGGACGATTCCGCCCAACTGGCCTGCCGAAGAGCGCTGGTACTTCAATCCGTTTTCGTGGCAGCTTCTGCTGGTCCTGGGCTTCCTTTCCGCCGAGCTGAGCCGGTCGAGCCCCACATTCAAGCGCATCGTTGCGCGGCTGGTGCCGTTTGCCTGGGTGGCGCTCGCAATTGGAGCGTTTGTGACGCTCAATCAGCTGTGGCCGGACCCCATGCGCGTTCCCGAGCCACAACTGTTCTTCCTGTTCGACAAGACGTATCTGTCGCCCGTCCGTGTCCTGAGCCTTGTGTCGATCGTCATCGCCTTCCACGGCGTCTACAAGTATATCGAGCGCCCGCTTGGGCCGATTACCTCCCTGATGTGTGCTTATGGGCGCAATTCCTTAGCCGTATTCTGTGTCGGCTCGCTCCTGTCCTTGATCGGCCAAGTCATTCGCGCGATACTGCCCGGGAGTTTCCTGCTTGATTGCGCGTTGGTTGTTTCCGGCATCGCGTTGATGGGGTTCACTGCATGGTTTGTCGAGTGGCGAAGCCGGGTGCCTTACTTGGTATCGCAGCAGGCCTCCTGATCTGCTCTTCCGCAGCTGCCCTGCAATCCCAGAACAATCGCGTAACACTGCAGTGGGCAGACCTTGCCCGGGCCGCCAGGGAATTTTCCGCCGAGTGCAAGGTTGCCAAGGCCTACGGGCCCGTCGCCCCCCTGTCCAGCTTTCGCCGCGCGATCAAGGAACGCCGTTTCGTAAAAGTGCTGGCCATTGGCTCGTCCTCGACCGTCGGCGTGGGGGCCAGCTCACCCGCCTCGACCTACCCCGTCAGGCTGGAGAACAACCTGGAAGCGCTGGTCCCCGGCCTCGACGTACGCATGATGAACCGCGGCGTGTCGGGCGAAACGGGTCAGGGTGCTGTCCAGCGGCTCAAGCAACTGGTGGCGGAGCACAGACCGGACCTCGTCATCTGGCAGGTGGGGACGAATGATGCCCTCGCGCGCATCGACGAGGACGACTTCGCCGACATGCTGCGTGAGACACTGGACTGGCTCCATGCGAACGGCATCGATGTCATTCTCATCGATCCACAGTATGTGAAGCGGCTCGCGGACGACCCGCACTACACCAACATCGTGAATACCATCTCGAAAGTGGCGACACAGGAGCGGATTTTGGTGGTGAACCGCTTCGGCGCGATGGCTGATCTGGCGAAGCGGAACGGAGAAACGGCCTATCTCGCCCCTGACAAATTCCACCTGAACGACCTTGGCTATCGTTGCATGGCCGAGTACGCGGCCCGCGCCATTGCCGCCGGCATTCTTCAGGCGGAAACCGAAGCTGCGCAAAAGCAGTCGGCGGGCCCCTGACAGGAGCTGCCCAGCACCTCCAAGAGCCTAGTCGTTAATGGGAGGCACCCCCAAAAGGGGTGCTTTCTTCAGCTGTTAGCCATTTCTTCAGGCTGAGAAAACGGCTTGGCCACGCGACGCTCGTCCGCGGGAACCCCGCCTTGTGGCGCTGGTTACTTGGCCGACCAGCGTACCAGAAGGAGGCCAACCGTGACGTCCCCCGCACTGTGGGGTGCGGCAGCCGGGCTGGCAATTGCAGCGCTTTTTGGCCCGGTGCCGTCGCAAGCGTCTGACCAGTCCCCTTTCACCTCGAAGTCGGATTCGGTGTTGAGCCAGTCGGTGGGCGACCTGACCGAGGGCCAGATCTTCTCGACCAATGGCCTTGTCTGTGACAAGCCATCGGAGGTCGATGCCGTCGTCACCCTCGCCCGCAAAGGTGAAGCCCTGAAGGCGGCGCTGGATCAGATCAACGCTGGGGCGCAAGTTCCTCGCTGCGTCATGGGACAGACGTTGATTGCGCGGTACGTCGCGCGGGCGACCACGTTTTCCATCGACGATCAGCCCTTCTACATCCACGAGGTCATCGTGGTTGGCGTGGCAGTGCAGACGCCCCGAGGGGTTGTTCCCTTTCGGCTCAAAAAGCCAATGAAACAGTACGTCGTCTCGACGTTGAAAAGCGTATCCGCCTGACGGCCGCGGCCAAAGACCGGCGATTGGTTGCCTGTCTAGGTGTGGAGTTGGTTATTGCCCCGCGCTTCGCGGATGCCAATGAACAGGCCCGCGCCGATTATAATCGCCGAGCCCAGCCACGTCCCCCAATCAGGCCAGGTATCCTTGAAGAGATACCCCACGATGACGGACCACACCATTTGCATGTACATGAACGGCGCGACGAGGTTGGCCGGCGCGTAGGTCATGGATTTCGCGCCGCAGTAATGGCCAAGCCCGCCAAGGACGCCCAGCAGCAGAAAAAGCGCAATGTCCCCCCACGACTGCGGCGTCGTCCAATTGAACGCGACGATACCGGAGAGGACGATTGTGCCAACCAGCGGCGTGTAGACGACAGAAGTCTCCGGTCGGTCGAAGGCCGCCACACGCCGCGTGTAGATCTGCTCGAAAGCGTACGTCACCGCGCTTCCGAGAATGAGCAGCGAAGCCCAATGGAACAGCTCTGTTCCCGGCCGGACGACAATAAGCACACCGACAAACGCCGCGATCACGGCTGCCAGCCGATGACCGGAGATCGGCTCGCCAAGCATCGGCCAGGCAAGCAGAACGATGAAGAAAGGTCCGGCAAAGCTGATTGCCGCCACCTTGGCGAGCGGCAGGAACGCCAAGCCGGTGAAGAACAACGTAGTTGTCACCAACATCAGCACCGAGCGCGCAATCTGCAGCCCGGGGCGATTGGTAATGAGGATGCGCGCGCCGTGCTTTGGCGCAAACAGCGCGAGCACGAACAACAAATGAGAGCCCGTGCGCGCCCACACGATCTGCTCCGGGCTGTAACGCTCCGTCAGCAGCTGCGCGAGGCCGTTCATCACCGGGAACAGCGTATGCGCCAGGCACATGAACAAGATGCCAACGAGAGGCCGGTAGGTAAGAGCCTGGGCGGCGGGGGGCATGCAGGGAGGCTGAACGTTGTTGGAACGTGGATGACAGACAAGCGTCTGTTTTCGGCAAACACAACTCTTGGTCAGGATTTGAGTTGCTGGTCAACTCTGGAGCCATGCGGCAACTGCTGGTCAGGGCTGCGATGTCCAATTGTGTGAACAGCACTACCGAAAAAGCGCGTATGTCAAAAATTGATAGCCGGTAGAGAATGATGCGGAGATAAGTGTCTGCGCTGAGGGCGCGGGGCCTAATGCATGCAGAAGATCGCCGATCCGAGTCCTGAACTGCAGCGTGCCAATCGCCTGAAGGCCATTGGGCTGGTGACGCTTGCCGTCACCATGTTTGGCTGTCTCGACGCGACGGCCAAATATCTCGTTTCCGTGGCACAGCTGCCCGTCGGCGAGATCGTCTGGATGCGCTTTTTCGGGCACTTGATGTTCATGATGCTGTTGCTGGGGATCGTCAGCGTCCCGAGGTTGGTCCGCACCCGCAAGCTGCCCTTCCAGATCGCCCGCTCGGTGCTGATGATGCTGTCGACGCTGTTCAACGTGCTGGCGTTGCGGCACCTGCGCCTTGATCAGACGACCACGATTCTGTTCCTCGCCCCGCTTACGGTGGCCCTGCTAGCAGGCCCTGTGCTTGGCGAATGGGTCGGCTGGCGCCGGCTGGTGGCGATCTTCGTCGGGTTCAGCGGAATTGTGATTGCGATCCGGCCCGGCTACGCCAATGTGCACCCGGCGGTCCTGTTCTCGCTCGCGGGGATGTTTGCGTACGCGATGTTTATTCTCCTCACCCGCTATCTCGTCGCGCACGATCCATCCGAGGTCACGCTTTTCTACTCGACGCTTGTGGGCACAATCTTCATCGCACCGTGGGCGTTCTCACAGTGGACCTGGCCAACGGACGCCCCGACCTGGTTTGCGCTGCTCACACTCGGCTTCTGGGGTGGGTTAGGCCACTATGTCTTTATCCTGGCGCATCGCTGGGCGCCTGCCCCCACGCTCGCGCCGTTTCTCTACGGACAGCTCGTTTCGGTAACCATCATCGGCTATCTGGTTTTTGGCCAGCTGCCTGACATTTGGACGATCATCGGGGCGGGCATCGTCGTCGCCTCCGGAATTTATTTGACGCACCGGGAGCGGATGACGCGACTGGAAGCGGCGAGCTCCTAGAGCCTGAGACACGACGAATTCAAAGCAGCCGCTGCGGGCTCCAGTTCAACTCACAGCGACTTTTGCATCTCCCGGACGAATTCGCTGAGACCAAGCAGACGTTCCCTGCGCAAACGCTCGGCGGCCAGAATAGCGCGCAGGCCGGCGACGCTCGCCTCGAGATCAGCGTTGATGATGACGTAGTCGTATTCCGCCCAGTGACTGATCTCTCCCGCCGCCTCGGCCATGCGTCGCGCCACCGTCTCGGGATCATCCTGGGCCCGTGATCTCAGACGTTGCTCGAGAACTTCGCCAGAAGGCGGAAGGATGAAGACGCGCACCAGATCCTGCGCCATCTTCTCGTTGAGCTGCTGGGCGCCCTGCCAGTCGATGTCGAACAGCACATCCCGCCCGGCAGCCAAGGCACGCTCAACGGGCGAGCGCGGTGTGCCGTAGAGATTCCCGAAAACGCAGGCCCACTCGAGCAGCTCGCCAGCGTCCTGCATCCGGCGGAATTCGGATTCACTTACGAAATAATAGTCCCTGCCCTCAACCTCGCCGGGCCGTGGCTTCCGCGTCGTCACCGAAACCGACATCTCGATGCCGGACTCCGCCTCAAGCAGACGGCGCGCCAGCGTCGTTTTCCCCGCGCCGGACGGCGAGGACAGGACCAGCATGATCCCGCGGCGTTCAATAGTCACCGAATGCACAGCTCTACTCGATGTTCTGGATCTGCTCGCGCATCTGCTCGATCAGCGCCTTGAGCTCGAGGCCAAGGCGCGTGATCTCCCGATCATTCGCCTTGGAGCACAACGTGTTGGCCTCCCGATTGAACTCCTGGGACAGGAAATCGAGCCTGCGCCCTACGGGCTCCGTCGTATCAAGCATTTCCCGCGCCGCCGCAATATGTGCCCGCAATCTTTGCAGCTCTTCTTCAATGTCGGCGCGCGTTGCCAGCAGCACCGCTTCCTGATGCAGCCTTGTCTCGTCGAAGGCGCTCGACGTCTCGAGCAGCCGCGCGACCTGCTCCTTCAGTCGCGCCCGAATGACTTCAGGAGATCGGGCCGGTGAGGCTGCTGCTGCCTCCACGCAGCGTTCGATCTCGTGCAGCAAATCGAGAAGCACGAGCCGGAGCCTTGCACCCTCGGAAGCCCGCATGGCCTCGATGCCGGCGAGTGCCTCTTCAAGGCTCGCCATCATCGCCTGGGTGCGGGCCTCGACTTCTTCCTCGCTCTCCTCGGCTTCAACGACGTCGAGAACGCCTTTCACCGACAGCAGCCCGTCGACGGAAATGTTACTACCGCCGACAGCCGCGCGGACCTGCTCGGCGGCCGCAAGGACCTGCTGCAAGAGTTCCGGGTTGAGCCGAACCTGAGCGATGCTTTCCTCGCGCTTCACGGAGAGCATTATGGCGACATTGCCGCGCTTCAACCGCTTGGCCGCGGCCTCGCGCACCAGCGGCTCCAGCGACTCATAGCCTGACGGCAGCTTCAGGCGCAGGTCGAGCCCGCGACCGTTGACGCTGCGCACTTCCCAGTGCCAGCGCGTCGGCCCGATCGCGCCATCGGCGCGCGCGAAACCGGTCATGCTTTTCAGCGTCATTGGAGGGCCGTGGAGTAAAGATGCGACGCCGCAACTGTTGCGCGGGAACCTAACCGCTCCCGGCCTGCGGAACAAGCGAGCAGCGCGCCGCGCCTTTCAGAAGCGCCGCCACCGGCGGCATGAGGCGCTACTTAGAGCTTGGGCTTGCGCACGGGGAGCGGCGGGCCGTCGTTCGAGTTGTCCTCGGCAGCATTCGCCTCCGAGGCGGCTGCCGCTGCATTATCATTATTGGCCTGCGCCTTGGCCGCCTCGGCCTGCCTGGCCCGGATTTCTCTCTCGATTTTCCGCCAGTTGGCGACGGCGACGTTGTGCTCTTCCAGCGTCGCGGAGAAGACGCTCGCCCCTTCGCCATTGGCCACGAAGTAGAGGTAATTCGTAGCGGATGGATTGAGCACGGCGCGGATGGCTTCGCGGCCCGGGTTGCAGATGGGGGTCGGCGGCAATCCACGCATCTGGTACGTGTTGTGGCTGGTCTTCTTCTGGATCTCACTCCGGTAGATCGGACGTCCCCAGTTCACCTGCCCCCCTTCGAGCCCATAAAGAATTGTCGGGTCCGACTGCAGCGGCATGCCCTTTTTCAGGCGGTTGATGAAAACCGAAGCGATATCCTCGAACTTGTCGTTGCGCCCCGTCTCACGCTGCACAATCGAAGCGAGAATTACAGCCTCCTCGATGCTGTTCAGCGGAAGGTTTGGCTGCCGGGTCTCCCAAACGGACTCCAGGAATTTCTGCTGCTCAGCCCGCATCATGTCGATGATGGCCTGACGCGAGCTGCCACGGGGAACAAGGTACGTGTCCGGCAGGAGCTTCCCTTCTTCGGGAACAGTCTCGATCTCACCGGTGAGTGTCGGGTCCGCGCGCAAGCGCTCAACGATCTGGTGGCTCGTCAGCCCCTCCGGAATCGTCAGCCGCATGAGGGATACCTTGCCCCGGCTGATGAGGTCCGCCACCTCGCGCATGCTCTGCCCAGGCTCGAACTCATAATTTCCGGCCTTGAACTGGAGCGGCGTGCCGCCGAACCAAGCCGACATCTGGCGCGACAGGTAGTAGGCGACGAAGATGTGCTCGCTGGAAATGATCCCTTCGCGCTCCAGCCTGCGGGCAATGTCGCGCGATCCCTCGCCTCTCGGGATCACGACTGTACGCTCCTGTTGAAGCGGGCCTGGCTTGTCGAGTTCGGAGGAAATCCAGAACACGCCGCCAGCAGCGACGGCCAGCGTCAGGAAGCTGAACGTCAGGAAGGCGTTGATGAACCGAAGCGTCGGACCCAACCTTCTTACCTCGCGGCGCGTTCTCGAGCCTTTCGGCCTTGATGGTGCCCGAGTGGGCTCCAGGGCCTCGGCGGGACTACGAGGCATAACACCCGAAGGTCGAGTCCGTGTTCGTCCCTCCGTCCTAGGCCGAGCCTGCAGCATTCCCTCGTGAACCTTTTGCCGAATAGTTGTGCACTGACTTATGCCCGAGTCTCCGGAAAATGAAACTAGAGTTACCGGAATATGGGCACCTCAGCGCATCGGCAAGATGACGCTGGAATGTGGCAAGAGCTGGCTTCGAGAACGCGCACCGCTGTGTCAGCTGACGTAGCGGCGCATGATGAGCGAGGCGTTCGTTCCTCCGAACCCAAACGAATTGGACAGGACCGTATCGACCTTCCGCTCACGGGCTTTATGCGGCACGAGATCGATTGGTGTCTCAACGGATGGATTGTCCAGGTTGAGCGTTGGGGGCACCACGTTGTCGCGGATTGCCAGCACGCTGAAGATAGCCTCCACGGCACCTGCTGCGCCGAGCAAGTGTCCGATGGCCGACTTCGTCGACGACATCGAGAGCTTGGCCGCCGCATCGCCAAAGAGCCGCTCGACGGCTGCGAGCTCGATCTCGTCACCCATCGGCGTCGATGTTCCGTGGGCGTTGATGTAGTCGATCGCGCTCGGATCGATGCCAGCGCGCTTGAGGGCCGCCTTCATGCAGCGGTACGCCCCATCGCCGTCCTCGGCAGGAGCGGTGATGTGGTAGGCATCGCCGGAAAGTCCGTACCCGATGACCTCAGCGTAGATCCGGGCACCGCGTGCCTTCGCGTGCTCAAGCTCCTCGAGCACGACGACGCCCGCACCTTCGCCCATGACAAAACCGTCGCGATCCTTGTCATAGGGCCGGGAAGCGCGAGTCGGCTCATGGTTGAAGTTGGTCGAAAGCGCGCGGCACGCCGCAAAGCCGGCAATGGCGATGCGGCAAATGGGGCTTTCGGTGCCCCCCGCGACCATCACGTCGGCATCGCCCATTGCGATCAGGCGCGCGGCGTCACCAATGGCGTGAGCACCGGTCGAGCACGCGGTGACTACCGCGTGGTTCGGACCCTTGAGCTTATGCTTGATGGAGACCTGACCCGAGGCGAGGTTGATCAGACGCCCCGGGATGAAGAACGGGCTCACGCGCCGCGGCCCCTTCTCCTGCAGCAGGATAGCGGTCTCGGCGATTCCCTGCAGGCCACCGATGCCGGAGCCGATGAGAACGCCGGCGCGCTCCTGCTGCTCCGGTGTCTTGGCTTCGAAGCCAGAGTCCGCCAGCGCCTGGTCGGCCGCCGCCATCGCGTAGACGATGAAGTCGTCGACCTTGCGCTGCTCCTTCGGCTCCATCCAGTCGTTGGGATTGAAGGTCCCATTCGAACCGTCGCCGCGCGGTACAAAGCAGGCGATCTGGCAGGACAGGTCCGAGACGTCAAACTCTTCTACCCGACGCGCACCGCTGTGCCCGGCCAGAAGGCGTGACCAAGTAGCCTCGACCCCGCATCCGAGCGGCGTAACGAGACCCAATCCCGTGATGACAACCCGTCGCATGCCAAATCCCAAAGCGGCGGCGTCCGGCCGCGGCCGCAGAAGCACCGCCTTGTTGTTGTTCTAACAGAATTGCGGCGATCGTACTGGGAAAGCGCAGCTCTTAGGCTGCGTTCGCGTTCTTCTCGAGGAACCTCACGGCGTCGCCAACCGTGAGAATGTGCTCAGCCGCATCGTCAGGAATCTCGCAGCCGAACTCTTCCTCGAACGCCATCACAAGCTCAACTGTGTCGAGGCTGTCCGCGCCCAGATCGTCGATGAAGGAGGCGTTCTCCGTCACTTTCTCTGCTTCAACGCCGAGATGCTCAACCACGATCTTCTTCACGCGCTCGGCAACGTCGCTCATAGCAATTTCCCTCGTCTCGTTAGTTTTCACATGAGTTCGTGCAGGTCGCCCCGACCGAATTCGGTTGCGGGCCGGAACGGAGTCTCCGAGCGGGCTACCAGAGTCATGGTGCGATCAAATAGAAATCGCCTGATCTCGGCAGCTTTTCCCCAAGTACTCCTTACGAAAGCAGGCGCTCCTAACACACTTCCCACCCCTTTACCAGCATCGCATTTGCCACTGCTTACGCGAAACTCGGCGGGCGCTAAGTTCCCTGCAGTTTATTTCCTTTGCGGTCAAACCATGGCCATTCCGCCATTGATGTGAAGCGTCTGCCCGGTGACGTACCGCGCTTCCTCGCTGGCCAGATAGAGCGCGCCCGCGGCAATGTCGTCGGGTGTGCCAAACGTGCCAGCAGGGATGTGCTGGGCGATCGCCTCGACTTGTTTTTCGGTCAACACGTCGGTCATGGCGGTCTTGATAAAGCCCGGCGCTATGCAGTTTGCCGTAATCCCACGCGAGGCAACTTCACGCGCCAGCGACTTCGTCATACCGATCATGCCGGCCTTGGCGGCGGCATAGTTCCCTTGTCCCGGGTTGCCGATGATACCAGACACCGACGTGATATTGATGATTCGGCCCCATTGTCGGCGCATCATATTTCGCACAGCCGCGCGGCAGAGCATGAATGTCGACGTCAGATTGACGGCGATGACCTGGTCCCACTCTTCATCCTTCATGCGCATGAAGAGGTTATCTCTGGTTAGGCCGGCGTTGTTCACCAGGATATCCAGCGTGCCAAGCTTGGCCTCGGCCTCGCCGGCCAGCTTCTGAACCGCCGCACGATCGCTCAGGTCGCACGGCACGATGTGCACGCGATCGCCGAGCTCGGCGGCCAGTGCTTCCAGACGGTCAACCTTTGTGCCGGAAATGGCAACCGCGGCCCCTGCCGCATGCAGCTTGCGCGCGATGGCACCTCCGATGCCCCCGGTCGCGCCGGTGACCAGCGCCCCTTTGCCAGACAGATTGAACATGGCTTATCTCCCGAGCGCCGCAAGTGCGGCATCAATATCAGCAGGCGTGCCGACGGACATCGCATTGGCGTCCTTGAGGATCCGCTTCACGAGCCCAGACAGCACCTTGCCCGCTCCGATTTCGTAGAAATCTGTCACGCCGAGGGCACCCATCTTTTGGACGCACTCGCGCCAGCGCACCGTGCCGGTGACCTGCTCGACAAGGCGCTTCTTGATTTCCTGAGGATCGCTGATGGGCTCCGCCAGGACGTTGGCAACCACGGGGACGGCCGGCTCGCGCACCTCGACCTTTTCCAGCTCGGCGGCCATTACATCGGCTGCAGGTTGCATCAGCGAACAATGGAACGGGGCGCTCACAGGTAGTGGAATCGCGCGCCGCACGCCATGCTTGCGGCCGACCTCTGCGACCCGGTCGATCGCGGTCTTGTGCCCCGAAAGGACAACTTGAGTCGGCTCATTATCATTGGCGACCTGGCAGACCTCGCCCTGCGCCGCCTCGGCTGCGACCTTTTCGGCTATATCGAGACCGACACCGAGCAGCGCCACCATCGCTCCCTGCCCAACGGGCACGGCCTGTTGCATTGCACGGCCACGGGCGCGCAGGAGACGCGCTGCATCGCGAATGGAAAGCGCTCCGGCCGCAGCCAGTGCGGAATATTCACCCAAGGAGTGGCCGGCTACGTAGCTCACGTGCTCGCCAAGCTTGAACCCCTTCTCCTGCTCCAGCACGCGGATCGCGGCCATGGAGACGGCCATCAGCGCCGGCTGGGCGTTCTCTGTCAGGGTGAGAACGTCCTTCGGGCCTTCCCACATGATCCGGGATAGGGATTCTCCCAACGCGTCGTCGACTTCGTCGAAGACGTCCCGGGCCGCCTTGTACGTCTCGGCTAGCTCCCGGCCCATGCCCACGTCCTGGCTGCCCTGGCCCGGGAAGACAAATGCCACCGCCATCTAAGCTGCCGCCCTTCCCTCGATTCTTCGGCGCAAATAGTGAGTAGGATCGAGCGAATAAAGCAATCGTCTCGTTTCGCCCACCCGCCAATTCGCTACAACTTTTCCCGGCGCTTTAGGCATGGCTCGCCTACCCCTGTCAAGTTGGCGGGAGCAAAACTCTTGCGATACGACACTTTTCGCGTATAAGAGCCGCGTTCACGAAGCGACGCCATCCCGGTTGGGGGCTGAACGGCGGGCGTTCTTTTTCCACACAGTGTGGAAAAAGGGGGTGCAAGGGCAACCGCCCCTGCCGCCGGTGTCTCCGCTCTTTGAGGTCGTCGTTGAGGCCTTTCAAGCCGCCATTCGATGCGGCTCGTCCGGCCTCAATAGGGGCTCTGCGCCGGGATGGACAACAGGATGAAAGGCTAGATTCATGCCACTCTACGAGCATGTTTTCCTGGCGCGCCAGGAGGTCTCGCCGCAGCAGGTCGAGGCCATGATCAAGGAATTCTCGCAGGTTATCACGGAAGGTGGCGGTACGGTCGGCAAGACCGAGTACTGGGGCCTGAAGACCTTGGCCTACAAGATCAAGAAGAACCGCAAGGCGCATTACGCCCTTATGAACATTGACGCGCAGCCGGACGTCGTCGCGGAAATGGAGCGGCGCATGCGTCTGTCGCCGGATGTCCTGCGCTTTTTGACGCTGCGCGTCGAAGAACACGAGACCGAGCCCTCCGTGCAGATGCGCAAGAGCGATGATCGTGGCGGCAGCAAGGGCGGCCGTTCATCAGCGCAGGCCGGCGCGTCGACGTTCCGCGCCAAGCCCGCCAAGCGTGATCAGGCAGAGGCCGAATCGGAGGAGTAAGACATGGCTGATGTTTCCGCAGCCGGCCTGCGCCGGCCTTTCCATCGCCGCCGGAAGACCTGCCCGTTCTCGGGGCAGCACGCGCCCAAGATCGACTACAAGGACGTTCGTTTGCTGAGCCGGTTCATCTCCGAGCGCGGGAAGATTGTCCCGAGCCGGATCACGGCGGTTTCGGCGAAGAAGCAGCGCGAGCTGGCGCGCGCCATCAAGCGGGCGCGTTTCCTCGGCTTGCTGCCCTACGTCATAAAGTAAGGACATAAAAGTGCCGGCCCCTCTTGGGCCGGCGTCTCTTTAGCAGTGGTTGAGGCGGTAAGCCGAAAGGCAATCCCGACCTCTAACCGCCGGAAGTGCGGGACAGCTCACGTCATGCCTTTTGCTCTCCTTATAGGAGTCGGCGCCGGACTGGTTTCCGGCCTGTTGTTTGCCTCGGCCTCGACCGGCACGCTGGTCGGGCTGATGGTGCTCGTCTTCCTCACGCCTCTTCCTGTCGCCATCACGGGCTTGGGCTGGGGCTGGCCCGCAGCCGCGACCGCGGCAGTCACCGCTCCCGTCATCATCGGGGTGATTCTGGCGCCGCGCGGCGCTCTTCTTCACCTTGTTGCACTCGGAATTCCGACAGTCGTCCTGTCCTACCTCACCCTGCTCAACCGCACTGTGAATGTCGGCGACAGAGAGGAGGTCGAATGGTACCCCATCGGACGGATCGTGGGCGTGTCGGCGGTGATGGCAGGCTGCATCGCCACGTTGGCCCTGCTGACGACGGCGACCGACATTGACGGGCTCAGGGCGACACTCCGGGAAACGTTCGAGCGCGGCATTTTGCAGCAAATTCAGGCGTCCCAGCCCGGCAGTCAGATTCTCGGCGAAGAGGAAATCGCGACCTTCACAGAGCTGATGGTCGTGAGCTTCTCTGGCGCAATTGCCACCATGTGGATGGCGATCGCGATGATCAATTTATGGCTGGCCGGATTAATTACCCGCGCCTCGGGGCTCTTGGTTCGGCCTTGGCCGGAGCTATCGACGCTCACGCTGCCGCGGCAGATGCCCGTTGCCTTCGCCATAACGATCGCCCTGACCTTCCTGCCTGGTTATCCGGGCCTGATCGCATCAGGTTTCGCGAGCGCCTTCATATTCGCCTACATGCTCGTCGGCCTGGCGATCCTGCATCACGTGACGCGCGGCATGGCCGTACGCGGACTGCTGCTTTTTTGCGTGTATGCCGCGCTCGTTTTTCTCAATCCGTTCAGCGGACTAGCGGTCGCGATGATTGGTCTTGCAGAGCCGATCTCGCCGCTGCGGCGCAAGTTCCCGCCCAGCTCGCCGACCGTTTGAAGGAACGAAACGGAAGAATCGAAAGTCAGAAAGCAAGGAGTCGAATCATGCAGGTCATTCTGTTGGAGCGCGTCGGCCGTCTTGGCCAGATGGGCGACGTGGTCAACGTCAAGGACGGCTACGCCCGCAACTACCTCCTCCCGAAGGGAAAGGCGCTGCGCGCCACCAAGGAAAACATGGAGGAGTTCCAGAAGCGGCGTGTCCAGCTCGAAGCTCGTAACCTGGAGCTGAAGAAGGAGGCCGAGGCGGTTGCGGCGAAGCTCGACGGCCACACGTTCGTCGCCATCCGCCAGGCCGGTGACACCGGTCAGCTTTATGGCTCGGTTTCCACTCGCGACATCGCGGAGATCGTGCGTAACGGCGGCTTCACCGTGGATCGGACCCAGGTCATTCTCGATCGCGCCATCAAGACGCTGGGCCTGCATCCGGTAAAGATCCGCCTGCATCCCGAGGTGGAGGTGAAGGTTACGCTCAATGTCGCCCGATCGGAGGAGGAGGCTGCCCGGCAGGCTCGCGGCGAGGACGTGACCGTGGTTCGTGAGGAGCGCCTCGAGCTCGAGACCTTCAATCCGGAGACTTTGTTCGAGCAGCCCCCCGCGGCTGAGGGCAGCACGGGTGAGACGGGTTCGGCCGCTTGAGCCGAACCTTTCGTCCCTGTTCGGCGTAACTCGGGATAACGTGTTGCAGACACACGTTAATCACGTCTTGCTGTTACGCCGAGAACTGGGCACTCTCTGACGAGGTGGAGAGTTAGGTGCAGCATGTAGCAGCTTCTGCTTCGTCCGAGCCCTACCATGTTCTGGCTACTGGAAAAAATCCTCCGAAGGGTCGTCGTCAACGGGAATTTGAGGGTCGTTGATGCGACCGGCAGCCAGTATCGCTTCGGCGACGGGACCGGGCCAGAAGTTGCCATCCGCTTCGCAGACAGAGCCACCGAGCGCGCAGTTGCCTTCGATCCGCAGCTGACGCTCGGCGAGTCCTACATGAACGGACGGCTGATCGTCGAAAGCGGAACCGTCTACGACCTGCTGGAGCTTCTCCTGCGCAACGTGCAGGCGCAGCCGCAACCCCGCTGGCTCCAGTGGCTTGATGCGGGCCGCCGCTACGGGCGGCGCCTACAGCAGTTCAATCCGATCAGTCGCGCCCGCCGCAATGCGGCCTATCACTACAATATCGACGGCGCGATCTACGACCTGTTCCTCGATCCGGACAAACAATATTCCTGCGCCTACTTCACGCCTGGCGCTGACCTCAACGAGGCGCAGCTCGCAAAAAAAGTTCACCTCGCGTCGAAACTGGCGCTGAGACCTGGCCAGCGCGTGCTCGACATCGGCTGTGGCTGGGGCGGCCTGGCGCTCTGGATGGCCACCAACGCCGGCACGAAGGTCAAGGGCATCACGCTGAGCTCGGAGCAATTGGCCGTCGCTCAGGAACGCGCGCGAAAACAAGGTTTGGCCAACGCCATCGAATTCGCCCTCGAGGATTACCGAGAGACTGCGGGCAAGTTCGACCGCATCGTTTCCGTCGGCATGTTCGAGCATGTCGGCGTAAACCATTACGGCACCTTCTTCCGGCGGCTGAATGAGCTTCTCACGGATGACGGCGTGGCCGTGCTTCATTCCATCGGCCGCTCCGATGGTCCGGGCTACACCAATCCCTTTATCGCGAAGTACATCTTCCCCGGCGGCTACATCCCGGCGCTGTCCGAGGTGCTGCCAGCCATCGAACGAGCCGGCCTCATCGTTTCGGACATCGAGATCCTTCGCCTTCATTACGCCGAGACGTTGAAAGCCTGGCGCGAGCGCTTCATGGCGCGCCGGCAGGAAGCCGTGGCGCTCAAGGGCGAAGAGTTCTGCCGTATGTGGGAGTTTTACCTCGCCGGCTCCGAAACGGCCTTCCGCTACCAGGGAATGATGGTCTTCCAGATCCAGCTCATCAAACGGATCGACGCGCTGCCCATTGTTCGCGACTACATGCTGGAAGAAGAGCGCAGGTATTACGAAGCCACGCGCTCCCGCTCAGAGCCAACCCGCCTCGCCGGAGAATAAGGCACGCTACGTTCAACTCGGTTTGCGTTTTGGTTTGCCTGTCGCGGCCGCGCACCTGCACGTTTTCCCCAGCCGAATATCGCCTTCCGCGGAGTGAAGGCAGTTTTTCCGGTTGGTAGCGCTAAACTCCCTTAGATGCTGGCTGATTCGCACTGGTGCAAACGCATTTTTGCGCCGGTGTGCATTATGGGGATTGGATGGGCAGTGGGGCCTGAACTCAGGCTCCGTCCGCTGCTCGATCTGCTAGCTTCGCGCGCATGACGAACAGAGCCCTCCTTTCTTCCCACAAGCTTCGCGCACAGGCCGCAGCCGACGAGCCGTTGAGTTTCCGGCAGCCGCCGCACAACATCGAAGCCGAGCAAGCCCTGCTCGGAGCCATTCTCATCAACAACGAGGCCCTGGACCGGGTCGCTGGCTTCCTTGAGCCGCACCACTTTTACGACCCTCTGCATCAGCAGATTTACGAGATCGCCTCCAAGCTCATCCAGGCGGGCAAGCAGGCGACACCGATCACCCTGCGCACGTTCTTCGAGAACGCGGAGCCGATCGACGAAAACCTGACGGTGCCGCAGTACCTCGGCCGGCTGGCTGCCAACGCGGCGACGATCATCAACGCCGCGGAATACGGTCGGACGATCTATGACCTCGCGACACGCCGGGCGCTGATCGCTATCGGCGAGGACATGGTCAACACGGCCTACGACAGCCCTGTCGATTTCCCCCCTGAGGAACAGATCCAGGAGGCCGAAAACCGCCTCTACGCACTCGCTGAGAGCGGCAAGTATGGCCAAGGCTTCATGACCTTCGGCGCCGCGCTGACGCAGGCCATCGAAATGGCGAACGCCGCTTATCAGCGCGAAGGCCATCTATCGGGTCTTTCGACGGGTCTCGTCGATCTGGACGCAAAGCTTGGCGGCCTGCAAAACTCCGACCTCATCATTCTGGCCGGCCGCCCGTCCATGGGTAAGACGGCGCTCGCAACCAACATCGCCTACCACGTCGCCAAGTCCCATAAGGTCGAAAAGCAACCCGACGGCACCGAAAAGGTCGTGGACGGCGGCGTCGTCGCGTTCTTCTCGCTCGAAATGTCGGCCGAGCAGCTGGCGACGCGTATCCTTTCCGAGCAGGCGGAAATTTCCTCGGAGAAGATCCGGCGCGGCATGATCACCGAAGAGGAATTCCGTCGCCTCGTGCGGGTCAGCCAGGAAATGTCCCAGATCCCGCTTTACATCGACCAGACTGGCGGCATTTCGGTGGCCCAGCTTGCAGCCCGCGCCCGCAAGCTCAAGCGCCAGCGTGGACTGGGCCTCGTTGTGGTGGACTATCTTCAGCTGCTCACAGGCTCGTCGCGGCGCGCCATGGAGGGGCGCGTGCAGGAAGTTTCGGAAATTACGACGAGCCTCAAGGCACTGGCGAAGGAGCTCAACGTTCCCATCATCGCGTTGTCCCAGCTGTCACGTGCGGTGGAACAGCGCGAAGACAAGCGGCCGCAGCTTGCGGACTTGCGCGAGTCCGGCTCCATCGAGCAAGACGCCGACGTGGTGTTGTTCGTTTTCCGTGAGGAGTACTACGTCGAGCGACGTAAGCCTTCGGAATCGAACGTCGAAGAGCTGCTCAAGTGGCAACAGGAAATGTCACTCGTGCACGGCAAGGCCGAGGTCATCATCGGCAAGCAGCGCCACGGCCCGACGGGCACCGTGCAGCTCTCCTTCGAGGCCAATTACACGCGGTTCGGCAATCTTGCCCGTGAGGACATGCTGCCGGAACGCCACGATTGAGGATGATTCATGGCGGTTCTCAGCACTCGAGAGCAGATGGAGGCGAACGAAAGCATTCCGGTTAATGCGCGCGCGGTTCTACGTATCGACCTTGATGCTCTGCGCGCCAACTGGCGGAAGGTTAACGAGGCGACAGGGCGCGCCGAGTGCGCCGCCGTTATCAAGGCGGACGCTTACGGGCTTGGCCTCGAACAGATCTGCCGCGCCCTCACCGAGGAAGGCTGCCGCACATTCTTTACCGCGACGATCGATGAAGGGCGCCGCCTGCGCGAGGTGAACCCTGGCGCAATCATCTACATTCTCGACGGCCTTCTGCCGGGAGCTGCCGAATACTATTCGGGATTCGATCTGCGCCCTGCTCTTTCCAGTCTCGCAGAAATTCGCGAGTGGGCCGCCTATTGCCGCGAGCGTGACACCAAGCTCGCCGCGGCCATTCACATCAACACCGGCATGAACCGGCTCGGGCTGCCAGAGTCCGAGGTCATGGAGCTCGTGGCGCACCCGGAGCTTCTGCAGGATTTCCGCCTGTCGCTCGTCATGAGCCATCTGGCGTGCGCCGATGTTCCCGAGCACCCGATGAACGCGGCCCAGCGCGCCGAATTCGAGCGTCTCACGGCGATGCTTCCGCCAGCACCGCGCAGTCTGGCGAACTCCGGCGGCGTGTTCCTCGGACCCGACTATCATTACGACCTCGTCCGGCCAGGCATCGTGTTGTATGGCGGTCGCGCGCACGAAAAGCGGCCCAACCCGATGCGAACGGTGGTGCGCCTCTCGGCGAAAGTACTCCAAGTTTTTGAAGTCCCGCCTGGCCAGACCGTCGGCTACAACGCCACCTACGTCATCGACAAACCAACGCGTGTTGCGACGATCGCCTGCGGTTACGCGGACGGCTTCCTGCGCGCCTTGAGCGGACCCACCGGGAATCCGGGCCCCGTGGGCTACATCGGGCCGCATCCGGTGCGGGTCATCGGACGGGTCTCGATGGACCTCATCACGGTCGATGTCAGCGAGGTGCCGCCCGATCAGGTCTACCGGGGCGCCTGGGTCGAGGTCATGGGTGACCGTGTGACCCTGGACGACCTCACGGATCGAGCAGGCACTATCGGCTACGAACTCTTGTCGCGGCTCGGTCGGCGCGTGCACCGCATCTACGAGGGAGCGGGCTCTTGAGGCGACCAGTCGACACTCTTCGCTCCCTTTGCGGCTCAGCTGCCCAGCGCTTCAGGTGCCCTCACCATGGCTAAGGCGGCGAAGCCGGCTTTCGTCTGTCAGAACTGCGGCGCCGTCTCAAGCCGTTGGACCGGCAAGTGCGCGAGCTGCGAAGAGTGGAACACCATCGTTGAAGAAACCGCCGGCGACGCAGCGCCGCCCGGCTCCGGCCTCACGGCTAGCCGCGGGCGGGTCATCGCGCTGGAGAGCCTCGCCGGCAGCACGGACCCAGCTCCGAGGATTCCGACAGGGTCAGCTGAGCTCGACCGCGTTACTGGCGGGGGGATTGTTCCCGGCTCCGCGTTGCTGATCGGCGGCGAGCCGGGCATTGGCAAGTCCACACTGCTCCTTCAGCTCTGCGCTGCGCTCGCAGATCGCGGCCTCCGGACCGTTTACTTCTCGGGCGAAGAAGCCGTTGCCCAGGTCCGCTTGCGGGCGGAGCGATTGGGCCTGCGGGACGCGCCGGTCGCCCTCGCGTCAGAAACGAACTTGGCCAACATCCTGGCAACGCTTTCCGACGGTCGCCGGCCAGATCTCGTTGTGATCGACTCCATCCAAACTCTCTGGGCCGAGGCTTTGGAGGCTGCGCCGGGGACCGTCAGCCAGGTCCGCGCGGCAACACAATCGCTCATCCGGTTCGCGAAATCGCAGGGCAGCGCGCTGCTTCTGGTCGGTCACGTCACCAAGGAAGGCCAGATTGCCGGCCCGAAGGTGGTCGAGCACATGGTCGACACCGTCCTCTATTTCGAGGGCGACCGGGGCCACCCCTTCCGCATTCTCCGCGCGGTCAAGAACCGGTTCGGCGCCACGGACGAAATCGGCGTGTTCGAGATGGTGGGCCAGGGCCTGCGGGAAGTTTCCAACCCGTCCGAGCTGTTCCTTGGCGATCGCGACTCCCAGACGCCGGGCTCTGCCGTGTTCGCCGGCATGGAAGGCACCCGCCCAATTCTCGTTGAAATTCAAGCTCTTGTTGCCCCCTCCCCACTCGGCACGCCGCGTCGCGCCGTGGTCGGCTGGGATGCGAACCGCCTTTCCATGCTGCTGGCGGTTCTCGATGCCCGCTGCGGCGTGAGCTTCGGACAGAACGACGTTTACCTCAACGTTGCCGGTGGCCTGAAGATTACGGAGCCTGCGGCGGACCTTGCCGCAGCCGCCGCCCTGCTCTCGTCGATTTCCGGTACACCGCTTCCGCAGAATCGGGTGTTTTTTGGCGAGATCAGCCTTTCTGGCGCCGTTCGTGCGGCAGCGCACATGACTGCAAGGTTAAAGGAGGCCCAGAAGCTCGGGTTTCAGAGTGCCGTTCTCCCGCAGGCCGGCGAGATCGATGCCACAGCGTTGACGCTTTCCTTACAACGTATCCCGCATTTGAAGATGCTTGCGGAGCAACTGGCGCCGTGCGACTGAACAATGGGGGATTACTCCCGCCTTGCTTGAGAGTCCTTGAGGGAGCCTCGAAATGATTGGGCCGCTGACCTATCTCGATGCAGGCCTTCTGGCAATTTGCTTCCTGTCAGGCCTGTTGGCCATGTATCGCGGCCTGACGCGGGAACTTCTGTCGATCCTGTCCTGGCTGGCGGCTGCAGGGGCGGTGCTCTACTTCGTGCTGTTCCACAAGCCCTTTGCGGAAGACCTCGCCCGGCAGATCAATGCCCCCGTCGCGATCGCGCAAATTGCAGTCGGCGCAGTGATTTTCCTCATCGTCCTGGTGGTGGTTCACCTGATTACGGCGCGGATTTCGGATGCCATTCTCGACAGCCGTGTCGGCATGGTCGACCGGATTTTGGGCTTCCTCTTCGGCGTCGTGCGGGGCTTCGTGCTCGTGGTCATCCCGTATATGTTCTACGAGAGTTTCGTGCCTGATCCCCAGCAGCAGGTGCCCTGGGTGCGCGAAGCCAAGTCGCTGCCGATGATCCGCAGCACCGGCGAGACCTTCAAGGTCATCCTGACGCGCTATGTGCCTTCGTCCCTGACGGACTCCAATGGAGACGAGCAGCAGGGCGCGACGACATCTCCCAAGTTTCAGGATGTCACGCTGTTGTATCCGGCAAGAAATCGTATATCAGTTGCGCAGCTCTTGGGGCCTGCCGCTCACAGTTGAGTGAAAACGGCGCCAAGGTGCGTCATGCCGGCATTGTCGAAGCGGATCTGGAGGCTCTGATGGCAGGCGAGGCTCAAGCTGATCTGATGTTCGACGATGCGCATTGGCTACGATACGGCGATGATCGCCTGCGCGAGGAATGCGGTGTATTCGGCATCTTCGGCCATGATGATGCGGCGGCCCTGACAGCCCTCGGCCTGCATGCCCTCCAACATCGCGGCCAGGAAGCGGCTGGTATCGTTACCTTCGACGGCAAACAGTTCCATTCCGAACGTCGCCTGGGCCTTGTCGGCGACAACTTCAACAAGGTTGATGTCATCAAACGCCTTCGCGGCCCTATGGCCGTGGGCCATGTCCGCTACTCAACCACCGGCGAAACGGTCCTCCGCAACGTCCAACCGCTGTTCGCCGATCTTGAAACCGGAGGCTTCGCCGTCGCCCATAACGGCAATCTCACCAACGCCCTGACGCTCCGCCGCGAGCTTGTCCAATCGGGCGCAATTTTCCAGTCGACCTCCGACACGGAAGTCATCCTTCACCTTATTGCCCGCTCGCAGAAACGGCGGATCGTCGAGCGGCTCGTTGAGGCCCTGCGCCAGCTGGAAGGTGCCTACGCCTTCGTCTGTCTGACCAACGACATGCTGATCGGCGCGCGTGATCCCGTCGGCATCCGTCCGCTGGTCATCGGCCGCCTCGGCTCGGCCTACATCCTCGCCTCCGAGACGTGTGCGCTCGACATCGTAGGCGCCGAATTCGTACGAGAAGTGGAGAACGGCGAGGTTGTTGTCATTACAGCCGAGGGTCTTGAGAGCCACCGTCCCTTCCCGATCCGCCCGGCCCGCCCCTGCATCTTCGAATACATCTACTTCGCCCGCCCCGATTCCATCGTCGGCGGGCGAAATGTTTATGAGGTCCGCAAGCGCATGGGCATCGAGCTGGCCAAGGAGGCGCCGGCGCCGGTGGACGTGGTTGTGCCGATCCCTGACTCCGGCGTTCCGGCGGCCATTGGTTACGCCCAAGCGTCAGCCCTGCCGTTTGAGCTGGGTATCATCCGGAACCACTACGTCGGTCGCACCTTCATCGAGCCTGAGCAGCGCATCCGCCAGCTCGGCGTCAAGCTCAAACATTCCGCGAACTCGGCCGCGATCCGTGGCAAACGGATTGTCCTGATTGACGACAGCGTCGTGCGCGGCACCACGTCCAAGAAGATCGTCACCATGATGCGCGAGGCCGGTGCGAGTGAGGTGCACATGCGCATCGCCTGCCCGCAGATCAAATACGGCGACTACTACGGAATCGACACGCCGACCCGCCAAGAGCTCCTGGCCGCCAACATGTCGCTCGAGGAGATGCGCGAGTTCATGGGCGCGGACTCGCTACAGTTCCTGTCCGTGGACGGTCTGTACCGGGCCATGGGCTATGAGAAGCGCGACAATCTCAATCCGCAGTTCAGCGATCACTGCTTCACCGGCGACTATCCGACCGACCTGACCGACCTCAACGGTGGCTCGGTTCCGCGCCAGCTCTCATTGCTCGCTGAAATCCGTTGAAGGGCAGCGACCCGGGCGGGCTTGCATCACAAATTGGCGATATGATCTCTTCCGCAGAGGAAGTGGCGGGCTTTCGCTTGCGATCGCTCCGCGGAGGTTTGAATTGGGAGGTCCCATGACGGCAAGGCTAGGCGTGGCCGCGGCAGCGCTCGTTCTCGCGCTTGGCGCTTTCCCCCATAAGAGCTTCGCCACCAGCATCCACACAGCGGAAGAAGGAGGAACCTATCATTCCCGCTTCTGCCCCGTCCTGGCGGAGCAGCTTGCCCATTCCGAGTTTGCGTACTCCTGCGAGGCTTCAGCAGGAACGGCAGAGAACATCCGGAAGGTTCTCACCTCACCGGCAGACATCGGTTACGGCCAACTCGACATCTTTGCCCGCCTGTTGCAGGACGCTGACGACGCCGAGTCTCTCGTGACCATCCGATCGGATGATGTGCGCCAATGTCTGTTCGCCGTTACCAAGCGCCGCGACCTACAGAGCTTCGGCGACCTGTCGGCCCGCGCCCCCGAATTGCATTTCTATCTGCCGCCGCGCGAATCGAACAGCAATGGAACATTTGCCCTGCTCCAGCAGATCGACCCTGATGGCCTTGGTAAGGCGGGGAACATAACGTACGCGCCGAGCGCGGAGGACGCCATTCACACGGCCCTCTCGGAGGAAAATGCCGTCGCATTCTTCGTGGAGTTTCCCGATCCGGAGAATCGCCGCTTCAAGCTTGTGCGGGTGGAGGGCGGCCACTTCGTGCCGATCGTCGACCGCGAAGTGCTGCGCCAGCAGATCGGTGGCCACAAGGTCTACTTCGTCCAGGAGACGCAGGTTGCGAATGCCGACTGGCTGACGAGCGCGCGCAAGGTCGTAACGGCCTGCACGCCGACCATCGTCTTTACCGGATCGCCCGAGAAAATCGCCAACCCGAAGGCCCGTCAGGACCATGAGGATCTGATCGCCACGGTGCGCGCTATGCGTACGGAAACGCTGCTGCCCCAGGAAAGCACCCTCGCCCGGGTTCTTGCGCGCACGAAGGAGCTTTCCGCTGCGAGCGCGGAAAAACTGATGCAGGCGTCAGAGCGCGCGAGGGAAAAGGCGAAGCCCTACATCGAAAGCGCCAAGGAAGCGACGGAGAAGGCCATCGAGGCAGCCAAGCCGGCGCTTGAGAAAGCCAAAGATTACGGTTGGAAGTTCTATGAACGGGCGCGCGAGGAGCTGAAGGGCATCATGGATTCCAAGCCCGAAGAGGGACCGTCGCCTTCGCCCGAGCATCAACAAGAGTCGCAACAGCAGTAATTGTACGAATTGGGAGCGTAATAGCCGATGACATCCAAACCCCTCGAGGGTCGCATCGCCCTCATTACGGGCGCTTCGCGCGGAATTGGGCGTGCCGTGGCCCTCGCATTCGCGCGCGAGGGAGCGCACGTCATTCTGATGGCGCGCACGCAGGGCGCTCTTGAGGAACTCGACGACGAAATCCGCGCGGCGGGTGGCTCGGCGACGCTCCTCCGGCTCGATCTGCGCAACGGCGAAAAGCTCGATGCACTCGGACCGACGCTCTATCAGCGCTGGGGGAAGCTCGACATTTTGGTGGGCAACGCCGGCATTCTGGGGCCACTTTCTCCGCTCGGTCACATCACGACCGATGCATGGCAGGATGTCATCAACATCAACCTCACCGCCAACTGGCGCCTGATCCGCACCTGCGATCCCGTGCTCCGGCGCTCCGACGCCGGACGGGCGATTTTCGTCACGTCCGGCGCGGCGAGTGGCAAATACGCCTACTGGGGGCCCTACGCTGCATCCAAGGCTGGCCTTGAGGCGCTGGTCAAAACCTATGCTCACGAAGTCGAGCGCACACCGGTCCGCGCCAATCTCATTAATCCCGGCGCAACTCGCACCGGTATGCGGGCGAAGGCATTCCCGGGCGAGGATCCACAAACGCTTCCGCCACCCGAAGCTGTTGCACCGCTTTTTGTTGAACTGGCGAGCCCTGAGTGCACCCGCAATGGCGAGGTGGTCAACTTCCGCGAATGGCAGGCTGCGCAGAAGGCGGAGGATGCCTGAGCCTGAGGCACGCGTGACGAGGTGAACCACGCTACTGGCTGGGCGTTCTCCATTCTCCAGCGACCTTTCGCAGGTTGCTCAGTCCGTCCAGGTTAGGAATGCCCTCTTGCGAGCCGTTGCCATCATCAATGCGAAAGCCAGCACCGTGCTGGAGATGGGGCCGGCCGTCGTTCATGACATCGCGCAAGGTTTTCGGACCCGTGGTTACGATCTCGAGGTTGAGCTTCTGCCTTCCGAGAACATCGAGCCTGCGCTCAAATCCGCCGCCGCGCGCCCTGATCTCGACGCGGTGATCGTGGGCGGCGGCGATGGCTCGCTGAACGTCGCGGCATCCCTGCTCTCGGGAACCGGCAAGGCGCTGGGCGTCGTTCCGCTCGGGACGGTGAACTTGCTTGCCCGCGATCTCCAAATTCCATTCGACGTTATTCACGCCGTCGATGCTTTGTCGAACGCGACCGTCGAGACGATCGACCTCGCCGAGGTCAACGGCGTCACGTTTCACTCCATCGCCGGCCTCGGGTTTCTCGCACAGATGGCACGTGAAAGGCAGCGGGCGCGGAAGGAAGTGCCTTTCGCCCGCTGGCTGGCGTTTGCTTTGGCACTATGGCGTGCTTTGTCCCGCGCCGATCGCATGGCCCTGCTGATCGAAACCGACACCGGCAAAATCACCCGCCGATGCTCAGCGGTCCTCGTAACCAACAACATTTATCGCGAAAGCGAATGGACCCGCAGGCGGATGAGCGATGGCCTACTTGAGGTCCACATGGTCTCCGGGTGGACATGGTGGCCGCTCGCGAGAGCAGGGCTGGATGTCATGATGGGCCGCTGGCGGCAAAGCGGACGCGTCGAGTCGATCCTTGGCCGAGAGCTAGTGATCACGACCCGTAAAACCCGTGTGCCCGTTTCAGTTGATGGGGAGATCGTTACCCTAAGCCCTCCGTTGCACTTTCGTGTGCGCCCGAACGCTCTCAAGGTGCTGCGTCCTATCCCGGCGAACGCAACGGCCCAATCGGCACCTTACGGGTCAACCTCTGAGGTCTGGCGAAACTCCGCTTGAGATGCTACGCGTCTGAACACTGTTCAATGATCTTCCGGCACCAGGGGGCAGGATGTCGTGAAGACACGATCGAGGGGGCGGCATCGGCCTGCTTGGGCCTTTCGCTGGATCGCTGCGCTTTGCTTCGCGATAACGTTCGGTGGATGCGCCGACACACCGAAGCTGGAAGTACCATTGACTGAACCGCAGCAGATAGGCTGGGCCGCCGTGGTTCGGACGAATACGAGCGTCGCCAGGCCGATTAGAGATTTCGTTCTGCGTCATGCCCCCTACAAGCAGATCGATCCCAAGACGGGCAAACCGAACGAGCGGATCGGCAGGACGCCGGGCTCGGCATGCGAAGTCATCCGCTATCTCGCAGCACTTGCGGCAAGCGACCCTGCTGATCGGGAGGCTGTCCGAAAAGCGGAAGAACTCGCGCGCTGGGTGATCCGGCTTCAGGAGACCGATAGATCAAGCGCGGCTTTCGGTGGTGTTCCCTCCACGCCCGACCTGCCAATGCCAGCGAACCGATATTTCTACACCATCGACGCCGGGTTCTGCGGCACCGCGATGTTCTCTCTCTACGATCTGACAAAGAATGAGCAGTATCGCGAAGCCGGCCTCAGATTCGCAGATTTCCTTCTGAATATGCACAGCGGAAGAAATCGCCCCTACTCGCGCTCTGCTGGCCTGCCGGATGGTTTTTGCGAGTTCGTCGTCGTGGTCGGCCCGCAACCGGCGTGGAACTGCGACCGGCACGCAAAAAACCTCATTGCGCTGCCAGTTCTCCGGCGGGCAGCACAATTGACCGGCAAAAAAGACTACGAGATGGCAGCGCAGTCTGCCCGCACGTTCCTCGTCGAGGGTTTAAGCGGCGCCTGGGAGCATGCCGATACTGAGGCGGTTGTCGCATGCGAAACGCCCACTTGTCCGCATGCCTGGCGGCGCGTGCCCGGGCCCAAAGAGGAGCCGGATTATTTCGTGTATGGGGATACGCTCGCCTATGCGTTGCGCGGCCTGTTCGAATTCGAAGGTGCCTCCTCGGCGGTGAGAACGCTTTATGCCCAATTCGCGGCCTATCGCGGCAAGGACGAGAAAACGCGCAGATACGATGGGCGTATTGCATTTGCGGGTTATCTCCATCCGAAAAGCCAATCGCCGGACCCGCTGAGCGCGTATTACGACGTCGTCACGCTCGGCATCCTCCACAATTTGCGCCGCGCTGTGAATGCGGATCACTACGCAGCCGCAGATTCAGTGCTGCGCAACCGGCTCGCATCAACCGCGCAGCTTCCCTGGCGTATGGGCTTCGATTTCAATTTCCCGACCGACGTTGCCATCGATCTTACGACGCTTGCCAATATTGGCGAGGCGCTGACGTTGCCGCCTGCGCCCGCCAGAAATTGACTTCGAAATGCTTTGACTTCAGGCGTATTGGCCGCCGTTGGCCACTGTGCCGGCACCGTCGCCAGGAAAATAGGTCGCGCCCGCGCCATTGACGTTGATGACGCCGTTGAGCGTCGCCTGGTATCGGGGCCCCGATGCACTGCCAGACCAGTTTATGCCATACGACGTAATCAGCCCCGTCGTCTGAGCGTAGGCGAAACCGAATGAAAATGTCGGTGTGCCGCTGATCTCCACCGATCCCAGCGCGTAGAAAATGTGTCCGCCAGCATCGGCGTAAAGATGATGCGGCGCAGCTCCATCGATGGAAATCTGGCCGCCCAGCATCTCGACGAATGCGCCGTTATCCGCCCCGATGTGGCGGAAAGGACATGCACCGAACGCGTTTTTGCCGGTCAGGAACACAACCGCGCCATAACGCGCCCAAATGCCGACGTCTCCGCTGATCTTTACCCCTTCGATGCGCACTTTCGCGCCCGCAGCGTCCACGAGAAACGCGTTCGCACCTGTGACGGAAATTTCGACGTTGCCCGGATTATCCGGGTTCCCAATGATATTGAGCTGCGAGCCGTCGAACATCGGCCGGTTGACCCAGCCGCCGCTCGTATAAACACCATCCGCGAGTTTGATCGTTACAGAATGGCCCACCGCATCGACGTTGAGCGCAGAGTCGATGGCTTTCTGCAGCGTGCGAAATGGAGCTTCCGGCGAAAGTCCGTGATTGGAATCATCGCCGGAGGGATCGACGTAATAGGTGCGATCTGCTGCCAATATTTCACGGCCCGGCGTCGCGGGAAGGCGAACACGCCCGGTATTCCGATCCACGACTATTGCTTCATGCCAAACATCGCCGTCGGGACTGACCTTGAAATGGAAGTCGTCGTCGCCCGCCAGGCCCATTTCGGCGCGGCCGGACCACCCGGTCTGGAACAGGACGGTGCCAAAATCGCTGCTTTCAGCCTTGTTGATCTTCAGCTGATGCCCGCCGCTTTCGTGAGTAAACAGCGAAGCAGGCGATGCCACAGTAAACCGATTAACTGTATCGGCCGTGGCGTTGATGCCCAGTTGCGGGGCGGGATCTGAAACAGCAGCCGGAACCCAAGCCGCACCATTCCAGACGACAAGAAGCTCCTCGTCGATGATCCACGCCGTCCAGCCCTTTTGCGGGTAATAGAAGGCCCAGGCGCCATCCTGAAACGCCGCAAGCGCGTTCTCATGCCCCGACCACTCGCCGGCGGCGTCATCCCCAACAATATATCGGGCGCCTTCTGTAGGCTCGGCCGGCGGCTCCGAAAGATCACGGTCCTCGACGGCGATGTGCAGCAGCGCATCAAGCGCGCGGATTGCCTCATTATGCGTCACGTGCTTTTGCGCCTGCGCTGGCGCGATATAGGGAAGCTTCAGGTTCGGCGTTTCGAACATTCCCGCAGTCTCCCGATGAAATCCGACGGGGCGAGAATGGCGCAGCTTCGTAAGGCGGGGATAAGTTCGGAGAGAAAGCGCGTCGTGAATGCAGCACGACAAGGATTCAGATCGAGTTCCTGCTTTCCAGCCAACCCAAAAGGTAGCCGAGCATGTTCTTGCCGTGCCGCGGATCATCGTGAAGCTCGGCAAGCTCCGATATTCTTAGCACCGTGCTCATCAGTTCGATGCGTTCGCGATCCAGATTGCGGTTCGTCAACCGCTCGTATGCGCGACAAATCCGGATCGTCAAATCGCGCGATATGAAATTCGAATAAATGAATTCCTGGTGTAGCGATCCAAAACCGGAATCGCCGAAATCATAGATGCCATTTAGCTTGTTTCTGGCGCGGTCGAACGCCATGTTCCAACCGTGCCCGTCGAAGAAACCATAAGTTTCACCGTGCGGGTCCGGCGGAAGCTCCTGCCAGGACATCACAGTGCGTTCGATTTCGGTGCGATATTCGGCTGGCAGAATAGGCCAAATGCGCCGTAACATTTCTTCAGGCTCCACCCAAGCCCTGATTGGCCCCGCGCCAGCCGCCCTCATCTGCTCGGCATTGAGGGCATGCAGCTCGGCATAGAACTGTGCGAGATCCGCGGCCAATGTCTCGCGGTCCGAGTCGGAGAGGCCTGCATAGACATCGGGCACAAGGTGCTCGCCTTCGATCTTCACATGGCATGAGAAGAACGGCGGACCAGCGTGGAGAACGGGCTCCGGCACGCGCATTGTCACCGCGGGACGGATGACACGTAGCAGGCTGGTCTCCCTTTCAAGTGCCTTCTTTGCTGTTTCGTGGCGAGGAAACCTGAAGATCAGCCGGTCATCCACCTCCACGGCGATGCTGTCCCATCCCGTATTCTGAAGCCTGAACTGTGCGGCAGAAAGCTCGGGATAGGTGCATACGATCGCCTCGCGGAAGGGCTGCAATTCGCTGGTCTGCGCCACTACATCTCCGTTCAATCCCGATGATGGTCTGCCGAAGTAACACGTGCTAGTGAGCATCGCCTAGCAGGGCGCTACCTCCGCCGGCATATTCGAAAGAAAAATGGCAATCGCGAACGCACATAACGCTTACAAATTTTCCGTGGCCCCCATGATGGATTGGACGGATCGGCATTGCCGGTTCTTCCATCGTCTGCTGACGCGTCACGCCCTGCTCTACACCGAGATGATTACGGCGGACGCCGTGATTTGCGGGGATCGGGAAAGGTTGCTCGGTTTTAGCACCGAGGAGCATCCCGTCGCGCTGCAGCTCGGCGGCTCCAATCCGGAGCGGCTGGCGACAGCAGCGCGCATAGGTGCCGAGTTCGGCTACGACGAAATCAACCTTAACGTTGGCTGCCCGTCGGACCGGGTGCAGGAGGGACGCTTTGGCGCCTGCCTTATGGCAGAGCCGGAGCTGGTTGCCGAGTGCGTGGCTGCCATGCAGGCTACCTGCGAGGTGCCTGTTACTGTGAAGTGCCGCATCGGCATCGACGATCAGGACAGCGAGGCCGATCTTGAGCGATTCATTTCGACCGTCGCGGCAGCTGGTTGCGCCACATTCATCGTCCACGCGCGGAAAGCCTGGCTTCAGGGGCTCTCGCCGAAGGAGAACCGCGATGTGCCGCCGCTTGACTATAATCGCGTCTACCGCCTCAAGGCGGCCCATCCCGAGCTCACCATTGTGATCAACGGCGGCATCCGTTCGCTCGATGAGGCGGAGAAGCACCTGCAGCACGTCGACGGCGTCATGCTCGGCCGGGCCGCTTACCAGATGCCGTATCTGCTCGCCGAAGTGGATCGGCGTATCTTCGGCTCTGACGAGCCGCCGGTCAGCCGGCGCGAGGTCGTCGAGCGGCTGAAGCCCTACATCGAGCGGCATCTGGCGCGCGGTGGTCGGCTCAACAACATCACCCGCCACATCCTTGGCCTCTATCATGGCGAGCCAGGCGCGCGTATGTTCAGACGACATCTGAGCGGGACCGATGCGCGCGAAGGCTCCGGCTTGGAGCCACTGAACCGGGCGCTCGCCGCCGTCGAGCCCCTTACCGCCGAGGCAGCCAGGGACGCCGCATAGCGCTACGTCGAAATGGATCCGGGGATTTCAGCAGGCACGATCGCGCTGCTGGTGGTGGCGCTTGGCGCAGGTGGCCTTGTGACAGGCCTTTTGGCCGGCCTGTTCGGCATTGGCGGCGGCGCCATTCTCGTGCCCGTCCTCAACGAGCTGTGGAGCGTTCTTGGGGTCGACCCGGCCATCCGCATGCATCTCGCCGTCGGCACCTCGCTGGCCATAATCATCCCGACCTCCCTCAAGTCGTTCTCGGCGCACCGGGCGCGCGGCGCCGTTGACCTTGGGCTTTTGCGAAGGCTCGCCATTCCCGTCGTTCTTGGGGTCGCGACCGGCTCGTTCGTCGCCAGCATCAGCCCAAGTGTCGTGCTGAAGTGGGTGTGGGCCGTCTTCGCCTCGGTCATGGCCGTGAAGATGCTTTGGGGGCAGGACGGCTGGCGGCTCGGTGATGACATTCCAAAAAGCTGGCTCGTGGAGCTTTACGCCTATTTCGTAGGGCTCATCTCCACGTTGCTCAGCATCGGCGGCGGCGCGTACATCACGACGTTAATGACCCTCTACGGCCGGTCCATCCATCAGGCTGTCGCCACTGCATCAGGCTTCGGTCCGCTAATCGCCATTCCCGGCGCCCTCGGCTTCATTGTCGCCGGCTGGAACGTGCCCGGTCTGCCGCCGCTCTCGCTCGGCTATGTCAATCTCATCGGTGCCGCCGTCATCATCCCTGCGAGCGTCTATGCGGCCCCATGGGGCGCGCGAATCGCGCACGGCATACCGCGGCGGAAGCTGGAGATTTGGTTCGGCTGCTTCCTGGCCGCGATCGCGATCAAGTACCTGGTGGAACTGCTCGGTTAGTGTCAGCCGCGGAGGCTGGCAGCGCGTGCCGCTGCTCAAGCCTGGCCCTCAGTGTGGAACATCGTCGAGACGAGCGCCTCGCGGCTCTCCTTGCCAGCCCACACCACAAACTGGAAAGCCTGATAGTAGCGCTCACAGGCCTCCAGCGCGGCCTTCAGCAGGGCCTCGCATTGCCGCGGCGTCGCCACCGTCCCGTTCAGCAGCAGTCCGTGGCGGAACATGATGAGCCCTTCCTGGGTCCAGAGATCGAAGTGACCCAGCCACAGTTGCTCGTTGATCTGCGCGATTAGCCGGTAAATCTCGGCCAGCCGGTTCTCAGGCACCTTGAAATCGAACGCGCACGCCAGATGCAGCGTCTCGATATCCTCCCGCCAGTTGAGCGAGACGTGATAGTCCGTCCAGCTCCCGGCGACGATGAGTGTGACCTCATCCTCGGCGGTCCGATCGCATGCCCAATCGTGGGCGTGGGCAACATCTTCGACGATGTCGATCGGGTTGGTCATTCGCTCGATGCCTGCATCCGCCGACGCCATTCCCAGCCTTCCCCCTGTTGTTTGCGTCAACCTCGAGGACCTACGCTCGACATCCCCCGTCTTTACGCAACGATCAGCTCCGGCGAGCGGTGAGCCCAGATGAACCGGCTGCTGAACGGGAGCGACCAAAACAGATGCGAGGCGCGAGTCGCAAGCTCACCGTGGCATTGTCCACGGTCAAAGTGATCAGTTTCGGGCGGAGCAAGCATTTTTGCCCGATCACTGGAGAAACTGTGGGCAGAAGCTGAGAAACTTGTTGACCTGTGCACGCGACTTGGCGCGCGTGCACTGCGTCCCGAGTCGGGAAAATCAGGCCTGACCTTTGAGGTGGGCGAGCTCGGCCTCAAGAGCAGCCACGCGCGCTGCCAACGTGTCATTCTCCTCGCGGGCGCGCTGGGCCATCGCCTTGACCGCCTCGAATTCCTCACGGCGGACAACGTCCATCTCGCGGAGCATCCTCTCGCCCTGCGACCGGAGCAGGTTTTCGAACTCACGCCGCATGCCCTGGGCAGCGCCGGCCGCGTCGGTCATCAGTTTGGCGAGCTCATCGAAGAAGCGATTGGTGGTCTGTGTCATAGGAAGCCGCCCTCCTGAGGTGCTTCGAGTTGCATGGCACTATGGTTGCCGTTAGCAATGCGTGCAAGCACATCGGCGCACCCGGTTGACAGGACCCTCCCCTGTCGCCAACGTCCGCCCAGCGCTTGAAGAACGTCTACACCCCGACCCGCTGGTTACGAGCCGTAGATGAGCCTTTTCGCGAGCTTCCTCGCAATTCCCTTTCCGAATATCGATCCGGTCGCATTGCAGCTCGGCCCGATCGCCGTGAAGTGGTACGGCCTTGCCTACATGGCCGGACTACTCATCGGCTGGTTTTATATACGGAGGCTCATAGGAAATAACACCCTCTGGCCATCGGGAAAGCCGCCGTTCGGCGTAGAGAAGACGGATGACCTTCTCTTTTTCATGACGCTCGGCGTCGTATTGGGCGGGCGGCTTGGCTTCGTTCTCCTTTACGAGCCTCTCTACTATCTCGCGCATCCGCTGGAGATTGTGCAGGTCTGGCGCGGCGGCATGTCCTTCCACGGCGCGCTTATTGGCTGCGGTATTGCCATCGTTGCGTTCGCACGTCGCAATGGCCTGTCGCCCTGGTCGCCAATGGACATGTGTGCGGCTGCGGTGCCAATAGGCTTGTTCTTCGGCCGCATCGCGAACTTCATAAATGGCGAGCTGTTCGGACGGCCGACGTCGGTACCGTGGGGCATGGTGTTTCCGGAAGCGATGTACCAGTACGCGAGCATCGAACCCACGCCGCGCCACCCCAGCCAGCTTTACGAGGCAATCTTCGAGGGATTGGTCCTCTTCCTCGTCCTGAGGTGGATGACGCATCGCGCGCATGCGCTGAGGAGCCCGGGACTGGTTTCCGGCGCGTTTCTGCTAGGCTACGGGCTTGCGCGATCCTTCTGCGAGTTCTTCCGGCAGCCGGACCCGCTGCATCCGCTGACCGTCGGCATCCTCACGCCGGGGATCGCCTACTCCTTCCCGATGATTCTGGCCGGCCTGTATCTGATCTGGCGTGCACGCACGCGGCCCGTTCCGCAAACGACATGAGCCTTCAATGACTGCCGGATCAGAAGCCAATCCCCTTGCGCTGAAAATCAAGGACCGCATTCGACGCGAGGGGCCGATCCCTGTTTCCGAGTACATGCGCATTTGCCTCGGAGATCCGGAGCACGGGTATTACCGCACCCGTATCGCGATCGGCGCCGGCGGCGATTTCACTACGTCTCCCGAGATCAGCCAGACGTTCGGTGAGCTCATTGGCATTTGGACGGCCGTCGCCTGGCGGGCGATGGGCGCTCCGGCGCAAGTCAATCTCGTCGAGCTCGGTCCGGGGCGTGGCACCATGATGGCCGACATGCTCCGTGCCGGGCGCATCGTTCCCGGCTTCCTTGGTGCCGCGAGAGTGCATTTGGTGGAAAGCAGCCCCATCCTCCGGGACGTTCAGCGGCAGACGCTCGCGAAAAGCGCGGAGCAGGTTCCTATCATCTGGCATGAGACTTTCGCCGTCGAATTCGCCGGCGACCAGCCGACTATTCTCTTGGCAAACGAATTTCTCGACGCGCTCCCTGTATGCCAGCTCGTGTTCACCCGAGGCGAATGGCGCAGGCGTTGCGTTGGACTGGACACGAACGGCGAGTTTGCATTCGTTCCCGGTGAAGCCGTAGTCCCTGAGCGGCTCCCCACCGATCGCGCTCCCCGGGAGGGAGACATTTTCGAATTTCATCCTGATTTTCCGCGAATTGCAGACCTCCTGCAGCAGCTTGCAGCCAAACCTTTGGCCGCCCTCTTTATCGATTACGGCCACATCGCCTCTGCATTCGGGGATACGCTGCAGGCCGTCAGACAACATCGCTATGCTTCCGTTCTCGAGCATCCGGGCGAAGCGGATCTGACGGCGCATGTCGATTTCGAAACCTTTCGGCGGCACTGCGTCGAAAGAAAGTTGGCTGTGGATGGCCCCATAACGCAGGCCCAGTTCTTGCTTAATCTTGGCCTGGCAGAACGGTCGCAGAAGCTCATGAGCACAGCCCGGCCGGAGGAAATCGGCTTGATCGAGGCAGGCGTCCAACGCATCGCTGACCCATTCGGCATGGGGGGACGATTCAAGGTCATCTGTGTCCGATCTCCGAATGTGCCGGCGTTACCGCCATTTCCACCGACGTCTTGAGGGGGACATCGCCATGACTGTCGATGGCGAGATCATTCGCGCGGATTGCCTTGGGGCTGAGGGTATCAGCCATGGCTTTTTCACGCGGCAGGGCGGCGTTTCTGGCGGAATTTACAGCGCCCTTAATTGCGGCCTGGGTTCAAAGGATGATCCCAGCCTCGTTCGGGAGAATCGCGCCCGCGTGGCACGTACCCTCGGCGCTGAACGCCCTGAGGTGTTGACGCTTTATCAAGTCCACAGCACCACCGCGCTCGTCGTCGACAAACCGTTTCCACCGGGCCAGGTCCCCAGAGCCGATGCGCTCGTCACGCGTACGCCGGGCCTCGTCATCGGTGCGCTTGCCGCCGACTGTACGCCCGTCCTGTTCGCCGATCCCCAGGCACGAGTTATCGCGGCAGCGCATGCTGGCTGGCGCGGGGCGCTCGCCGGAGTTCTTGAATCGACGATCGAGACGATGGTGAGCCTAGGGGCCGAAAGAAGGCGCATCCGGGCGGCGATTGGCCCCTGCATCAATCAAAGTGCCTACGAAGTGGGCCCCGAATTCGAGGCCGAATTCCTGAACGCCTCCCCCGAAAACACCCGCTTTTTCGTCCGGCCCGAACCTCATGCGCGCAGCCGTTTCGATCTGCCCGGATACGTCGAGCACCGCCTTTTGCAGGCCGGGCTCGATGTGGTGGAGCGGCGTTCCCTGTGCACTTACGAAAACGAATCACTTTTCTTCAGTTATCGCCGAGCAACCCACCGAAAAGAGCCTGATTACGGTCGCCAAATCTCCGCCATTGTCTTGACTTAGCGAGTCTTCCACAGAAAACACCCGCTTATTTGCGCAGTGTGGGGGACAACCGCGGCTCGCCGGGGGCAAACGATCTGGACGCCCTGCGAGGCAAGAGTTACAGCTTCTTGCTGACGGGTACCGGAATCTTTCACAGGCCGCAGAGTTGGTACGTCGGCTGCCGGATCAAACAGCGGGATATAAGAGGGGGACGTCACGTGACGACCATCCATGCTGCTGCGGCGTCGCAACTGCGTAGACGGCTTGCGTTCGCGGCGCTGGCAACGTTTTTCGCCGCGGGCCTGGGCGCCTGCAGCACGGACTCCAATCTCATCGGGAGTGCTGGAGAAAGCTCTCAGCTGCTGGCTCAGCAGCCTGCGCCCCAGCCGGCTCATGCGCAGACGCAAATTTCAATCGCGCCGGTTATCGGCGCGCCTGAAGGGGTCAGCAAGCAGCTTGTCGAGCACCTCACAAGGGATTTGCAGGAGCGGCGGGTTGCCATCGCCACCGCGCCCACGGACCGGGCTGATTACACTTTGCGCGGCTATATCGTCGCCGCGAAGGAGAAGACCAGCACCAAGGTTTCGTACATCTGGGATTTGACCGATCCGACCGGGCAGCGGGTCCACCGCATCACGGGCGAGGAAGTCGCTGGCCAGAGCCAGTCGCGTGATCCTTGGGCCGCCGTCACGCCAGAGCTGATGAAGTCCATCACAGCCAAGACGGCGACATCGCTGGCGACCTGGCTCCAGTCCTCTGCTGCCGTGGCAAGCTCCCATTCAACGTCCCAGCCGGTCAGGACAGCGGCGCTGCCTGAATCCGGCTCCGCCAGTCAGTCCATGGCGGCCCAGGCAGCGCCGACGGCGACGGCGAGCATCAGCCGGAATGAGCCCATCTCGGCCATCGTGCCGAACGTGACAGGCGCCCCGGGCGACGGCTCTGTGTCGTTGACCGCCGCGCTCCAGCGGGAGTTGTCGCGTAATGGCATTGCTTTGGCCGATGCCTCGAACCGGAACGCTTACCGTGTCGAGGGGCGCGTCAAGCTTGGCCCCAGCCAGAACGGCAAGCAGCCGATTCAGATCGACTGGCTTGTGAAGGATCCGCAGGGCAAGCAGCTCGGCACGGTCTCGCAGAAGAATGAGATCCCGGAAGGTTCTCTTGACGGAAATTGGGGTAAGGTCGCGGACGCTGCTGCTGCCGCCGCCGCGCAGGGTATCCTGAAGCTGTTGCCGGCGAACAAGAGCGTCAACGTCAATTAAACACCAACTAGGTTTCGCGACATCCAACACCCCGCCCCGCCGAAAAGTCGGGGTGGGGTGTTTCGTTAATCGCCGTCCCTTCCCCTGGCCAGCTTTCCCTACGAAAAGGTGAACGGAGCAATTCGGCCCACGTTAATCCTGGCCAAAGACCGGTTTGGGCTTTCACCTGTCAGCCGCTTCACAATGCCGTCACAAAAAGCTGAAGCCCGGACGTTTACACGTTCAGGCCCGCTTGCTAGAAGCCGCCCGGACGCGCGGGAGAGCAGTGGCCATGAAACTCGAGTTCGGCAAACCAGGCGACTTTGACGGGCTGAAAATCAAGCTTGTTTGTGGAAACAGCAATAGATCCCTGACCGAGGAGATTTCCTCGGTATTGCAAGTGCCCCTGACAAAAGCCATTTGCCGCCGCTTCGCGGACATGGAGATCTTCGTCGAGATCCAGGAGAACGTCCGCGGCGAAGATGTTTACGTCATCCAATCGACGTCGTTTCCCGCCAACGACAACCTCATGGAGCTGCTGATCCTGATCGATGCGCTGAAGCGCGCATCGGCCCGGCGCATCACGGCGGTCATCCCCTACTACGGCTACGCCCGCCAGGATCGAAAGCCCGGTCCGCGCACCCCGATTTCAGCGAAGCTCGTCGCAAACCTGATCGAGCGGGCCGGCGCTAACCGCGTCATGACGCTAGACCTGCACGCCGGCCAGATCCAGGGCTTCTTCGATATCCCGACCGACAACCTCTTCGCCGCTCCCGTCATGGTTCGGGACATCAAGGAGCACTTCGAGCTCGAGAACCTGATGGTCGTTTCGCCGGACGTCGGTGGCGTTGTTCGTGCCCGCGCTCTTGCCAAGCGCATCGATGCCCCGATCGCCATCTGCGACAAGCGTCGCGAGCGGCCGGGTGAGAGCGAGGTGATGAACGTCATCGGCAACGTGAAGGGCAAGCGCTGCATCCTGGTCGATGACATCGTCGACAGTGGCGGCACCCTATGCAATGCCGCGGAAGCCTTGCTCGAGAATGGCGCCACCGAAGTGTTCGCCTACATCACCCATGGTGTGCTTTCCGGTGGCGCCGTAGCCAGGATCGCAAACTCCAGCCTCAAGTCCTTGGTCATCACCAACTCTATAGAGCCGACGGAAGCGGTAAAGGCGGCGAAGAACATCCGTGTCATATCCATTGCCCCCCTTATCGCGGAGGCCATCGCGCGGACCTCGCGTGAGGAGAGCGTTTCAAGCCTGTTCTACTGAAATTGGCTTACCGTCCTCATTCGGACAGTAATTGCCCTAATCCACTCTGTAGCCAGAAGAAGGCTCCAGAACCTCTTCTATGTGCTTAAGGGCTCAGTGCATCCCGAGCCCCCTTGCCCTCAAGGCTTCGCGGCGGTGCAGCGCGATTGCCATTTGTCTGCCCCGCAGCTATAAGGCCCGCATCTCAGACATGAGAGACGAATCCCTCGGCACCCTTGGAGGCCGGGGACATCAACGTGGGGCCCGTGGTGGCCCTTTTACTTGTTGGAGAAAGCCATGGTCGAAGTAGTCGAGATCGCGGCCACGGCGCGTCCTAGGGCTGGTAAGGGGGCCGCCCGGGCAGTGCGTCGACAGGGGAAAGTTCCTGCCGTCATTTATGGTGAGAAGCAGGAGCCGGAAACCATCGCGATCGATACCAGCGAACTCATCAGCGTCCTTCAGCGCGGCCGCTTCCTGTCGACGGTGTTCGACATCAACATCGATGGCCAGAAGCGCCGGGTGCTGCCGCGTGATGTTCAGTTCGATCCGGTGAAGGACATCCCAATTCACGTCGACTTCCAGCGCGTCGGTGCTTCCGAGCACGTGCGGGTGGTCGTCCCGGTCCGCTTCATCAACGAAGGCGCCTCTCCGGGTCTCAAGCGCGGCGGCGTGCTCAACATCGTGCGCCACGAGATCGAGGTCATCTGCCCTCCGGACCGTATCCCCGAGTACTTCACGGTGGACCTCACCGGTCTGGAGATCGGCCGTTCCATCCACATCTCGGCTGTCGAGCTGCC
>PKEY01000105.1 GCA_002919265.1 Hyphomicrobiaceae bacterium | reverse complement strand
ACGCATACGCAGGACGCGACGCCGCTGACGCTCGGCCAGGAGTTCTCAGCGTTCGCTCAGCAAATCGAGAACGGCATCAAGCGCATCGAGCTGACGATGCCGATGCTGATGGAGCTGGCTCAGGGTGGCACGGCCGTCGGCACGGGCCTCAACGCGCCGAGGGGCTTTGCGGAGAAGGTTTGCCAGCGGATTGCCGAGATTACCGGCCTGCCGTTCAAGTCCGCCCCCAACAAGTTCGAGGCCCTGGCAGCGCACGATGCCATGGTGATGAGTCACGGCGCCCTGAACACGGTTGCCGTGTCCCTGTTCAAGATCGCCAACGACATTCGCTTCCTGGGCTCAGGGCCGCGTTCTGGTCTTGGTGAGCTTGCGCTGCCGGAAAACGAGCCGGGCTCGTCCATCATGCCGGGCAAGGTGAACCCGACCCAGTGCGAGGCTGTGACGATGGTGTGTGCCCAGGTGTTCGGCAATCACACCACAATGACGTTTGCGGGCAGCCAGGGCCACTTCCAGCTGAACGTCTTCAACCCGGTGATGGCCTATAACTTCCTGCAGTCGGTTCGGCTGCTGACCGATGCAGCGCGGAGCTTCACGGACAACTGCATCGTCGGCATCAAGCCACGTGAGGACAACATCAGGGCCGCTGTCGAGCGTTCGCTGATGCTCGTCACCGCGCTGGCACCCAAGATCGGCTACGACAACGCCGCCAAAATCGCGAAAGAGGCGCACAGGAAGGGTACGACGTTGCGCGAGGAGGCTGTCGGCGGCGGTTATGTGACGGCGGAAGAATTCGACGCGATCGTTCGGCCTGAGAAGATGCTCGGACCAGACGAGGAAGAGTGAGCGAAGGAGCCTCCTATGGCCGAAATTGTGAACCTTCGTCGCTTTCGAAAGCAGAAGGCGCGAGAGGCTAAGGAGGCTCAAGCGGCGGCCAATCGTGCAGCTTTTGGCCGCCCGAAACATGAACGCAAGCGCATCGAAGCCGAGCGTGAACTACAGCAGCGGCGGCTTGATGCGCTGAAGCGCGAAAGTCCCTCAGACTGCGAGGGCAACCCGGATTAGCAACAGCGCCGAATTTGACGAACCGCTCTGAAAGCCGTGCCGTGAGACCCGTCAAACGCTCGTTCAAGATCGCGGGGCATAGCACGTCGATTTCACTCGAAGCGCCGTTCTGGGAGGCCTTGAAGGAAGCGGCTTCTGAACGCGGCCAATCCATGGCTGGCCTGGTTGAAGAAATCGATGCGCGGCGCGGGAATGCTGGGCTCTCCAGCGCCATCCGTATCTGGGTGCTCGACTACTATCGCTCGCGAGCCAAAGCCGCGACGTAGGTTCAAGAGCGACTGGGAAGATCCCACGGCAGCGGTTCCGACGGACGCGGTGGCACGTTCCGCGGCGGCGGTGTGGGTTGCGGGGCTTCGAAGAAATTCTGCTGTGACGGCGAAGTCGCTGGCGTTTGAGTCGGAAGCGGGAACGGCACGTCGATCGTCAGCCCTTGTGCGCCCATTCCGCGAAGGGCCTCGATCTGTCTCTGACGTTCTTCTTCGAGCTTCCTCAGACGCTCCGCCTCCGCTCGGGCGCGCTCTTCATCCTCGCGGCGCAACCGCTCCAGATGCTCGACATCGCGCTCCATGCCGCGCACGGCGAGTTCGCGCTCGAGCGCATCGATGAAAAGCTGCGGCTCCAGGCTGGCGATGGACTTGAGCGGACCGACATATGCGACGGAGATGCCAGGCAGCGGCGTTGTGCTGCCGCGTGTAGCTTTCGGCTCAAGCTTCCATTCGCTGTCGATCTTCAGGTCAGCCAAATCGACCGTCGTCTGATTGACGACATTGGCTTCAGGTGTCTCGACCGAAAATGCCGCGATCTTGAGGGCGCCGGCGTCGATTTCGATCGCCAGTTTCTGGTTTCCGAGCATGAGCGGTTTGGAGGCCAATGCGCTGCGTAACGCTTGGCGCAGTGGTTCCCCTGTGGGTGCGGTTTGCCCGGAGAACACGGTATCGGCAGCGACTTCGACCGCGCCGGGGGCCAACCGTTCCCACCGGGCTGATTTCAGCTCCAATTCACCGCGCCCGGTAAGCACGGGAATGAGCGCGCGCGGCGTGATTGCCTGTCCTTGAAACTCAGCCGACAGCCGAAGTTGGCCAGTGCCGACGGGAGCACCGCTCGCGCCCTTGATCCGGTCGAGGCGAATATCCCAAAGGCCGAAAGCTCCTGATGTCTGCGCGCCCGCTGTCGTTTTTTCGAGTTTGAAGGCCCCGGAAACCGCTCCGCCCAAAGCCTGTCCTTCTAGTTTTGTGATCGAAAGCCGGCCCGGTGCGATTTCCGCTTCTATCTGAGCATCCGAAAGCCCGAAGCCCTGTCCAAGCTCCAGGGTTTTGGCCTGCAGCTTGAGGTGCCCGTTCAGATCTTCGAGATTGCTGAAGTCAAACGGCCGATCCGGCCATTGGGAGCCGTCAGAAAGTTCGGCGACCGGAGTTCCATCGACATCGGGGGCCAAAGCAAAGGAAAGAAGGTGGGGCAGGGAGACCGTATCGGTCTGCAGCTCAACGTTTAGCTTGCGGTCCCCGGCTGTAAGTCCACTCAGCGCGACTGTTCCCGTCAGCCGCGCGCTTCCAACTTCGAGCTGATCGAGGCGGAATGTGAGCTGATCGTCAGCCGCTGCGATGGCGAGCTTTCCATTCAGCGGGCCGTCCACCGCACGCTCCGGCAACGTAAGGCCTGCGAGGGTGAGAGCATGCGACGCATCCTTCGCCCGCACGTCGATGTTGCCCGCAAACTTGGGTGCCGCATTTTCCGGCCAGGCGCCCCGCGCGTTCATCGTCAGCTGAAGGTCAGAGCCAGAAGCCTGCAGGTAAACCAGCGTGTCTTCCGCAGGCACGCCGGCAGCCTTCAGCACAACACGGCCTTCCATGGGGGCGCCGCCGCTGTCCCCACCACCGAAAAGCAGACCGCGTAGGACCTGTAGAACCTCCGTACTGTCAGCGACCAGATAAATGTCAGCCGGTTTCGTGCGCCAATTTGCAAGACCATCGTCAAACTGAAGGGCTGCTTTGAGCGGCTGACCTTGCGCGATCCCATCGATGGTGATTTCAGCACCTTTCCCATCGCTCGCGCCAAAGTGGCTGACGAAGGCAAGCCTCAGGGGCGCAAGGGAAGCAAGGCGTCTTCTTTCGTCGGCGCCGAGAGTTGCGAGGCCGATTTGCAGCGCTTCCGTGAGCGCTTCAGCCGTCTTCGCCTCTATGACTCCGCGCAGTGCCCCATTAGCCTTCTCGGCTACGCTGCGGACGTCACCATCGAGCTCGATGTTGAATCCCTTGGGACTGCTGGCCGTCAGCCGGGGAATACGCAGTCGGCCATTCTCCAGATTCAGGTCGGCATCGACGTTCTGCAGCATACGGATGCCATCACTGAGACTGTCGGCACGAACCCGGATGCGTACATCCGCGCCGGCGAGCTCTGCCAACAGGCCAGCTGCGCTGGAATTGTTTTGCTCTGACGTCAGCGCCTCGATAGCCTGCCCCAGCAGCTCAGGTGCAAGCGCGCCGGGTAACAAGGCAGAAAGGTCAGCGTATTCGGTTTCCAGCGAGAGACTGAGCCTTTTCTGGTTGGACCAATAGTACGTCAGGTCGCCCTTCAGGTGGTTGGGGCCAGTATCGACGGTCGCTTTGCTCAGTTCGAGCCCATCATCGCTCAACTTCAGATGTCCGCTCACGGCGAATCCGGTGTTGGATCGTGTCTCCGACAATCCGGAACCGCGCGCGGCCCATTCGACGAACCGACTGAAGCTGGCGCCACGTAACAGGATGTCTCCCTCGAAGGCTTCGGCTGTACCTGATCCGGACAGCGATCCTGTCACGTCAAGGCGGGTCCCTCCGGGCAGTGCGGCCCGTAACTCTTTGATTTCCAGCCCCGAGCCGGAATTCTCGACGGCCATCACGAGGCCACTCACGACGTCGCCGGCCAGATTGGCCTGGTCGATGGTGATGCTGGTCGCCACTTCCGCATCTGTCGGGATCAAGTCCATGACGCTGGACGACAGGCGCCGCATGGCTTCCAGCGCGTTCGTGCCCGCCTCGACGCCGGCAATCCTGTCGAGGTCGAGCCAGCGCGACGAAAGGCTTGATTTGACGACTAGCTGGTCCTTCCAGCTCGCCTCAGCCATGCCGGTCATCAGCTGGGGTTGCCCTTCCTGCTCGAACGAGAAGGCGACATCGCTGAGCTTGGCGCTGACGGCATTCGCGCTGACCTGGGCACGCACTTCGAAGGCGCTGTTGAGCGGCTCGTTCGACCCGGCTTGCTCGGCTTCGACAGTCGTTGGCCGCAGCTCATTGAGATCGGTTTTGGTTGGCAAGAGAGCCGTGAAGCTACCCTCGAACTGCGGGCGCCCAGTGAAGTCGCGGACGTCGCCGTCCAATACGTACGATTTTCCGGAGTGGGGCGAGCGTACGGTGACCTTTATGCGTGTGCTGCCATCAGCAGCGGGTGCCGCCGTCGAGGCGCGGACCTCGCGCGTCTCTCCATTCCAGTGGACGTCAGCCCGTATCCGGTAAGGCCCCTCGAGGGCTGGCGCACTGAGCTCGCCATCGGCGATCACAATTCTTGTAAGCGGCCTGCCGTCAGGACCGTGGACCGCTAGCACGCCCTCGCTGATCCGCACGGACTGCAGCGCGATTCCCCGCGGTACAAAGGGCAGCGCGCCTTGGCGAATGGTGAAAGTGTTCCAGTTGCCGCCGCCATCTTCATGGAGCTGCAACTTGAGAACCGGTCGTTCCAGCTCAACCTGTTTGGCTTCGAAAATTCCTTGTAGCAGCGGCGGCAAGGCCAGCCACATCGTGAAGCTCTCGGCGCGGAAGAAGGCGTCTCCGACCTCCGCGTCGGCGATCCGCGGCTTGCCGAATTTCACGTAAGGCACCGGTAACAGCCGCAGGCTGACATCGCCGCCCACCCGCACTTCCCGGCCGAGCATGCGCGAGGCTTCTTCCTCGAATACGCCGCGGTAGCTGTTCCAGTCGACGGCATAAGGCACGCCGAACAGCGCTGCCAGTACGGCGACGATCAGACCGGCGATCCAGAGGAAGACGCCGTGCATCGTCAATCAACTCCCGCGTCGTCGTGCAATCCGCATCTGCCGCCGGGCCTCGACACGAGAAATCCACAAGGTAGAGCGGCTATCTGGCCGATCTCGCCGTGAACCCCTCTATCGCGCCGACGTTCCGTCATGGTTTATCGCACAGGTGAAGCGAACTTTGGACTGTTTTCACGGCAGCGCAGCACGATTGGGCCCCAATAGCTGTGCGCGGCTGCCGCAGGTCCCGGATTCGCCGTTGTTGGCGTGCTATATTCAAGTCATGCAGTCGAATCGTAAGCATCTGATCCGCGGCAACGCCGAGGCGGGGGGGCCGGAAACGTCGGACCGGCCGCACAGCTCGGAGCTTTCCATCTCGCAGCGCGCGTTGCGTGCGGCTGAGCCCCCGTATTTCGCTGGCCTCAACCCGCAGCAGCGAGAAGCCGTCGAGACCCTCGATGGGCCCGTTCTGGTCCTTGCTGGCGCCGGCACCGGAAAAACCCGGGTGCTGACGACCCGCATTGCCCATATCCTTGCCTCGGGCCGCGCGCGTCCCGGTCAGATCCTCGCCGTCACCTTCACCAACAAGGCGGCGCGGGAGATGAAGGAACGCATTGGCCAGCTCATCGGCGGTGCTGTGGAGGGGATGCCTTGGCTTGGCACGTTCCACTCGATCAGCGCCAGGCTTCTCAGGAATCATGCCGAGCTGGTGGGGCTCAAGAGCAGTTTCACAATCCTCGATACGGACGATCAACTCCGTCTCCTGAAGCAGGTGATCGAGGCGGGCGGCGTCGATAAGGACCGTTGGCCCGCACGTCAGCTTGCGGCGCTCATCGATGGCTGGAAGAACCGGGGACTCACGCCGGATCAGGTGCCCGCTGGGGAAAGCTTCGCCTTCGCCAACGGCAAGGGTGCAAGGCTTTATGCTGATTATCAGAAGCGGCTCAAGGAGCTGAACGCAGTCGATTTCGGCGATCTTCTGCTCGAAGGCTTGCGGCTCCTGCGTGAGAATCCGGACGTGCTCGCCGACTATCAGCGCCGCTTCAAATTCATGTTGGTCGACGAGTACCAGGACACTAACGTTGCGCAGTACCTGTGGCTGCGGCTGCTGGCTCAGGGCTCGTCCTCGCCCAACCTTTGCTGCGTCGGTGATGATGACCAGTCCATCTATGGCTGGCGCGGGGCGGAGGTCGAAAACATTCTGCGCTTCGAGAAGGACTTCCCGGGCGCCAAGGTCATTCGGCTCGAGCGCAACTACCGCTCAACCGGCCATATTCTCGGCGCGGCCTCCGGCCTGATCGCCTTCAATCGCGGACGGCTCGGCAAGACGTTGCACACCGAGGACGGCCTCGGGGAAAAAGTGGTCGTCACAGGCGTCTGGGACGACGAGGAGGAGGCGCGCGTCATCGGCGAGCGCATCGAGGAGCTGCAACGCCGGGGGAAGGCGCTCAACGACATCGCCATCCTCGTGCGCGCCTCATTCCAAATGCGTGCCTTCGAAGACCGCTTCATGACAATGGGGCTGCCGTATCGGGTTATCGGCGGCCCGCGCTTCTACGAGCGCCAGGAGATCAAGGATGCGATCGCCTATCTTGAGGTGACGCTCAACCCGGCCAACGACCTCAAGTTCGAGCGCATTATCAATGTGCCGAAGCGCGGGTTGGGGGACACAACCCTGAAGCGCATCCACGCGCTTGCTCGCGCCACCAACATGTCCCTCTATCACGCGGCGCGCGCGATCACCGAGACGGAGGAGGTTTCGGGCAAGGCTCGCAGGGCCCTTCTCGATCTGACAAACGCGTTCGAGCGTTGGCGGGGCCTGATCCCCACCATGAAGCACACCGAGCTCGCGGAGCTGATCCTGGACGAGTCCGGGTACACGGCCATGTGGCAGCAGGACAAGTCGCCCCAGGCTCAGGCGCGCCTTGAAAACCTCAAGGAGCTCATCCGCTTCATGCACGAGTTCGAGTCGCTTGAGGGCTTCCTCGAGCACGTCTCGCTGGTCATGGACACGGATCAGGCGGACAGCGGAGATCGTGTCTCGCTGATGACGCTGCACGCTGCCAAGGGACTCGAGTTCGACGTGGTGTTCCTGCCAGGTTGGGAGGAAGGGCTGTTCCCGCACCAGCGCTCGCTCGACGAGAACGGGCAGGCTGGGCTGGAGGAGGAGCGGCGCCTCGCGTACGTCGGCATCACGCGAGCCAAGAAATTTGCGCAGATTTCCTTCGCACAGAACCGCCGCACGCGCGGTCTGTACCAGCCGGCTGTTCCTTCCCGTTTTCTGGACGAGCTGCCGCCGCAGCATGTGGAAGTGGTCGAGGCCCCCAGTCGCTTCGGCGGAGGGTATGCGGATTTCGGACGGGTCAACCCGTACGGCCGCAGCCGCTTCGACGATTTGTCGAATTTCCAGGGAAACTATCAGACACCCGGCTGGCAACGCGCCCAGCAACGCGCGCGGGATGGCTACCAACCCAAGCGCGGTCCAATGATGATCGAGGGCGAGCTAGTGGCCTCATCAACTGGCAAGCAGTCCTCCTACAAGGCTGGCGAGCGCGTTTTTCATGAGAAGTTCGGCTACGGCCGGGTTGCAGAAGTCGACGGCAACAAACTTACGGTCGATTTCGATAAGGCGGGCCGGAAGCGGGTGGTCGACAGCTTCGTCGACAGAGCATAAGAGTCAGCTCAGCAACTCATCCTGGTACAAATTTTCTGCATCGTCAGTGGTCGAAGGACACAATTCGACCACTTCGCCGACGGATGTTTGGCCGCGGAGTTATCGTCCGAGGGGAGTCGAGTAGTATGGTGTTCACACGTAAACCCGAACCTAGGTCCTCCAACATCGACGCGCTGCAGATCAAGACCATGGACACGGCAACCGGTACGCCTACCCCAACACCTGCTCCGATGCGGACCAATGGCTATTCGGGCACGTCCGGACAGGATGCCAACGAGTCTGTGATCGGCAACGACCTCACCATCGAAGGCCAATCCATTACCATTCGCTGCCAGGGCTCGCTGCGTGTCAACGGCAATATCCAGGCCGATCTGCACAGCATGAAGCTGACCGTCGGCGAGGAAGCCGTCATCAACGGCACCATTGCGGCTGAGATTGTCGAGGTCTATGGGAAGGTTCAGGGCGCCATCCTGGGTTCGCGGGTTGCTCTTCACTCCAGCGCCGTCGTCGAAGGCGACATTCACAGCCAGACGCTTGCCATCGAGCAGGGGGCCAGCTTCGATGGCCGTTCCCGCAAGGTGAAGGATCCGTCCGAAATCGCACCGCAGCTCACGTCGCCGAACCGGTCGAGCTAAGCCGCGCAAGCTGCTTCGAGAATTTTATGCACCAGCAGGCCGAGCGATGCTCGGCCTTTTTCGTTTGCGAATGAAATTCGCGCGTTTGTCCTAGTCGCTCTTCTTTTTGGTGCGCGCCTGGCGATTGGCTTGAGCCGATGCATTTAGCGCCACGGCAGCCCGAATGAGCGCTTTGAGGGCTTCCTCATCGATAACGCTGTTCTCGTGAATATCGATGGCGCGCCGCACACTTCCGTCGAGGCTAGAGTTGAAGAGGCCCGAAGGATCAGGTAGCGACGCGCCCTTGGCGAAGGTCAGCTTGACTTTGTCCTTATACGTTTCGCCTGTGCAGATGATCCCCTTGTGAGACCAGACCGGGACGCCGAGCGGATTCGATGGCTTTCGCCATTTCACCTCCTCGACCACTTCGGGATCCGCCTCCTTTATAAGCTGCCGAATGCGCGCAAGCGTTTTCCCGCGCCAGTCGGAAAACTCCTTGATGTGGGCGTCGATCAGTTGGGATGCGGAAGCGGCTTCGTTTTCCTTCGCGCTGTCTTGCTTCTTCTGCATGAGTTACGTCGCGGAGATTGTCCGGTGACGTAGCATTTTGCGCTTCAATGCGACGGCAGCATGACTGCCGCTGAAGATACATCTCGCGGGGTTACATAAGCGAAGCGTTCAGCCACAGGTGGGTGAAAATGCTGGCAACATAGCCGAGCGCAATGGCCCACGCCCACCGAAGGTGGTTCATGAACGTGTAGTGGTTGCGCACGAGCCCCATCAGCACGACGCCGGCCGCTGAGCCAATAGAAACGAGGCTGCCACCCACGCCGGTGCTCAATGTAACGAGCATCCACTGGCCGCTCGACATTTGAGGATCCATGGTGAGAACTGCGAACATCAGCGGAATGTTGTCGAACGCCGAGCCCAGCACACCGATCGCGATGTTGGCGAAAGTCGGTCCCAGATCGCCATAAAGCCAGTTGGACAGCTTCGCGAGATAACCGATGACGCCAAGCCCGCCGACGGCGAAAATGATGCCGAAGAAAAACAGCAGCGTGTCCCACTCCAGGCGGCGCATTTCGTGGAAATAGTCGAACGCCAGATTTTGGTCTGCGCGGCGTTTCCCAAGGCGCTGGAGAAGGTAGCTGTACATTTGCAGATAGCCGAGCCCTAGCATCATTCCGAGCGCCGGCGGCAGCTGGAACCAGCTCCGGAAAATCACGGCGGTCGCCAGCGTTGCCAGGAAGAGGCAGACCACGACAATTCCGCCCGGCTTGAGGTGCCTGATTTCGCTGCCCGGCTCCGGCGATCCCTTTGGCACGGCGAAATGCATGAAGATCGCCGGCACGAGGAAATTCACCGCTGCGGGAATGACCAGGTAGAAGAATTCATAGAAGTGCAGCTTTCCCTTCTGCCAGACCATCAGTGAGGTGATGTCGCCGAAGGGCGAAAAGACACCACCCGCATTGGCGGCAATGACAATGGCGATGCAGCCCAGCACGATGAACTTGTAATTCCCGACTCCGACCGCCACCACGACGGCGCCCATGACGAGCGCGGTCGTCAGATTGTCGATGATGGGGCCAAACACAAATGAAAGGCCGCCTACCAGCCAGAACAGCTGCCGGTAGCTGAGCCCCAAACTGACGAGCGTCGTTCTGAGCGCGTCGAAAACGCGCCGCTCCTGCATGGTGTTGACGTACGTGATAGCCACCACGAGGAACAGCATCAGCTCGCCGTAATCCATGATCACGTGCTTGGCGGCGGCTTCGAGTGCCTCGCTCTCGCCGTGCATGGCGTACTCAAATCCGAGCAGCGCCCAGATGAGACCCGCGGCAAGCATCACGGGTTTGGACTTGCGCAGCTGGATCGCCTTTTCGACGGCGACGAAGCCGTAGGCGATGAAGAAAATGAGGAGCGAAAGATAGCCGACCGGATGCTGCGTGAGGTCGATGCGCGGGTTGGCCTCCATCGCGAGAAGTGGCGAAGGAGCGATCGCCGAAAGGACGATGAGTAAGGTGAGCAACCACCACGGCCGTCCGGCGAACCCCTTCATCCTACCTCCTCATAGAACTATAGTCGCACGCATGGACCTATCATTGTTGAGACGCGGCCACAGTCGCAAGTGGTTAGAAGACAAAAAGTGTGGCCGTCCGGCCGAGAAAATGCGAGCGGCCACTGTTGCATTGCGATAACAGATGAGGGTTGCGTTTGGCTGACGGTTGGTTGGTGGAACGTAGCGTGGCGTGAATTTCCAATCGAGAGGCGGATAAAAGCGGCCGTGCGAATAGCTCTCGATGCAGACTGGCGGATCGGAATCGCGTGAGAAAAATTCGAAGTCCGCCCAGAAACGAGCTGCAAATGGAGACAGTCGTTTTCTGCTAAGAGATCGCGTTGTCGCGAAGGGTAATTTCAACGGCCTGCCTTCACATCCTCTCCCCCGGCAGTGCCGCCGCCTGCTTCACCCAATCCGCTAACTGCGCTTCGTCCAGCGCATCATCCTCGTAGATATCAAGATACCGCACCTGTTCCTGCTTCGACTTTCCCGGCGGGATCGGAGTGAGGGAAGCGCCGCGGAAGAAGGCGACTTTCACGTACCTCGTGAAGCAATGAAAACTGAGGAACCAAACGTGATCCTCGACGCCATAGAAGGGTGAGTTCCATTTGATGGCTTTGCGCACGCCGGCAACGGTGCGGGAGATGATTTCATGGAGGCGGCGACCGACATCCTGTTTCCAGCCCGGCATTGCAGCGATGTAGGCCTGCACGGGCTCTTCGCCGTAACCCTTCGGGATTTGAGGATTTCCGCCTGATAGGAGAACCGGCTTTTCCGGGTTCGGCTTGGCGGGCTTTTTGGTTTTCGTTGGCTTCTCGGATTTGCCCGCCATTGCGTTTTCTCCGGCCTGGCCTCACGCCTCCTGGCGTTTCTCGGTGATAAGATCCCAGGCGATATTGATGCGTTTCATGCGCTCTTCGCGCAGAAGGCGATCGGCCTCGTCCTTGGCGAGGTCCGGGTGCCAGCAGGCGCGCAGCGCGTCCACAAGCTTCTTGAGCGTCCGCAGGCTGACGTCCGGATTGACGCCAAGCATCTCGTAAGCCTCGTACTTGTCGCGCGGCGGCTCGCGGCTGGTGAACCCGCCCACAGACAGACTGCGGTAGGCGCCCTCGACGATGTCCCTGAGTCGATGCAGCTCACGGACGATGCGCTGCAGGCGATTGCGCATGCGCCGCCATTCTTCGGGCTCCCTCGGGTTGGCCGTCATGACGGCTGTGAGGAACTGTTCGAGGTGGCGCATCTCCCTCTGAAGCACGCGGCGTAGCGGCGCGACGCCCTGCAGTTCGTCCACGCGCGCATCGATCTGTTGCAGCATCGCGTGCGCGGTGCGGCAGAGCTCGCCGCACATTCTTTCATCTGTCGGGTCGACCAGCGCGTTGCCGGACGGCGCCTCGTTTGCCTGCGCTTGCCTCTGACCGGCCGGCGCGCCGAACTGTGAGGTCGCGACTGATGACGATCGGTACTGAGGCGCCGCCCCAAATTCGGGGCCAAGGCCCGCCGAACGGTACGCGGTGGCGCGCACCCGACGCGACCGCAATGAGTACAGGCCAATTCCCGAGACGAGGCCTGACAAAAGCACGGCGCCAACCAGGGCGAACGCAACGTTCCGTTCGAGCGGCAGCCGCTCGAATTGCGCCGTGAGCGGCCTCACGCTTGCCGCACCTTGCTCCCACAGCCACGAGAGCAACGGACGATACCGTTCGATGATGGAAGAGGCAGAAAATTCCCCCAGGGCGGGGGCGTTCTCATTGGGAGGCGTTCCGGTATTTTCTTGCTCCTCGCCCCGCGGCTTTTCTGCCGCCTGCGCTGCAGCCAGAGCGGCGGAAACTTCCTGAACGAATTCGGGCGAGCTGATAATGCGGGCAGGATTGGCCGGCTCGTTGGCATCTGCTGGCGCCGCCGCGCCACCGGCTTCAGATCGGAAAACTCTCACGGGAGCCGGAGCAGAAGGGGCGTCGGCGCTTTCGTTGACGATATCGAGACGCGGGCTTGCGTCCGTCTCGATTTGGGCCTCGACAGTTTCGATTTCGTCCTGTGTATCGGGCGGCTCGGTCGGCAGTATCGCGCCGGTTTCGAAATCTGCAGGAGCGGACGCGACAGGCGGTTTCGAAGTGTCGGCTGGCGAGTAGGGGACGAAGCGTGCGCCAACCTCGTGCACAGGTGCGAAGCCGACCGGGAGCACCCAGTGATTACGGCTGTCGCCCAGTTCCCACGGATCGCAGTCCTTCGTGAAGCCGGGATCGCCAGCGCCACAGTCGCCTAGCCGTGACTTTCTGGGTGGAGTGATGTGCAGCCGGTCCTTGTCCACCCAAGCCCGCGTTCCGCTGCTGGCCAGCACCGCAGCCGCAAGATCGCGCCAGGCCACCCGCTCGCCGCCGCAAGCCACATCGAACTTGTAGAGCATGATCGGGCGACACCAGTTCGTATTGCTCGGATGGCAAGCCGAGAAAACCTGGCGGTTCAGCTCAGAGACGATCTCAAGGGGATTCGGTCGGGTGGGATAGACGACAAGCCGCCCGTCTCGCGACTCGCAGCTCACGGGAACGACAACAGCCTGGCCGGCCACTGCAGCACCCGTCCCGAGTACGAGCAGCAACGCAAGACAGATCAGGTGCGGCATAAACCTAGCGTGCACTCATCAGCCCCCAAGCCCCGCACGAAAGCAACAGTCTATCTGCTCGGCAAGAGCGGCATGACTGTGACAATGCGGACTATTTTGTCAAAGTTGCTTAACGGCCCCACCCAAGACTGTCCCATTTTGGTAACGGCGCCGCTCTCCCCCTCAATTTCGCTCGCAAATTCTGAGCATTAGGGCCTATTGTGTACGCGAAAAGGGGCGGGCGGAATAGATCAAACTCGGCGCTTGGCGTTGCCGGCGTGCCGTCGATCAAGTGCCCGCGGGGAGGAAATGCAATGTCCGCCACAATTCCGCATATGAGTCGGGAAGCTCCCGCAACCGCGCAGGCAGACTTTGATCAGCCTGCGCCGTTCAACGGGAGAACGCAAGTGAGCGCGAACGCTTTGCAGGGTACGACGGCGGACGAGCGGGAGCGGTTTCTGCCGGTCACGCGGTATGCTCTAATCGATCGGTTGACGGAGCCCGATGCCTGGCCGCTCGGGCAGGCGGCACACGCCCGACGCTTTTTCCGCTACCTCGACTATTGGCGCCAGCAGCAGTACGGCGCGAGGCTTCTCTCTCTTGAACAGGACTATGAGCCGTTCAGCCCGGACAGCGACCTGTTGATGACGCGGGCATATACGCCGGAAGAGCGGAAAATCCTGCAGAAGCGGGTGGTGGAAGGCATCGACCGCCTGCTTACTCAGGCCAATTACACACGCATCAACCCGCAGCAGGTCGAGCTGATCCTGACGCGGGAGACCCACTACGGGCTCGACCTCCACGTCGACCTCGACGCCTTCGAGGAGCTGCTCGTGTACTACCGTGGCGCCACCACTCGGAAAGATCAGCGCCGATCCGTCCGCAGTTTCCTCCGTAAACAGGAAATCGACGTGCCGATCTTCCGGCGGCTGTTCGTCCTGTTCAAGCTCAAGTCGGAGGAGCAGCGGGTCGCGGAGATCATGCGCGAGCGGAAGGTGTCCCGGCGCGCAGCGACCCGGGCCGTGCGCCGGATGCGCAGTCTTCTGGCACCGGACGTCAGGGATGACCTGATTTACATGAAGCTCTTCAAGAATATCCCGCGCGCGGACATCGAGATGGTTTTTCCAAACACGCGGGTGAACTTCCGGCCGCTCGACAAGCTCAAGCTGGGAATCACCAGCGGTGCAGGGCTTGGTATGGGGGCGTTCAGTGCTGCGGGAAAACTGGCCCTTGTGACGACCAATCCACTCGCTGCAGCCGGTGCCATGTTTGGGCTGGGCGGCATCATTTTCCGCCAATGCAAGAAGTTCTTCACCGAGCGGCAGCGCTACATGGTCATCATGGCGCAGAACCTCTACTTCCACGCCATGGCCGACAATCGCGGGGTTCTGATCAAGCTCGCAAGCCGCGCCGCCGAGGAGGACACGAAGGAGGAGATCCTGCTCTACTCGGTGCTCGCGAAGGGCAACTACAAGCGGTCGGATCTATCGACGATCGATCACGCGATCGAGCAATACATGCTGGAGACTTTCGGCGTCGACGTCGATTTCGAGATCGAGGACGCGCTCGGGCGGCTGATTGAGGAGGGGATCGTCGTTGAGGAGTCGGACGGTTCGCTGAAAACGTTGCCACCTGAGCTGGCCGCCGCGCTGATTGACCAGCGGTGGGACGCCTTTCTCGACGAACTCTCGTCTTCGGACCACGGGGAAGGGGTCGAGATGCTAGAGGCTCCTTCGTGAGGATGGTTCCGCAGCCGAAGTCTGACGGTTTGCCCTGTCGACAGTGGGGCGATGGCGCATTACCCCTGACAGCCCGAAAATCGTCGGGAGCTGGGCCGAGTGAGGTCATGCCGTCGTACAAGATTTCCGCGACTATCAGCGATAAGGAAGCCGCACGCACCCTTTCGGGTGCTCTTTCCGAGCTCGTTTTTCCGCCTCCCGATGCGATGACGATGTTCGAGGCCGGCGAGGACTGGTTGGTGGAGGGCTACTACAACGAGGCGCCTGACCTACAGGGCTTGAGCCATCAGCTCGGCGCAGTGCTACCATTCCCGGTTCCTCCGCTTCGGCTGGAAGAAGTGCCGGATGAGAACTGGGTCGCGATTTCCCAAGCTGCGCTGCCTCCGGTAACGGCGGGTCGGTTCATCGTCCACGGCAGCCACGATATCGGGCGTGTCCCGCGCGGACCGAACACCTTACTCATCGACGCTGGCGAGGCATTCGGGACGGCCCATCACGCAACGACCCAAGGTTGCCTGATGGCGCTCGACGAGCTCTCGCGGAAGCGGCAGTTCGAACGGGTGCTGGATCTCGGTTGCGGCTCGGGCGTGCTCGCTATTGCCGCCTCCCGCGTGCTTCGCGGCGCACAAATCGACGCCAGCGACAATGACCCGGTGGCCATCGCGGTCGCGCGCAGCAATGCCCGGCGCAATGGCGCGGCAACGTGTATTCGGATGCGGGTTGCGGAGGGAATACCGAGAGGAACGCTGCCGGGCACCTACGATCTGATCCTGGCCAACATCCTGGCCGATCCACTCATTGCTCTCGCTCCGGATATCGCGAGGGCGCTGGTGCCTGGCGGGGTTACGGTTCTGTCGGGATTGTTGAACCGGCAGGCGGCTCCAGTGATTGCCACCTACCGGGCACATGGGTTCGCGCTCGTCAACCACCGGCGTTTGGCCGGCTGGTCGACGCTGACGCTGGTCAAGCGTCGTAATGGCGCTGCGTGTGGCTCATCCGCTCAGCCCAGGCTCGCGGCGTGAAGCGCTCGCAGGCCCGGATGCGATGGATCTCGTCCTCGGCAATGCCAATGTCGCGCAGCAGCGCGTCGGGGAGCGTTGCCAGATGCCACCGAACCTTGGTGTCTTCAATCTCGGTTCGAATGCGGTGGACGAGCTTCTTGACCCAGTGCCACAGCGAATGGCCAATCGCATGTCCCTCTCGCTCGGCACCAGCGTAATGGCTCAGGGTCGCCAAATGTGTTGAAGTGCTCATGACACTCGTCCTCTGTTCTTCTTTTGGGCGAAGCAAGGCTTGGGCCGAGATGACCTCGGCCCGAAGCGCTCACCGGGGGAAACGGGGAGTTGGAATTCGATTTAGTTCACGGACTCGGGAAGCCGGCGCTCTACTCGAATTTGCCGGATCTCTTCGTCGCCGTATCCGAGCTCACGGAGCCTCTCGTCGCTCAGCGCGGACAAGTAATCCACGAGATACCGCTCAGCCTGCGCATGCCGCGCGGAGAGAAGTCGATCGAAAGCGCGCTGAATCCAGCTCTTCGACTGAGCGGGCGCGCGCCGAGTCGAAGGAATGGTGTTGACGGCGTAGGTCATTGGGGTGCTCATGCTCAGCTCATCTCTGATAATTTCTGGGGTTCTTGTTTTCTGTCGCTGAGGGACAGTTCGATGCCATCCTCCCAGCTTTTGCCCCTAATATAGATCGTTCTCGCATGTGCGGTAGACAGACTGCTGCAATGCAGCAATGCCGTGTACGCATGCAGGTTGCCTGTTTCGTTCGCACTTTCTTCAAAATTGATACCGTCCGGTGACGGACAACGAGTGAGACGCCAACGGAGCGCGGAGAAACCGATGTTTCAGAGCTTTGAAGCCCCTGAACGTTTGGCAAACGCGGGCGATCGCGTGGATCAGCTGCGCAAGCTCATGGGCGAGCTCAAGGTCGATGCCGTGCTGGTACCGCGAGCCGATGAGCATCAAGGCGAGTACGTTCCCCCCTCAGCCGAGCGGCTGAAATGGCTCACGGGGTTCTCTGGCTCGGCAGGGACGGCCGTCATAACGCGGCAAGCCGCGGCCTTGTTTGTGGATGGCCGCTACACCGTTCAGGCCAAGGCCCAGGTCGACACCAAACGGTTCGAAATTCTCCAGGTCCCGCAGGCGCAACTGTCCGACTGGTTGAGCCGGAAGCTCAAGGCCGGCGCGGTTGTCGGCTTCGATCCGCGGCTGCACACGGTAAACGAGATTGAGCGGCTGACGGACGCTCTCGAAAGCCATCAGATCAAGCTCAAGCCGCTCAGCCGGAACCCGGTGGACAAGATTTGGGGCGCTGACCGTCCAGCGCCGCCCACCGGAAAAGTCCACCCGCATCCGTTGGAGTACGCCGGCCGCTCCGCGCAGGACAAAATTGCGGCGCTTCAGAAGGAGCTTAAGGCCGCGGGGCAGGATGCCGTCGTACTCACCCTGCCGGATTCGATTGCGTGGCTGTTCAACATCCGCGGCAGCGATGTGGCTCACAATCCTGTGGCGCTGGCCTATGCCATCGTGCCAGTTCAGGGGAAGCCTGAGCTTTTCATCGACCGCGAGAAGCTCGACGCTGACGCAAGGAAGCATTTGTCATTTGCGAAGGTGAGCGATCCGGAAGCCCTGGAGGAGCGGCTGGCCAAGCTGAAGGAGGCGGGCAAGCGGGTTAGGCTCGATCCCAATACCGCCTCGTGGTGGTTTGCGCGTCAGCTCGGCGGACCGAAGCGCATCGTCCGTGGGCAGGATCCGTGCCTCGTGCCGAAGGCGCGAAAGAACGAGGCCGAAATCAAAGGCGCGCGCGCCGCACACAAGCGTGATGGGGTAGCTTTTGCACGCTTCCTTGCCTGGCTCGATCGGGAGGCTCCGAGCGGCCAGCTCGATGAAATTTCCGTCGCCCGTAGGTTGGAGGAATTCCGCGCCGAAACGCAGGCGCTGAAGGACATCAGCTTCGACACGATCTCCGGTGCCGGGCCGAACGGCGCGATCGTGCACTACCGCGTTACCGAGGCCACGAACCGGAAGCTCAATCCGGGCGAGCTCTATCTCGTCGATTCCGGGGCTCAGTATCAGGACGGGACAACCGACATCACCCGCACCATCGCGATTGGCGAGCCAACGGAGGAGATGCGGGAGCGCTATACGCTCGTTCTCAAGGGCCACATCGCCATTGCCACGGCTCGCTTTCCGAAGGGCACACGGGGGCTCGAGCTTGATCCCCTGGCCCGGCGGCCGCTGTGGGAGAAGGGTCTCGATTACGATCACGGCACCGGGCACGGAGTGGGTAGCTATCTCTCCGTCCACGAGGGGCCGCAGTCAATTTCCCGTCGCGGCATGGCAGTGCTCGAACCGGGCATGATCATCTCCAACGAGCCCGGCTACTACAAGGAAGGCGCCTACGGCATCCGCCTCGAGAACCTGGTGCTCGTCACCGAGCCCGAAGTGCCGCCGCGCGGCGACCGCGAGGTGATGGGTTTCGAGACCCTGACGCTCGCTCCCTTCGATCGCCGGCTCATCAAGGCCGACATGCTGACTCCGGCAGAGCTGGAATGGCTGAATGCCTATCACGCTCGTGTGCGGGAAGAGATCGGAGCGGAGCTCGGGCCGGAGGATCGCGCCTGGCTGGAAGCTGCGACGGCACCGATCGGCTGAGATAGTGGGCGCTTAACCAATCAGGTGCCGCAAGAGCACGGCGGAAGATACGCCGAGGATCACGGTGGCAAGCAGTGGCAGGCGTGACGCCGCAAGGAGCGTCACACCTGCGGCGAGGATGTCGGCGGTACCACCTTTCATCAGCGCCGGAGCAATGACCGCAGTCAGAATGGCTACCGGCAGTGCGTCGAGAGCGGCTTGCATTCGCGGCGTCACGCGAACAAACCGCAGCAGCCAGAGTCCGCTCACGCGGGTCGCGTAAGTCGCGAGAGCCATGGCGATGATGGCTGCGAGATTGGCAGCGTCGAGTTTCACGTCTTGGGCTCCTCTCGCCAAAATGAGAGAAGCGTCGCCGCCAACATGCCTGCGATGGCTCCGGCGATGACATGCCAGACGCCACCCAACTGGGCTTGGGTGATGACGGCCGCAACCGCACTTGCGGCCATGACGACCGCCGTGCCGGGGCCGCGCCAGAAGCCGACGATCAGCCCCAGGAAAATCGCCGTAAAGGCAAAGTCGAAGCCCCAGGCTTCGGGATCCTTGATTGCTGGACCAACGATAGCACCGACCACCGACCAGCAAATGAAATTGAGATAGAGAAGCGCCGCCAAACCCGCGTAGTAGGCGGGATGGAGTTGGCCCATCGCGGCGCGGCGCTCGGCCAGAGCCCAGATTTCATCGGCGAGAAACGCCACCCCCAGCAAGCGCTGCCACGGCCGAAAGCCTCCAAGATGGAGGCTGAGCGAGGCGCCCATCATCACGTGCCGCAGATTGATGGTGAGCGTCGTCAGGCCAAGGAGCGCCCACGGCGCCGGATCGCGCCAGATATCCACGGCGACCATCTGCGAGCTGCCGGCGAACACGAGGCTGCTCATGAGGCCGACCTCGAGCGGTGAGAGACCTTTCTGCGCGGCGAGCGCGCCGAGAAGCAGGGCGAACGGAATAACGGCGATCGCGGCCGGCAGGATGGCGAAAGTGCCCTGTCCGAACTCGTCCCACGCGGAGCGGGGCTTCAATCCTGGTGGATGAGCGCCAGCCATTCCTCCTCCGACAAAACGGTGACGCCAAGCTCGCGCGCTTTGCTGAGCTTGGAGCCCGCATCGGCGCCTGCGATGACGTAGTCTGTCTTCTTCGAAACGGAACCGGCAACCTTCGCACCGAGGCGTTCGGCCTGCGCTTTCGCCTCGTTGCGGGTCATGGTTTCCAACGTGCCAGTAAAAACTACGGTCTTCCCGTGAATTGGTGATGGTTTTGTCGCCTCCGGCGGCAAGATTTCGATCTGATCGAGTAGTTGATGAATTTCTTGACGATTTCTATCCTCAAGAAGGAAATTCAGAAGAGAGAAGGCGGCGACATCGCCTACCCCTTCAAGGTTTGCAATATCCTCGACCAATTTGAATTCCTCGCCCATAATCGCGCGCGCGTAGGCTGAATATTCTGGCCACTCAGAAATAGTTGACCTTTCGGATTTTCTTTCCTTGTTGTGCTCGACAAGATTTTCATAATCTTCTTGGAATTCTAGCCAGGCGTTCTCGCATTTGCTGAGAGATAGGTCTATAGTTTCAACAAGTTCATCGAGTTTTTTGTTTTTAATTACCTTCGCAAGTTGCTTTTCGGGCAGAAAGTGTCGCGAGCTTATGATCTCTCTGATTATGGTTCGTCTTTCAGAAAAGCTTTCGCCAAAAAAAGTCCTGATGACTCGATAAAGATCAATGGTAAGTTTTTTTGAAAGAACGGGTCCGACACCTTTCAAAATTCGCAACTGAGTTCTGGCGTACTCTTCTTTGCGAAATGCGCTCCTTACAAGATTTCCGAACTCCAGTATTTTTTCCTCGTCGACGCTTTGTGGACGTGGGGTGAATGGGCTGGCAGGAGAAGTAAATGCTCTTGCCCAAATACGATTGTGTTCCTGTGCCACATGTTCGGAGTAGGTAAGGAACTCTTCCTTGCTGGAAAGAACTTTGGCTATGAGTTTGGCGGTGACCTCGCCGATGTGTCTTACGCCAAGGGCAAATATGAACCGCCCCATGGCTATGCGTCGGCGCGCATCGATCGCAGCAATAAGATTGCGGGCAGAAAGCTCGCCAAAGCCCTCTAGGCCCTCAATCTGCGCAGATTTAAGATGGAAAATATCAGACGGAGACTTAATTAGTCCCAGCTCCAAAAGCTTGTCGATGCGCTTCTCTCCCAGCCCTTCGATGTCGAAGGCATTGCGTGAGACGAAGTGGCGAAGCCGCTCTTTCGCCTGTGCGGGGCAGACGAGGCCGCCTGTGCAGCGGCGCACGGCGTCCAGCTCGCCCGTTCGCTCATTCATCTCCCGCACGGCATGGCTGCCGCAGGCAGGGCACACGGTCGGGAATTCGAAGGGTTTGGCGTGCGGCGGTCGCTTCTCCAGCACAACGCCCACGATCTGTGGGATGACGTCGCCCGCGCGCTGCACGATGACGGTGTCGCCGATGCGCACGTCCTTGCGCTTGATCTCGTCTTCGTTGTGGAGCGTGGCATTGGCCACCACCACGCCGCCGACGGTAACGGGTTCGAGCTTGGCGACCGGCGTCAGAGCGCCCGTCCGGCCCACCTGAATTTCGATGTCCCGCAAGATCGTCATCGCCTGCTCCGCGGGGAACTTGTGGGCGATGGCCCACCGTGGCGACCGCGAGACGAAGCCGAGCCGCTCCTGCAAGTCGAGCCGGTTCACCTTGTAGACGACGCCGTCGATGTCGTAGTCGAGCGTCGCGCGCTGCATGCTTAGCTCGCGATAGTACGCGATCAGCTCATCGACACTTCGGCAAACGCGGGCCAGCGGGTTTGTCGGGAAACCCCATCGCTTGTAGGCCTCGTACATGCCCCACTGGGTCTGCGCCGGAAGCTGAGAGGCCTCACCCCAAGCGTAGGCAAAAAAACGCAGCGGGCGGCTGGCAGTGACCTTGGGATCAAGCTGGCGAAGCGAACCAGCCGCGGCGTTGCGTGGGTTGGCGAACACTTTCTGGCCAGCGGCCGCCTGGGCTGCGTTCAGTTTCTGGAAGTCGGCGTGCGGAAGATAGATCTCGCCGCGCACGTCGATGACCTCCGGAAAATCGCGCGCTTTGATTTCATGCGGAATGCCGCGGATCGTGAGAACATTGGCCGTGACGTTCTCGCCTTCGGTCCCGTCACCGCGTGTTGCCGCCTCGACGAGCCGGCCGTTTTCGTAGCGAATCGAGATCGACAGCCCGTCGATCTTGGGTTCAGCCGTGAACTCGATCACTTCGTCTGGCTTCATGCCGAGGAAACGGCGCACGCGGTCCACGAAGTCAGAAATTTCCTCCTCGGAAAACGCGTTGTTGAGGGAAAGCATCGGCACGCGGTGGCGCACCTTGCCGAAGGTCTCGACGGGCGGCGCACCGACCCGGCGCGAGGGGCTGTCGGGCCGGATGAGCTCCGGGAAGCGCGCTTCGATCTCGGCGTTGCGGCGGACGAGGGCGTCGTACTCCGCATCCGAGATTTCGGGCTGAGCGAGCTGATAGTACAACCGATCGTGATAAGCGATTTCCGCTGCGAGCCGCGCGAGCTCTTCCTGGGCTTCCTCAGGCGTGAGGGCTTCTACTGGCTTGTGTGATAGGGCCGAGGTCGTCATGGGGTCGAGCCATCAGCGTTGAAGCTGCGGCTAGGTGGCACGCCAAAATGGCCTCAATCAACCCCCCCCGATGGAAATCATCGACCGCGCGTGGCGATGCAGCGGCGCATGCAGGCCGCGAACTGCGCGTCGCAAGAAGGCGAGCCTTTCGTTGCGATCCGGCACTGGTTGTACTGTGCCCGGCAAGACGAGGTGCACGCGCCGCCCTGGGCAAGCTGCACGTCGACGGCCGGCGCATCTGAGATCGCCAGCCCACCGGAGAGCAGCGCCAGCACGAGCAGCTTAGCGTTCACGTGTAACCTCCCGTTCCGAGCGCCCCGACTTAGCTCGAATACGATGAATACAGCCTGAACCGCACTGTCTCCATATGCAGCTGGTTAGAACGCGTAGTCTGTGAAGATGTGGTTTATGTCGCCTTGCCAGTGGCCTTCATAGCGACTGAGCAGATCGTCCGCGGGCGTGCGTCCGCTTGCCGCAGTGTCTTCCACAAAGTGCAGGTGGATGCACTCGTCATCCCCGTTCGCGTTGAGCTTGTTTCTGTTCTTGAGGCCGGTGCGGGCGATCGCCACTGCCTCACGCGCGATGTCCTTCACCGTTCCTTTCCTGAACGGAGCATCAAGAGCCCACTTGGGGACCGAATCACGCAGGCTCTGCCGCTCTTCAGCCGTCCAGTCCTTCACGAGGTCCCAGGCGGCGTCGAGAGCGGTCTGGTCGTAAAGGAGTCCCACCCAGAATGCCGGCAGGGCACAGATGCGCCGCCAGCGCCCGCCGTCGGCCCCACGCATCTCAAGGAAACGCTTCATGCGCACTTCCGGGAAGAGCGTGGTCAGATGGTCGGACCAGTCCTCGAGCGTGGGCCGCTCACCCGGAAGCTGCGGCAGGCGCCCTTCCATGAAGTCGCGGAAGGACGCACCGGCAACGTCGATGTACCGCCCGTTGCGGTAGACGAAATACATCGGGACATCGAGCGCATAGTCGGTATACCGCTCAAATCCCATGCCCGGCTCGAACACGAACGGCAGCATGCCTGTGCGGTCGGGGTCAGTGTCGCGCCAGACCTCGGAGCGGAGGGATTTGAAACCGGTCGGCTTTCCTTCCTTGAAGGGTGAGGCCGCAAAGAGGGCGGTCGCGATCGGCTGCAGCGCGAGGGACACCCGGAACTTCTTCACCATGTCGGCTTCGTCGCCGAAATCGAGGTTCACCTGGATGGTGCAGGTCCGGTACATCATATCGAGGCCGTGTTTGCCGACCTGAGGCATGTAGCGGGTCATCACCGCGTAGCGCTGTTTCGGCATACGCGGCGTTTCCTCGATCGTCCACTTGGGTGAGAAGCCGACGCCGAGGAACCCGAGCCCGAGATCCTTGCCGATGGCGGTTGCTTGGCTGAGGTGCTCTCCCGTTTCGGCGCAGGTCTCATGGAGCGTCTCTAGCGGCGCGCCCGACAGCTCGAACTGGCCGCCGGGCTCGAGCGAGACCGTCTCCGCTCCCTCGCCCTTCGGCCGCTTAAGGCCGATGATGTTCTTGCCCTCCATGATGGGCTCCCACCCATAGCGATCGATCATCGCTTGCATGAGGGCGCGGATGCCGCGGGGCCCTTCGTAAGGCACCGGCTCAAGCGTTTTCGTGTAGAAAACGAATTTCTCGTGCTCGGTGCCGATCCGCCAGGCGGATTTTGGTTTGGAGCCCGCCGCGATCCACTGCACCAGATCGTCCTTCGACTGAACGGTCGGGCTGGGCTGCGCTCCATCCTGGCGGGTCGACATGAAGGCCTCTGATTGTTCAAAAGTTCGGGACTGCAGAATTGCTACTGCTTTATTGCCGCCCTCCGGTCCGAGCACAAGTGCTCGTTAGCGGTCGCAGGGACGAGGTCATTATAACCGGCTCAAGGGCCGTGGGTTACGCCCCGCGCCAGTCGCCCAGGACAGCGTTCACGAGAGCCAGCGCGGCAACGGCGGCGGTATCGGCCCGCATGATCCGCGGTCCAAGCGAAATCCGCACCGTAAACGGTAGGGCCAGAAGTCGCTCGCGTTCCTCGGGAGCAAAGCCCCCTTCCGGGCCGATGATCACGGCAACGGGACCCTGCGAAACCGATCGAAGGGCGGTTATCGGATCTCGCACGTCCGCCCGCTCATCACAAAACACAAGTGGTCGAGCAGCGTCCCACCGATCGAGTACCCGGTCCAGCTTCTCCGGTTCGGCGATCTCGGGAATGCGGAGGATGCCGCACTGTTCAGCCGCCTCGATGACGTTGCTGCGCATCCGCTCCACGTTAACGCGCTCGGCAATGGTGTGCCGGGTCAGTACGGGGCGCAATCTCGCAACGCCGAGCTCCGTCGCTTTCTGGACCATGTAGTCCAACCGCGCGCGTTTCAGCGGCGCGAACAGATAGTCGATGTCAGGACCGCCCTCCTGCGGGCGTACCTGCTCAATGGCCTCCAGGCTGCATCCCCGTTTGCCTTCGAGGTGGAGTTTCGCTCGCCATTCGCCATCCGATCCGTTGAAGATCAGGATCTCGGCGCCGGCCGCAAGCCGCAGTACGTTGCGCAAATAGTTCGCCTGATCGTCCGAGCAGCGGATGAGCGCGCCCCCGTGCAGGGGCTGCTGTACAAACAAGCGCTGTGCGTTGAAGTCGTGAATGGCCATGGCGCCTGATAGCGCAAGGCGTCTTGATGTGGTAGCCCGCGTGGTTGCAGAGCCAGTTCAACGTGCCATCTTGTGGCTGCGATCGCGTGCTCGTAGCTGGGCAACTTGCTCGCCAACCTGCAAACGTTGCGATGGACGCTACGACCAACACCTCGAAGATCATTGCCGACGCTCCGCCTGACAACTGGGTGGATCGGCATGCCCCCGCCGCGATCCGGCCGTACCTGAAGCTCGGCCGTTTCGATCGGCCGATCGGGGCTTGGCTGCTGCTGTTCCCATGCTGGTGGTCGCTGGCGTTGGCGGAGCTTTCGCGCGGCCGGCCCTATCCGAATCTCTGGTACGTGGTGCTGTTCTTTATCGGCGCGTTCGTGATGCGGGGGGCGGGCTGCACCTGGAATGACATCGTCGATCGAAACTACGACGGACAGGTTGCGCGGACAGCTTTGCGGCCGATTCCTTCCGGCCAGGTCAGCGTCTTTCAGGCGCTGCTGTTCGGCATCGGGTTGTCGCTCGTCGGCCTGGTTGTTCTGCTCCAGTTCAACACGTTCACGATCTGGCTCGGCATCGCGTCGCTGGGCCTTGTGGCGATCTACCCGTTCTTCAAGCGCTTTACCTTTTGGCCTCAGGTCGTTCTGGGGCTGACGTTCAAGTGGGGCGCGCTGGTAGGCTGGTCTGCCGTCTACGGTGAGCTCAGCGCCGCGCCGCTGGTGCTGTACGCGGGCTGCGTGCTGTGGACGATCGGCTACGACACGATCTATGCGCACCAGGACAAGGAGGACGATGCTCTCCTTGGTTTGAAGTCGACAGCTCTTCGGTTTGGGGATGCAACTCAGGATTGGGTCGGTGGCTTCTATGCGGGCGCCGTGGTCCTCTGGGCCATCGCTGGCTTCCTCGCTGGCGCGCACCTCATCTTTTTCACGGCCCTGGCCGTTGTGGCCATTGCGCTGGCCTGGCAGGTGACCACGCTTGATATTGACGACCCGGCCAACTGCCTCCGCCGGTTCCGCTCGAACCGGGACGTCGGCTGGGCCCTGTTCCTGGGCTTGATTGCGGATATGGCCATTTCCGCGCTGGCCGGGCTTGCGTAAGGCGGTCTGCGCCCTCTCCTTTGTGGGAGAGGGCGCAGGAAATGTAGGCCCGCATTTAGGCTACCGTTTTATCGAGCGTTTCCAGCTCGTCGATCATCCGCTCGATGACGTTTAGGCCCTTGTGCCAAAACTCAGGTTGCCGGGCGTCGAGCCCGAAGGGTGCCAGCAGCTCGGAGTGGTGCTTCGAGCCCCCCGCCTTCAGCAGGTCGAAGTACTTGGCCACGAAATCGGGGTGGGCATCCTCGTAGAGCGAATAGAGCGAGTTCACAAGGCAATCGCCGAATGCATAGGCGTAGACGTAGAACGGCGAGTGGATGAAGTGCGGGATGTAGGTCCAGAAGACCTCGTAGCCCGGCTTGAGCTCAATGCCCGGGCCCAGGCTTTCGCTCTGCACTTCCATCCAGATCTCGTTGATGCGATCGGGAGTTAGCTCGCCTTGCCGCCGCTCCTCGTGGACCTTCCGCTCGAAGGTGTAGAACGCAATTTGCCGAACAACCGTGTTCAGCATGTCCTCCACCTTGGAGGCGAGCAGCGCTTTGCGCTCGCGGGCATCTCTTGCGTCCGCCAGCAGTGCGCGGAAGGTGAGCATTTCACCGAACACGGAAGCTGTTTCGGCGAGCGTGAGCGGCGTTTGCGAGAGGAGCGGCCCAAGCGGCGCGGCAAGCACCTGATGCACGCCGTGGCCCAACTCATGGGCCAGCGTCATCACATCCCGCGACTTCCCCTGGTAATTCAGCAGCACGTACGGATGCGCTGACGGCACGGTGGGATGCGCAAAGGCGCCCGGCGACTTGCCTGGACGGACCGGCGCGTCGATCCAGCCATTGTCGAAGAACTTCCGGGCGATGTTCGCCATCTCTGGCGAAAAGCCGTTGTAGGCCGTCAGCACGATCTCGCGCGCCTCAGACCAGGGCACGATACGCTCGGGCTTCTCCGGTAGCGGCGCATTGCGATCCCAGTGGGCCAGCCGATCCTTTCCCAGCCAGCGCGCCTTCATCTGGTAGTAGCGGTGGGAGAGCTTGGGATAACTCGCGCGCACCGCCGAAACCAGCGCTTCGACTACCGGCCCTTCGACGCGGTTGGCGAGGTGACGGGAGTCGGCAACGTCCTTGAAATTGCGCCAGCGGTCCGAAATCTCCTTGTCCTTGGCCAGCGTATTCGTGATGAGAGTGAACAGCCGCAGGTTTTCTTTGAAAACTTGGGCAAGGGCTTCGGCAGCGGCGCGGCGGCGGTTCTCGTCGGGATTGGTCAGCAAATTGAGTGTTGGCTCGAGCGGCAACGGCTCCGGCTCGCCTTCAACGGGGAAGCGCAGCGCGGCCATCGTCTCGTTGAACAGCCGATCCCATGCGGCGCGAGAGGTCTGGGATTTTTCGTGGAAGAGCTGCTCAAGCTTTTCGTCGAGCTGGTGCGGTTTTTCTCTCCGCAAATCGTCGAACCACGGCTTGTAGCGGGCCAACGCGGGGTCCTTCAGCGCCTCCGCGAGATCCGTATCGTCGATCTGGTTGAGCTCCAGCTCGAAGAAGATGAGATCCTTCGAGATGTTCGTCAGCCGCTCGCTGGTATCGCCGTAGAACTTCGCGCGCGCCGGATCGGACTGATCGGCTGCATAGAGCAGGCCAGCGTAGGAGCCGAGGCGCCCCATGAGGTCGGCGAGCTTCTCGTAGGCCTGCACAGCTTCCGCGAGGGCCGCACCATCCCGGCCCATGGCAACGAGCTTGCCTTGATACGTCTCACGGAGTCGCTTGGCCTCCGCAGCTGCAGTCGCGAAGTCCCGTTCGATCTCTGGTGAGTCGGGAGCCGGGTAGAGATCACTCAGGTTCCACTTGGGCATCGGGCCGAGATCGACCGGCGCAGTCGCTGCTGCAGAGGAGGTTTGTGCGGCCCAATGCGAGCGGATGGTGAATCTCATCTGGTCAACGGTCATTCGAGGACTCCCGGAGTTGGAAAACATCGGCAGGGACTTGCCGGGTAATGTGCGGGTCTCTGGCAGTTGGTTCAAGCTGAGTATGGCCAACGAAAAGCACCAGCTTGGGTCCGGCGGCAACCAGTTGTTTACGGCTGGCGTGCACTCTGCGGGGAGCCGGTGGCGGGCACACGCTCGCGAGTTCCGGTAGTAGTTGTTTGCGTTGTGTTCGAGTTGATCATGCCAAAGCGCGTATTGATCGTCGACGACGATCCGGCCCAGCGCCGTCTACTTGAAGAATGCATCAAACGATTTGGGTTGGAGACCAAGACAGCTGCTTCCGGTGACCAGGCCCTCCACATTCTTACCGGTCCCGAGAAGAGAGATTACGCCCTCGTCCTCCTCGACCTTGTAATGCCAGGCACGAACGGCCAGGCGGTGCTCGAGCGGCTCCGCAACGAGCCGGGCGTTCCGCCGATCATCGTGCAGACTGCGCATGGCTCCATTGACGCAGCCATCCAGGCCATGCGGGCAGGAGCGGTTGATTTCGTCGTGAAGCCGGCAAGCCCCGAGCGTCTCGAGGTTTCGATCAGCAGCGCTCTCAAGCTCCAGGCGCTCAGCGGCGAAATTGCGCGGCTCAAGAAGAAGTCGGAAGGCCGGCTGACGTTCAGCGACCTCATCGCCGGGCCTTCGATGCAGCGTGTCGTTGCGCTTGGCAAGCGGGCAGCCAGCTCGCAGATCCCCGTGCTGATCGAGGGCGAGTCTGGCGTCGGTAAAGAGCTTATCGCTCGTGCCATCCAGGGCGAAAGCGACCGTGCCGGCAAACCGTTCGTCACCGTCAACTGCGGCGCCATCCCCGAAAACCTGGTCGAAAGCATCCTGTTCGGTCATGAGAAGGGCTCGTTTACCGGCGCCGTCGAGAAGCGCATCGGCAAATTCCAGGAGGCTGACGGCGGCACCTTATTCCTCGACGAGGTGGGCGAGCTGCCGCTCGAGGTCCAGGTGAAGCTGCTGCGCGCGCTTCAGGAGGGGGAGATCGACCCCATTGGCGCCAAGCGGCCGGTGAAAGTGGACATTCGGATCATTTCGGCCACCAACCGCGACATGATCGAGTTGGTAAAGTCGGGCCGCTTCCGTGAGGACCTTTTCTATCGCCTCAACGTCTTCCCCATCTGGGTGCCGCCGCTGCGTCAGCGGCCGGAGGACATCCCCGAGCTCGCCTATCACTTCCTGGCTCGCTTCGCGGCCGAGGAAGGCAAGCGCGTGACCTCGATCAGTCCGGAGGCAATGGAGCTTCTCACCAAGTACTCGTGGCCCGGTAACGTCCGTCAGCTTGAAAACGCTGTGTTCCGGGCGGTGGTGCTGGCCGATGGCCCAGAACTCACCGTGGCCGAGTTCCCGCAGATCGCCATGCACGTGCAAGGGCGCGCACCGGAAATTCCGCCCGCGCCGCCTCCGCCAAAGCCCGCGATGTATACCGGCCCGGCCATGATCGGCGCTGACTCGACAGTGCCGCGCACGATCGAGCTGCGCCGCAACGACGGCGCCAAGGCCATCGGCATTCCGGCGATTACGGAGACCGGCGATGTGCGCAGTCTGACCGAAATCGAGGCGGACATGATCCGGCTCGCGCTGGGGCGCTATCGAGGGCATATGTCCGAGGTCGCGCGGCGGCTCGGAATCGGCCGTTCGACACTGTATCGAAAGATGCAGGAATATGGCCTGGAGCCGCGAACCCACTGACGTCGGTCGGCGTTAGCAAAACCGATTGGCTTTTCGGCCACAGTTCCGACATAAGAAGAGTCTGAGGAGAAACCAGCCCAGAAAATGTTACCGGCTGAGGCGCGGGTGCATTACCTAGCATCTCAGCTGAAAGGAGAACTGCTGATGCGATCTGCCCGGATTCTGCTCCCCGGACTCGCTCTTTCCGCTTTTTTTGCCAGCGGAGCGCTAGCGACCGAAGACGTAAAGCCCAGTGGAGCAGAGCAAGCCGAGCAGGCGATTGCTGCTGGGGGAGAGGCTGCGGCTTCTCCGCCAGCTGATGCTCAGGCCTCCGGGCAGGAAGCAGCATCAACGGACGCACAGCCCTCCTCGGAACAGACGGCCGCCGAGTCGAACCAGCAGCCTGCCGAGGCTGAGCAGGTCGCGTCGCCGGCTGAAGAGGCGGTGACGGAACAGGCAGAGACAAGCGACACTGCACCCGAGCACGCGGCTGCTGAAGCCGATCAGCCTTCATCTCCGGCCGAGCCAGAAACTGCTACCGCGCAAGACGCGACAGACGAGCAGCCGGCTGCGAGCGAAAGCACTGCCGAAGCGAAACCTGAAGAGCCAGTAGAACCGGCAGCTACGGCGGAAGGTCCTTCTGAAAACAGCGAGCCTACGGCTACGGCCGAGACTCCAGAAGCCGCTTCGCCGGCGGAAACCGATGCTGCAAAGGAAGCCGCTGCTGTTCCTGCCGACGCACAGCCACAGGCGGAAGGCGAACCCGCTTCTGAAGCTCCAGTGGTTGTCGAATACAAGTTCCAGCCCGAACTGCTGAAGCAAATCGCTGAAGCCAAAGGCTTGTCGAACCAGGATCGGGAGGCCCTGACCGCCTTCTACGAAGCCCGCGGCGACGATCTTCTCTGGGTCGAGGACGGGAAATTCACGAGCCGTGCCGAGGCTGCAATGGCCGAGATTCGGCAGGCGGATGATTGGGGCCTCGAGGCGTCCGCTTTCGATCTGCCGTCCGCTCCGGTTTCCGCCGATCCGGCGGATGTAGCATCGACCGAGCTCAAACTATCGCTCGCTGTCCTGAAATACGCCAACCATGCCCGCGGCGGCCGTGTCGATCCCCGTCGACTTTCGAATTACCTCGATCGGCAGCCACCCCTTCTTCCGTCATCTGAGGTGTTGGCGGGCATAGCTGCCGCTGACGCCGCCGACGCATATCTCCGTGGGCTACACCCGCGGCATCCGCAGTTCGAGAAGCTTCGTCAGGCCTATCTTGCGCTCAAGAACGGCACGATGCCTGACGAAGCCGAGGAAGAAGGAGCGGCCAAAGGCAAATCCGCTGCCAAGAAGGAGCGCACCTCCAAGGAGGCCAGACTGCGCAAGCTTCTGGTCAACATGGAGCAGTGGCGCTGGATGCCCGAGAACCTCGGCGAGTTCTACATCTGGGCCAACATTCCCGAGTTCACGCTGCGCGTGATGCGGGACGGTGAGTCGGTCTTCACGGAGCGGATCATCGTCGGCAAGGCCGATACACAAACCCCGATTTTCTCCGATGAGATGGAGACGATCGTCTTCCATCCCACCTGGGGCGTGCCGGACAGCATCAAGGTCAAGGAGATCCTTCCCGGCCTCGTGCGCGGAACGCGAGTGCTCGAACGGAATGATCTGCGGATCCAGTATCGCGGGAAGGACATCGACCCGTCTCGGGTTGATTGGACCCGGGTCGATATTCGCAACTACCACGTTTATCAGCCGCCCGGTGCCCGCAACGTTTTGGGCGTGGTGAAATTCCTGTTCCCCAACAAGCACGCCGTCTACATGCATGACACGCCGGCGAAGCACCTGTTCCAGTCTTCGCGGCGCATGTTCAGCCACGGGTGTATGCGGGTGCGGAATCCGCTGCAGTTCGCCTCGGTGCTGCTGGCGGAGTCGGATGGCTGGACCGCTGGCAAGGTCCAGGCGGCCGTGAAAAGCGGGCAGCGCAACAACCACGTCAACCTGAGCAAGAAGATCCCCGTGCACATCACTTACTTCACAGCGTGGGTTGATGACGACGGCAAGTTGAAGACGTGGTCTGACGTTTACGGACACGAGCAACGCATTCAGATGGGGCTTGAAGGCAAGGCCCATCTCATTGCGAAGCAGAACGAGGATCTTGGCAAAGTACAGGCTGAGGTCGTCGGACGGCTGGCAGAAACCCGGAAAACGTGGTCGCCGTCGTCCTCGTGGTCGTCCAACTCGCAACCGGATTGGGCACGTCGGGTCTTCGGGCAGTGGTAAGCCGACGCTGCTGACCTTCCCTCTGAAAAGCCCGCGCGGTTTCGCGTGGGCTTTTTCATTTAGGCAGGCACATTAACTGAAGAGCACGTTTTCGCTCTCCCCAACCTCTTTTGCCTCTTTGTCGCCCCACCGGCTTCTTATGGCGTGTTCTGAGGGGAGCTTAACGGGAGGTTAACGAAACAGCGTTAACGCTAAGAAACTGTTACGGGCCGTATCTCAGGCCCGATAGACAGTCAGCGTTCGGTCAGGGGTGGGGTGTTTGTCAAAGCGTAAGCTGAGTCTCCTAGCCGGTGCTGTCGCATTGGCATTCAGTGCTGTGTATTGGGCGCCGCGACTCGTTGCCGAGCTTCCGCAGACCCGAACCATCTCCCTTCACAACATCCACACCAAGGAAACCATCACCGTCGAGTACAAGCGGGACGGCAAATACGTTCCCGAGGCGATGGAGCAGATCAATTGGCTCATGCGGGACTGGCGGCGGAACGAGAAAACCCGCATGGATCCCGAGCTGATCGATCTGCTCTGGGAGATTCACACTGAGCTCGGCTCCAAGGAGCCCATCCACATCATTTCCGGCTACCGGTCGCCTGCGACCAACGAGATGCTTCGCCGGACACGTGGTGGGCAAGCCAAGCAAAGCCGGCACATGCTCGGCAAGGCGGCGGACGTGCATTTCCCGGACGTACCGCTCCGCAAGCTCCGTTATTCGGCTCTCGTTCGCGAGCGCGGCGGCGTTGGCTATTATCCAACATCCGCCATTCCGTTCGTTCACGTGGATACGGACCGCGTGCGAGCCTGGCCGCGGCTGCCACGTTACGAGCTGGCGCTTCTCTTCCCTGACGGACGGACAAAACATATTCCCGCTGACGGTAAGCCTTTGACGCCGGCGGACGTCCACGAGGCGCGCGCGAAGCACCAGGATCTCGCCATTCAGGTGGCGGCCTACCATGAGCTGCGCAAGTCCGCTGCTCAGCGTGCAACGCAAATCGCCGCTGCCAATGTCGGCACGCGCAAGGCGTCTCAGCCAGCTCGCGTAGCACCGAAGCCTGAACTCCAGCGTGCTCCCACGCCCGTTGTCGCACAGGCCAAATTGGAGCCGAAGCCAAAGCTCGTGGCGGAGCCCCGTTTGGCTGCTCGCCCCAGTAGGCCATCGGACGCAGATCGGATGAAGCTGGCGCAGATGGCTGCGTTGGCGAGCTTGCCTCTGGAGCCGGCGAATTTGCTCAAAGCTTCGTTCGGGTCTGATACGAAAGACAGCGCGAATACGACGCTTTCACAGTCGAAATTCGAGGCTGCGCCGCAGCAGTCAGCAGAATTGCGGCTTGCTGCTCTCAATACAGACGAATTCGGCAGAGGGAGCGAGCAGCAACTCGGGCGATTTGGTTGGAGCAGGGCATGGCATTCCGACAGAAGAAATGGCGATGGTCCGACGTCCTGGGTCGCAGCGCCTGAGTTCGATGAAGAGCACCCCGAGGAGCTGTTCTATCGTCCGTTCCCCATCGCGCCTTATCTGACGGAGACGCCTTCGCCCGATGATCCGGCGCTTGCGAAAATGCAGCATCCGGACGTAGCCAAGACGCTTGAGTTCCTAGATGACGGGGGTGACACGCCAGTGATGCGGCTCAGGCCCGAGCCGCAGACGGTTCAGCTGCTGTGGGCGCAACAATTCCGCGGCGAGGCGGTTCCGCTCGCCAGCATCTTCGGCGAACGAGCCAATCCTCCGAGAGGCATGGCAAACCGGCCGGTGCGGCTAAGCGCACGTTGATGGAAGGTGAACTGACTACTCCGGCAGGGACACGTTAAGACATTGTCAGCTGGCTGAGTCGGAGTTCCGCACGACAATCACGCAAACTCGCCGAGGCCCATGAGCGCCCATGACGATGCGGCCGCCGATGTCGCCGGTGCGGGACGGGCCGGAAATGAAGTTGACGGTGCGGGGCATCCCGTCTGACCCGAAGCGCGCCCGAATCCTATCCCACGCATCCTCGTAGCTCGGTACCAGATCCCGCTCCTCGACCACCACGATGTGGTTCTCAGGGAGGAAATTGAGGGTGACCGGATTGTCCGGTCCCGACGCGAGGACCAACGTGCCCGTTTCGGCAACGGCCGCTGCCGCGTGAGACAACCCCACTTCATCGCTTGGCTGGGCACGCCCCAGCAGCATTTCCAGATGCGGTTCCGAGCCCCATGGGAGCTGGGTCAGCATCGCGTCTCCGCCGACGCGAATGCGTGCCGGCAGATTGTTGGTGCGCAGATAATTTGCGATGGCCGAGGGGATGTCGTGCTTCCTGTCGACTTCGATAACCGTCGCGGATTCTTTTTCGAGAAAGCCCCGGAAAAGTTTCAGAAGCTCCTCGACGTTTCTCCCCTTCACACGCCCCGGTGTGAGGTGACGGCGATGCGAAGAAAGGCGCTCCTCGACGATGGCTCGCCGTTCGGCATCATCACGCTTCACGCCGAGCTGTGAGCGGATCTTCGAGAGAATGGCGTCACGGCTGCTCATCTCAATGCCCCCGCCTTGTGCTCGGCCCAGAGCTGCTGGAAGGTCCGCCCCTGCGGAGCCGGGAAATCCCGATGCCGGGTCCAATCGCCGGCAAATGGCAGACGACGAAAGGCTCCGCGCCTCCGCCCGAACGCGCCCAGTGCCGCCGCCGCAAGTCGAGCCGCCATGTGGTAGAGTTTTGGTCGCTGGGCGAACCAGGCCCAGGTCCTAAGGCCGATCCGATAAGGCAAGGACGGGCCACCGAGCTCGAAATCTGCCTCGCGGTGATGCCGCATCAGCTTGGGCAGCGGAATTTTCATCGGGCAGACCTGCTCGCAGCGCCCGCAGAAGGTCGATGCGTTGGGCAGGTCGGCAGCTTGTTTCACGCCGATGAGCGACGGCGTCAGCACCGATCCAATGGGGCCCGGATAGACCCAGCCGTAGGCGTGACCGCCGATGGCGCCGTAGACCGGGCAGTGGTTCATGCAGGCGCCGCAGCGAATGCAGCGCAGCGCCTCGCGGAAGGCGGTGCCCAGCATCTCCGAGCGACCGTTGTCGAGGATGACCACGTGGTAGGCCTGCGGTCCGTCCGGATCATCCGGCCGGCGCGGGCCCGTCGAGAATGTCGTGTAAGTGGAGAACTCCTGCCCCGTGGCCGACCGCGCCAGCAGGCGCAAGATCGCGCTCACATCTTCCCGCGTCGGCACCACCTTTTCGATTGAGGCGACGACCACGTGCACGCGCGCGAGCGATTGTGTGAGATCGCCGTTGCCTTCGTTCGTGACGATTACGGACGAGCCTGTCTCGGCTACGAGGAAGTTCGCGCCCGTGATGCCGACGTCCGCAGCCAGGAATTTCTCGCGAAGAACCTGGCGGGCTTCCCCGACCAGCTGGGCAGGTTCGGTCAGCACGCGGTCGGGCGGGAGATTTTTATGCAGGCGGCGGAAATCCGCTTCCACCTGCTCCTGCGTGAGATGGATGGCGGGAGCGATGATGTGGCTTGGCGTTTCGCCCCGGATCTGCACGAGATACTCGCCAAGATCGGTCTCCACCACCTCGATCCCCGCCGACTCGAGCGCAGCATTGAGCCCGATCTCCTCGGAGATCATCGACTTGCCTTTGGTAACGACCTTGGCGTCCGCGTCCCGGCAAATCTGCAGGATGATCTCGCGCGCCTCCGCGGCTGTTGCGGCCCAGTGCACATGGGCACCGGCAGCCGTCGCCTTGCGCTCGTATTCCTCGAGGTAAAGGTCAAGATGAGCGAGAGTATGGTCCTTGATGTCCCGGCCGATGTCCCGCAGGTCCTCGAACTCCGGCAGGCGCGCGCGGGCCGCAGCCCGGTTCGCGACGAGGCCTGTCGGCAAACCGGCCAATGCTCGCTGAAGCTGCGGGTCATGCAGCGCAACCCGGACATTCTGCTTGAAGGACTCTGTCGTAGGCTTCATCCGGCGTTCCTCATGCCCCAATCTTAGTCTCCGGCGCTTGCGGGACGATCAGCTTTGTGTGAATTCCGGGCGTGTGAACAAAAGGTTCATGAGCCGCTACTTCGTGCCGGCAATCGGCGGATCGCTCAGCTCTCCGGCCAACACCTCCGCGACGTGGCGAACGGCGATTTGTCGGCCCTCGCGCTTCAGCTTTCCGGCCATGTTCATGAGGCAGCCGAGATCACCGGCGAGCAGAAGGTCTGGTTCTGCGGCTGCAACGTTAGCCGTTTTCTTCTCGACCATGGCATTGGAGATGTCCGGGTACTTGATCGAGAACGTTCCGCCGAAGCCGCAGCAGACTTCGGATTCGGCCATCTCCTTGAGCTCGAGACCTTTGACGGAAGAGAGTAGCTTGCGCGGCTGGTCCTTGATGCCGAGCTCACGCAGCCCCGAGCAACTGTCGTGATACGTCACGCGGCCCGGAAATTCCGCGTCCACCGCCTCGACACCCCGCACATCGACGAGGAAGGAGATCAGCTCGTAAACCCTTTCGGCGAATTCCTTTGCCCTGCCCGACCACTCTGGATCGTCCGCGAGCAGGGCAGGGTAATGCAGCTTGAGCATCCCGGCGCATGAGCCCGACGGCGCCACCACATAGTCGTAGCCTTCAAACGCTGCGATGGTCTGGCGGGCTAGCGCGGCGGCATCGGCCTTATCGCCGGAATTATACGCCGGCTGGCCGCAGCACGTCTGCGCGGTCGGCACCTCGACAGAGCAGCCCGCGCGCTCGAGCAGCTTCGCGGCCGCAAACCCGACGGAAGGCCGCATCAGATCCACGAGACATGTCACGAAAAGGCCCACGCGCGGCCTGCCGGAGAAAGGATCGCTCATCGACTGATCAGACCTTCGACGTGCAAAAGCATTGGCACCACTTTCCCAATCGGGTCACTTCGCTTCTAACCCCGTTGAGTATTGGTGCCAAGCTCACGAGTCGCTTCGGGGCGGGGCCTATTGGGAGAACTTCTTCAGGTAGGCAATGACGTCTTTGCGCTCCTGCTCGTCCTTGAGCCCGGCAAACGCCATTTTGTTCTTCGGCATGAACTCGCGGGGATTCTCGAGATACTTGAACAGGTTCTCCTCGGTCCAAACGAGCCCCTCTTCGCCAGCCTTCTTGTTGGCCTGGGAATAATTGAAGCCCTCGACTGCTCCCGCGGGGCGGCCGATGATGCCGTTGAGCTGCGGGCCGACCATGTTCTTTGCCCCTTCCCCGATCTGATGGCAGGCGCGGCATTTCCTGAACACGGCCTCGCCCCTCTCGGCGTCCTGCGCGAAGGTCGGCGCTGCGACAGCGATCAGAAAAGCAACCCCTAAGAGCGTCCTCTTGTGCATCGTTCTTCCCCTTCGCTCACTCCACAGTCGATGATACCTGTGCGAACCTGTACGTACGGCAACAAGACCTGCCTGCCCGGAGCGCATCCAGCTCGTGAGTGCGGTGCGGGTCTCACACGGGGCCCGCCATGGTAGAATAGCCCCGGTATTTCGCAGAGACATGCCATATACTGCCGCGGGAATTCGCGAGTTGCGTTGAAGGCGGTAGCTGTGTGAATTCTGGCACATTAAAAAAGGCCATTGAGCCAGATTCGAGGCCCCAATGTCGTCCATCCTGCTGCCCGAGCCGAATCCCGAAATCATCGCCCGGCGAGACGCGATCATTGCCGACCTGATTTCGATCGTCGGCGCCGAAGCTGTCGTCAGCGACGAGGATGGTCGCCGCGCCTTCGAGACGGATGGATTGACCGCTTATCGCAAGATGCCGCTCGCCGTCGTGCTTCCGCAGTCGACGGAGGAGGTGAGTGCAGTTCTGCGCTATTGCCATCGCAACGGCATCAAGGTCGTGGCGCGCGGGGCCGGCACGTCGCTGTGTGGCGGGGCCTTGCCGGCCGAGGATTCGATCGTCGTCGGCGTCTCGAAGATGAACAAGGTTCTCGAGATCGACTACGAGAACCGCGTTGCCGTCGTGCAGACGGGCATCACGAACCTCGCAATCTCGAATGCCGTCAGCAAGGAATGCTTCTTCTACGCGCCTGATCCATCGAGTCAGCTGGCGTGTACGCTGGCTGGCAATCTCGCCATGAACTCGGGCGGAGCGCACTGCCTCAAGTACGGCGTCACCACCAACAACGTGCTCGGCCTGAAGATGGTGCTGATAGACGGTGAGATCGTCGAGATCGGCGGGCCGTATCTCGACTCGCCCGGCTACGACCTCCTTGGGCTGATCATCGGTTCGGAGGGCCAGTTCGGCATCGTTACCGAAGCCACGGTGCGTATCCTTCGCGCGGCGGAACAGGCGCGGCCGATGCTGATGGGGTTCGAGTCGACCGAGGCGGCAGGCGCGTGCGTTTCGGCGATTATCGGCTCCGGCATCATTCCGGTTGCCATCGAGTACATGGATAAGCCGGCGATTGAAGTGTGCGAGGCTTTTGCCAAGGCCGGTTACCCGCTCGATGTCGAGGCCCTGCTGATTGTGGAAGTTGAGGGCTCGAACGAGGAGATCGAGGATCTGCTTGCCCGGATCGTGAAAATCGCCGAGCCGTTCAAACCGCGAACCGTCAAGGTGAGCAGCAGCCCGGCCGAAAGCGCGAAGATCTGGAAAGGCCGCAAGTCTGCCTTCGGCGCCATCGGGCGGATTTCCGAATACTACTGCATGGACGGCACGATTCCGCTGAAACAGCTCCCGCATGTGCTGACGCGGATTTCGGAAATCTGCGGGAGCCACGGGCTGAAGGTTGCCAATATCTTCCATGCCGGCGATGGCAATCTGCACCCGCTTATCCTCTACAACGCCAACGATCCGGTTGAGGTCGAGAAGGCGGAGAAAGCAGGCGCGGAGATCCTGAAGCTCTGCGTTGAGGTTGGCGGCTGCCTCACCGGCGAGCACGGCGTCGGCATCGAAAAGCGCGATCTCATGCGCCATCAGTTCAGCGAGACCGATCTTCTCGTACAGATGCGCATCAAGTCGGTCTTTGATCCCGAATGGCTGCTCAACCCGGCCAAGGTGTTTCCGCTCGCCGAGCGCATCATGCTTGACAAGGCGGCTTGAGGAGAATGGACGTGCCGGGAGTGGTAAGACCCGCTACCGAGTGGGAACTTTCCAGCCTCATCGCCGCGGCGGCCGAGCGGGGCAAGCCCATCGAAGTGCTTGGCGCGGGGACGAAGCGCGACGTCGGCCGTCCCGTGCAAGCGGCACTGACCATTTCGACGACGAGCTTGCGCGGCATCACGCTTTATGAGCCGACGGAGCTCGTCATGTCCGCGCAGGCGGGAACGTTGCTGGCCGATGTGGAAGGGCAGCTTGCCGCCAAGGGGCAGATGCTGCCGTTCGAGCCGATCGACCTGGGGCCAGCGCTTGGTGGAGAGGCTGGCCGCGGCACCATCGGCGCAGTGTTCGCAACCAACCTTTCCGGCTCGCGTCGCGTTGTGACGGGCGCCGCCCGTGATCATCTGCTCGGCGTGCGCGCCGTGAATGGCCGCGGCGAGGCGTTCAAGTCCGGCGGCCGGGTGATGAAAAACGTAACCGGCTATGACATTGCCCGCGGGCTGGCGGGGAGCTGGGGCACGTTGGCCGTCTTGACCGAGGTGACGTTCAAGGTCGTCCCGCGGCCCGAGGAAACGGCAACGCTGGTCCTGTCGGGGCTCACCGACGATCTGGCCACCGAAGTAATGTGTCAGGCGCTGGGCACGCCTTACGAGGTGAGCGGCGCCGTGCACTTGCCGCAAGTCATGGCATCGCGGCTACGCACTTCGGAGCTGCGCGATCTCCGCAAGTCCGTGACGGCGCTCCGAATCGAGAACTTCTCGAAGTTCGTCCGCTACCGGTGTGAGAAGCTGCGGGAGAACCTTGAGCCTTACGGCAAGGCAGAGGTGCTGGGCGATGACGTTTCCCGTGCCTTCTGGGACGAGATGAGGCAGCTTTCCGTGCTGCAGGGCGACCAGCGACCCTTGTGGCGGATCTCGACCAAGCCCACCTTCGGCCATAAGGTCGTCGAGGCGATCCGGCAGTACATGCCGGTCGACGCATTCTATGATTGGTCGGGCGGCCTGATCTGGCTTGAGGTGCCCGTTTCGGCTGACGCCGGTGCGTCCGACATCCGCAGGGTCATCGCGCAGTATGGAGGCCACGCAACGCTGATGCGAGCGGAGCCGGCCGTTCGCGCTGCCATCGACGTGTTCCAGCCGCTTGAACCCGGCGCTGAGCGCTTGAGCCGCGGCATCAAGGCGGCCTTCGATCCGGCAGGCATTCTCAATCCAGGGCGCATGTACGCGCTGAGCTGAAGGTGATTTCGCCGAAAGGCGGTTCGAGGACAGATGCAGACCAATTTCACGGCCGCACAGCTTCAGGACCCGCGCATCGCGGAGGTCGACAGGATTTTGCGGCGATGCGTCCACTGCGGCCTCTGTACGGCGGTCTGCTCCACGTACGTGCTCCTCGGTGACGAGCGCGACTCCCCGCGCGGCCGCATCTACATGATGAAGGACATGTTCGAGCGCGGCGGGCCGCCGAGTGCGGAGGTGCAGCGGCACGTGGATCGCTGCCTGTCGTGCCTTTCCTGTATGTCCACGTGCCCCGGCGGCGTCGACTACATGCACTTGGTTGACCAGGCTCGGGCGTACATGGAGAAGACCGGCCATCGTTCCTTGAAAGAACGCCTGCTGCGTAAGCTCTTGGCCTCGCTGGTGCCGTATCCTGAGCGATTCCGCGCGGCCCTGAGGCTTGCTCCGCTTGGCCTACCGCTACGGGGGCTCATGCGGCGGCTGGGGCTCAAGGAGCTGGCCGCCATGCTCGATCTGGCACCGAAACGTGGCCTCCGTTCACCGACCTACAGCGGCCCCGGAACGGCCGTAACCCGCGCGGAACGGAAAGGAAGGGTCATTCTGCTCGCGGGCTGTGCGCAGCAGGTGCTTCGGCCGGAGATCAACGACGCCACCATCCGTGTTCTGGCGCGTCGTGGCGTGGACGTGGAGGTTGTGGCAGGTGCCGGTTGCTGCGGTGCGCTCGTCCATCATATGGGGCGCGAGGAGGAGGCCATCGCCTTCGCCAAGAAGAATGTGGATGCCTGGTCCAAGGCGATAGCCCGCGAACCGGTGGACGCGATCATCATCAACGCCTCAGGCTGCGGCACGACTGTCAAGGATTACGGCCACATGCTCGCTCGGGAGCCGGGCTATGCCGAACGGGCGCGCACGGTTTCGGCGCTGGCAAAAGACATCACCGAATTCCTGGCCGAAAATGATCTTGGGCCGCCGAAGCGCTGGTCTTCTCTGCGGGTGGCCTACCATTCGGCCTGTTCGCTTCAGCACGGGCAGCAAGTCACGGAGGAGCCGAAGCAGCTCCTTCGCGACGCCGGCTTTACGGTGCTCGACATCCCCGAGGGGCACATCTGCTGCGGTTCAGCAGGTACCTACAATATTCTCCAGCCCGATCTCGCGCGACAGTTGCGGGATCGGAAGGTGGCCAACATCGCCTCGCTCGCTCCGGATATTGTGGCGGCGGGCAATATCGGCTGCATTACGCAGCTTGCACCGGAGCTCGGGGTTCCCATCGTCCACACGGTCGAGCTGCTCGACTGGGCCTATGGTGGGCCAGTGCCGCGCGGGCTGGAAGGCTACAAGCAGTTCGTCAGCGATGTGCCGGAGCCCGAGATGCCAAAAGGGAAACGGACGCTTCAGGACTTCCTTCGCGTTTGAGGTTGGGTCGCTGCCACCTAGGCCGCACTTACGGCGGGCGAAGGTACGCTTGTGCTGAGCAGGGCCTGAATCTTCTCCTCCGTGTCGGTTTCCGGCGCGGGCATGTACGTGACCATCTGGAGGGGCTTGCCCAACTCGCTCTTCACCTCGAGCGTCGCGTAGTGGAAGGTGAGGCCGCCGGCCTCCGGGTGGATGTAGACTTTCACGCCGCTGCCCGGGAGCCGCACGTTGTGCTCATCCCACCAGGCGGCGAACTCGGGGCTCCTCGCTTTCAGTAGATCGATCAGCTCGTTGAACCAGGGATCACCGATGTACCGGGAGTGCACCATGCGCAGCTTGGCGACGGCGTCCCGCGCATGTCGCTCCCAGTCCACCAGCATCTCGCGCATGCGCGGGTTGAGGAAAATCTGGTGTAGCCCATTGCGTTCGATCCCCTTCATCGCGGCGAGGTCACCGTGCACCACCGTGGCGGCGCGGTTCCAGCCCAGGATGTCCCAGCGCTCCCCTAGAAACCACGCGGGGCAATAGGCGAGACGATTGAGAAGAAGTTGAAGCTGCGGGCGGATGACCGTTTCATCTGGCGCCCCGTTCTGAACGGTCTCGGTTCCGTACCCGCACAGCGCCAAGAGATGCTGGCACTCCGCCGGCTCGAGCCGAAGCGCCGCGCAAATGCGCCGAATGGTGTCAGGCGATGGGCGAACGTCACGCGCCTGCTCGAGCCACGTGTACCATTCGGTGCTGACATTAGCGAGCGCGGCCACCTCCTCGCGCCGCAGCCCCGGCGTGCGCCGTCGCATGCCGCGCGGCAGGCCGACGTCCTCCGGCTGCAGGCGCATTCGACGGATACGCAGGAAGGCGGCGATCTCACGGCGCCGGTCGTCGCTCAGCATCTCAAAGCTTCCTTCCTTTCCGAAGGGGGAACCCTCGATACCAGGATGAACCGTTCCTTATCCCGGTTTCGCGTCAACCCTACCATGGTCCTAGCGGCGGGGCACGCGCCGCGACCTGGCAATCAGGAGGTAGACAATGCAGAGGCGCAAACTGGGCACCAACGGCCCGGAAGTCTCCACGTTCGGGCTCGGCTGCATGGGCATGAGCGACTTCTACGGCCCGGTAGAGGATGCCCGATCGATCGAGGTGATCCACCGCGCGCTCGACATGGGGATCAACTTCTTCGACACCGCCGACATGTACGGCGTCGGCCACAACGAGCAGCTGGTTGGCCGGGCGCTGCGTGACCGGCGCGACCGCGCGGTGATTGCCACCAAGTTCGGGAATGTGCGCGCCCCGGACGGTACCTTCCTGCGCATTGACGGCAGCCCGAAGTACGTGCGCGAGGCATGCGAGGCGAGCCTGCGCCGCCTCGGGATCGATGTCATCGACCTCTACTATCAGCATCGCGTCGATCCGAATACGCCCATCGAGGAGACCGTCGGCGCGATGGCGGAGCTGGTGCGCGAAGGCAAGGTCCGCTACCTCGGCCTTTCCGAGGCGGCACCGGAGACCATCCGGCGCGCGCACGCGGTTCATCCCATTACGGCGCTGCAGACCGAGTACTCATTGTGGTCACGGGACCCGGAGGATGAGATCCTGCCGCTCTGCGCTGAGCTGGGCATTACGTTCGTCGCCTATGCACCGCTCGGGCGTGGCTTTCTGACGGGCGCGATCCGCAGCATTGACGATTTGGCCCCTGATGATTGGCGGCGAAACAATCCCCGCTTTCAGGGCGAAAATTTCCAGAAGAACCTCGCACTGGTGGATGCGGTGCGGGAGATGGCACGCGCGAAGGGCTGCACGCCGGCACAGCTCGCACTCGCTTGGCTCATCGCGCGTAACAAGCACGTGGTGCCGATATTCGGGACTCGGAGCATCGAACGGCTGAAGGAAAACCTTGGCGCGCTCGATGTCGAGCTGACGCTGGAAGATCTTGCGCGGATTGACGCGATCGCTCCGGCCGGCATCGCCGCCGGCACGCGGTATCCGGAAGCCGCGATGCAGGCTCTGAACCGCTGAAACTTCACTTGGCGCGGGGACGGCCCAAGGAAATTTCAGTGGCGGGCCGTTGCCCAGGTCAGGAGCTTTTCAGCGAGGAGACCATCACGTGCACGCCGCCAACACCATCGTTGTCGCCACCCTGCTGCTTGCGGTCGACAATCTCGACTGGCCGACCGTGGAGCGTACGCTCGCCCCCGAGGTGGTTGCCGATTACACCTTGCTTTGGGGCGGGGAGCCTGAGCGGTTGCCGTCCACGGAGCTGGTCTCCCGCTGGCAGCGGCTTTTGCCTGGCTTCGATGCCACCCAGCACCTGATCGGCCCGGTCGTGGTGACGCGGGCGGATGAGCACAGCGCCACCTGCGCCACCGCGGTCCGCGCCTACCACCGGACATCGTGAACCCGACGGGCGCTGCGACCTGGACGGTTGCAGGTCAATACGTCGTCGACCTCGAGCGCCACGGCGACGCGTGGCGCATCAGCGGCATCACTCTGCGCCTTGCATATGAGGAGGGTGACCGAGCCCTGGCGGAGGTCGCCATGAAGCGGGTCGCGGCAGGCTCGGGAGGCCGGGTGGCAGCTCAACCGAATCGCACGTAAGCTCGGTGGGCCAAGGGCCCCGGCGAACCATCCGGCGCTCTTTGAGATTTGTGACAAAGCCGCGTCTCGAATGGTTCTGCCGGTGAAAGTTCAAATTCCAGAGTTCTGCCTCGTCATCGTCTGCGCCGACGATCCGGCGGAGAGCTCCGCGTTCTTGCAGCAGCATTTCAGGGCGGATGAGCATGTGGACCTCGGCGCAGAGGAGTGGCCGAGGTTAGCGGCAGATCGGCTTAGCCGGCGCGAGCTGGTTGCCATCGATGCAACCGGGGCGACGACCCAGAGGCAGATCGACCTCGTGCGGCTGGCGAAGACGTTCTACGCTCAGCCGCTCGCATTCGTCGTTTGTAGAGCCGGCTCGCCTTCGGCGTTACGCACGGTTCGCAACCTGGAGTCGGTGGGCTTCAAACCGACGCAGCTGGTGCATACCGGCGAGCAGGAGCAACTCACCATCGAACGCTTACCTCTCCAGATCGACTATCGCCACGAGCGTGGCCCGTTCGACATCATCGGTGACGTGCACGGCTGCGCGGACGAGCTGATCGAGCTGATGGAGCGGCTCGGCTATTCCGTGCGGTTTAAGGGCTTGGGCGAAGACCGGCGCGCGGAAGTTACGTGTCCGCCGGGCCGTCGTATGATCTTTCTCGGCGATTTCGTTGACCGCGGGCCGCGTTCACCGGAGGTGCTGCGGATTGCCATGGCGATGGTGTCCCGGGGGCAGGCGTTGGCCGTGCCTGGCAATCACGATGTGAAATTTTTGAAGTGGTTGCGGGGCGCCAACGTCCGGCTCACTCACGGCCTTGATCGGACGGTGGCACAATTCGAACGGGAAAGCGCTGACTTTCGCGATGAAGTCCGCCGCTTCCTGCTGGACCTGCCAACTTATCTTTGGCTTGAAGGCGGGCGTCTTGTGGCGACGCACGGAGGTATTCTTGAAGAGATGATCGGTCGGGATACCCCCGCAGTCCGCGAGTTCTGCATCTACGGCGACACGGACGGAGAAACGGACGAGACCGGCCTCGTCATCCGCTATCACTGGGCGGCCCATTACCGAGGTGAAACGACAATCGTCTACGGTCACACGCCGGTGCCGGAGGCGGACTGGGTCAACAACACGCTGTGCATCGATACTGGATGCGTATTCGGCGGCAAGCTCACGGCGGTCAGGTGGCCGGAGCTGGAGATCGTGTCGGTTCCGGCGCGGGAGATGTATACCAAGCCCGGTCGCCCGTTTGGCCACCCGCCGGTGAGGCCGTCACCGGCGCGCCAACAGCATCTTGCTTGATCGCGATCGCGGTTACTGCGGAAGCGGAACACCCGCCGCTGTAAAGGCCATCCGCTGCCGCTCAGCGACTTCATCGAGATTGAAGCTTTCGATCGTCTCATTGAACAGGCGATACCAGTTCATGCGCGCATTGAGGTGCAGGAACACACCCCCGAGACCGATGGCAGCGCGGTCCATGTAGACGAACTCGCGCGGTATCAGAACGGGCCCCTTTTCCCGCAGAATCTTGTGCACCTGGAAGGCTTCGCGGCGCCCGTATTCGCCCGGCGTGGTGCCTTCGGCGATGGTCCTTTCACGGTTATCGAGCAGCGGACCATAGATAAACCGCGCCCAGATGTTCATCGCCTCGATCAGCTCGTTCGTCAGTCCTCGGAAGCCCCAGGTCTCGTAGGCGTGAACGATGAGGTCTCGATTGCCGGTCAGCAGGCCGGTGTAAAGGTCGATCACGCCCTGGACGAACGGCGTCCGGAACGTCCGTATGCATCCGTAATCCAGGAGGTTGATGCCCGCCGGCACGCCATCTTGCTCGAAAATGGTGTAGTTGCCGAGGTGCGGGTCACCGTGGATGACGCCGTAGTGGCTGAAGGGATACCACCAGGCACGAAACATTGCGCGGGCAATGGTGTTGCGGTGCTCGAGCGGTGCTTCCTTGTAGGCAAGGAGCGGCTTGCCCTCGAGCCAGCTCATTGTCAGGAGCCGCTTGGTTGACAGTTCAAATTCCACCTGCGGCACACGGATGATCGGATCGTCCTTGAAGATCTCGGCGTAAAGCCGCATGTGCCGGGCTTCCAGCTGATAGTCGAGTTCTTCCCGCAGACGAGCTGCGATTTCCGCCAAGATTTCGCGCGTGTCCACGGCAGGGTCCATCCGCGCGTGGATCGAAAAGACGATCCTGAGCTGGTTGAGGTCCGCCTCGACCGCGGACTGCATATCCGGGTACTGCAGCTTGCAGGCCAGCAATCGGCCGTCATGGGACACAGCCTTGTGGACCTGTCCAAGCGATGCGGACGCGGACGCAGTGGACTCGAAGCTCTTGAACCGCTGCGCCCAGTCCGGCCCCAGCTCCGCAACCATGCGTCGGCGCACGAAGGCCGGGCCCATGGGCGGCGCCTGGCTCTGTAGCTGCGAGAGCTCGCGAGCGTATTCCGGGGGAAGTGCTTCCGGAATGGTTGATAGCAGCTGGGCGACCTTCATGATCGGCCCCTTGAGGCCGCCGAGCGCAGCAGCAAGCTCCATGGCGTTCTTGCTGCGGTCGCCCTCGATCCCGAAGAGCCGCTGCCCCGCGACCCGGGCTGCTACCACACCAACGTTGGTCCCCACCCGCATGTAGCGCGCCGCGCGGGCCGCAAAGCGGTTCTCTTCCCTGTCGTTCATTCGGCTGAATCTCCTCGCATGAGGATATTGGCGTGAGCACGCTGCCAGTCCAGATACCGCGCACTGCCGGTAGTGACGCACACCAGCCTTGCAGGGAGCATCTGTGGCGACCCTGGTGCGATGACGGTAATGTGACAGCCTGACTTTCTTCGGAGCGGGGCGAGCATGTCGCAGAGCGTCAGGGACGGTCAGGCGCATTCGGCCTGGGTGGCCTGGCTTATGTCTCCTATTGGGACGGCGATCGTCGCGCTCGGCATCACCCAGATCATCGCCTGGGGAACGACGCTCTACGCCCTTGGCGTGCTCGCGGCGCCTATTGCTGCTGACACCGGCTGGAGCCGCAGCCTCGTGTTCTCAGGGCTCACGGTGGGCCTGCTGGTCTCGGGTTTCGTCTCGACGGCTGTCGGGAAGGCCATCGACGAAAGAGGCGGGCAACTTGTGATGAGCCTGGGGTCGGTGCTGTGCGCCGTATCTCTGCTCATCGTCGCGGCAGCAAGCAATGAAATCGCCTACCTGGCCGGCTGGGCCATCATGGGCCTTGGCATGCGCATGTCGCTCTACGATGCCGCGTTCGCCGCACTGGTGCAGGTGGCACCGCATCGGGGGCGCCGGGCGATATCCTACCTCACCCTGTTCGGTGGCTTCGCCTCAAGCATCTTTTGGCCAATCGGCCATATCCTGACCGCGGAAGTCGGTTGGCGGCTTACGCTGGTTATCTACGCGGCCATCAACATTGCGGTTTGTTTGCCGCTCCATTGGTGCGGACTATCTCGCCGCGAGCCTGCCGAAAGTAGGACGGCCGAAACCTCTTCAGCCGCAGCGTCTCCCGGCGTGACCGATCCGCCTCTCGAAGGCCAGGCCCGCCTGCTGGCCATGGTGCTGTTCGGGTTCGTTATGGCAGCCAGCGCCTTCGTTTTCGGAGCCATGGCTGTTCATTTGCCAGCTGTGCTTGAGGCCAGCGGCCTGACGGCCGCCGCTGCGGTGACCTTGGCCTCCTTAAAGGGAGTTGCCCAGGTTGCTGGTCGCGTCTGCGAGATCCTGTTCGGTAAACGGCTTCACGCCATCGACCTCGGGCGGATTTCGATTGCCGGCATGCCGCTGGGCTTCGTCGTGCTCATGGCAGGCGGAGCGAGCTATTCGGCAGCTTTTTTGTTCATCGTGTTTTTTGGAGTAGCCAACGGCTTGGTGACTATTGTGCGGGGGGCCCTGCCGCTGGCGCTGTTCGGGCCCCGGGGCTACGGAACGGTGCTCGGCATCCTTGCGACACCGTATCTGCTCATGAATGCACTCGCGCCGGCCGCGCTGGCCGTCATCGTTGACTTGTGGGGCTACGGCGTTGCTGAAGCCGTGCTGCTCGCCGTGGGCCTGCTGTCGGCCGGCGCGATGGAGGTGATGGGCATCTGGTATCGCAGGCGTCGCGCCAATCAGGCTGCGTGACTGCGCCGTCGGGTTCAGGACGCAGACAGCATTCCGAGGTTCTGCTGGTCCGGCGATGGTCGCATCGAATGATTCAGTCGTTACTTGAGCTCCCATCAGGACAGTAAGTGAACTTGCGGGCCGCGATAGCATTTGGCAAAGCAGCCGGCCGTAGCGGTAGCAGACGAGGACCAAGGCAAGTCATGAGCGCAGCGAGCCCGAAGCAGTCTGGCGAGAAACCGAAGAAGCAACTTCTTCATCTGGTCTTTGGCGGTGAGCTCGTGTCGCTCGACGGTGTCGAGTTCCGCAACCTCGACGAACTCGACATCGTCGGCATCTATCCGAACTACGCTGAGGCTTATGACGCCTGGAAGGCGGCGGCTCAGCGGACGGTGGACAACGCGCACATGCGCTATTTCATCGTCCACCTGCACAGGCTGCTTGATCCGGACCCCTCACCGGTGCCCGGCTCCAATCAGCCGACCTAAAAGAAGGAAAACGTTACTCGCGCCGCAACAGGCCGTTGACGAGGTGATTGGCCCATCGCTGCGATTTGAAGGATCGCGTCAGCTCGATTGGGTCGTAGACTTGCTCGACCCAATCGAAAAAGGCCATCGGGCGTTCTGCCGTGTCCTGAAGGTAGCGGTCGAAGAAGTAGCCCAGAATACCGGTGTTGGCGTGGCGGATATGACCGAACCGCCACGACAGTTCAGACCGGGCGATTTCCATCGGCACGCCTTCCTTCAGGTGCCGGTAAAGCACGCTCATAAGCCCGGCCCGGTCTGCACCGGACTTGCAGTGCATGAGCATCGGGTACTGGATACGCTCGAATAGGTCGCGCGCGGCTCTCAGCTCTGAGCGCAAAGGGGCGGCGCGTGAACGGATCTGGAAATTGACGAGCTCGATCCCGTAGCGTTTGCAGGCCTCCTGCTCGAGCCAGTAGGTTCCCGATTGCAGCTCGCCGCGGAGATTGACGATCGTGCGGATCCCCTTGCGCGCCATCTCCTTGATGTTGTGGGGGGCTGGTTGTGCGGAGCGCCATGCGTGCTCCCCCAGGCGATGCCGGTTCCAGTAGAGCAACCGGAACACACCGTGATCCAGGAACAACATGTCAAAGTAGAGGGCCGCCGGTCCAAGCGTCTGTTTTGCCCATTCAGGGCTATGCTCGACCAACGATTCGCGGCAAGCCTGCACCAGCTGATGTAACTTCCGCCGGGCTCGTTTCCCGAGGGTCAGGTTTGCCATGCGTCTTCTATCAAATGGTTTGGGCGGCTCAGATACAACTTATAGTCGAAAGCTGCACTGAATCGCATTTGCAAAGGGTGGATATCCGCTATAGAGACCTCGATCAAGCGTGGCGCAAGGCTTCCGAATCCTCCGTTTCTAGGCAAGGCAAGTCACTGGTGGCTCGACTCAGGTTGGACAAGGCTCGCCTCCACCGGCTCGCCGGACGCGCCATCGCACGCTATGTCGACTTCGTCTACCGAACATCGCGCGTCATCACTGAACCGGCAGATCTGATCAGTCTCGGCCGCTCCCACCACCCTTTCATACTGGCGATGTGGCATGGCCAGTTTCTGATGCTACCGCGCATTGAACGTGGAGAGCTTAAGGCGCGGTGCATGGTGGCTCGGCATAAGGACGCGGAGCTCATCGGAGAGGTGCTCGAGGCCTTCGGTATGGAGCTGATTCGGGGGGCTGGTGCCGGTGGCCGTCGTAAGGATCGTGGAGGAGCCTACGCGTTGAGAGCCGCTTTGCGGTCGCTGGCCGAGGGGTTAAGCGTGGCAATGACGGCGGATGTTCCTCCCGGGCCTGCGCGCATCGCCGGCCAGGGTATTGTGACCTTGGCGCGGTTGTCCGGGCGGCCGATTTTACCTGTGGCGGCTGCAACAAGCCGTTACAAGGCCTTCAACACTTGGAGCCGGATGACACTGAACCTGCCGTTCGGCAGACTGGCCTTTGTCGTGGGGGAGCCGATATACGTGGGCAGGGATGACGATGAGGAAGCCCTTGAGCGGGCACGGCGAAAGGTTCAGGAGAGTCTTAACGCGGTGACCGCGCGCGCGTACGAGCTAGTTGGTGCCGATCCCGCGCGGGCGACTCCGCCGAACCCAGAAAATCGAACACCTCCGCCGGAACCCGGGCTCTCGCTCAAGGCCTATCGTGCCCTGGCGAGTTGCTCACGGCCTCTGGTACCAATGGTGCTCAATGCGAGAGCAAAGCGGGGGAAGGAAGATCTGTCTCGCCGCGGCGAAAGGCTTGGTTGGGTCAATGTTCCGCGACCGGACGGATGCCTTGTCTGGGTGCACGCGGCGAGCGTCGGCGAGACGAACGCCATCCTGCCTCTTTTGCCAGCGTTGCGAGCACGGCGACCGGACCTTCGCTTCCTCGTCACGACGGGGACGGTAACCTCGGCGCAGATCGCGCAACGGCGGCTCGATCCTCGGGACATTCATCAATTCGTGCCGATCGATCTGCCAGATGCAGTGAACCGCTTTCTCGATCACTGGCGTCCGGAACTTGCCATTTTCACCGAGTCTGAAATCTGGCCGAACCTTATTCTGGAGACTTCGGCGCGCGGGATTCCTCTGGCTCTTGTCAACGCGCGCATGTCGAACCGTTCCTATGAACGCTGGCGCAAGTGGCGCCGCGTTTCGGAGCCGTTGTTCAGCCGGTTTGCCATCGTTCTTGCGCAGAATGAGCGACTGTCCCGTCGCTTCAGGGAGCTTGGCGCGCGGTGGACGGAGGATGTCGGTAATCTGAAGATCGATGCGCCGCCACCGGTAGCGGACGCCGCCGAAGTCCGTCGTCTGAGCGAGGCTTTGGCGGGTCGCCCCTTCATGCTCGCCGCCAGCACGCATGAGGGCGAGGAAGAAGTGATCTACGCTGCGCACAAGCGGCTTGCTGAGGACCTTGAGGGGTTTTGCACCATCGTGGTGCCCCGGCATCCGGAGCGCGGGGAAGCCTTGGCGGCACTGTTTCGCGAGAAGGGGGGCAGTGGCGTAGTTCTCCGATCCCTGGGCGCTATGCCAGATGCGGAAACGGATATTTACATCGCGGATACACTCGGCGAGCTCGGCACGTTCTATGCCCTTTCACCGGTGGCGTTCATTGGCGGATCGCTCGTTCCTCGCGGGGGACAAAACCCCATCGAAGCCGTGCGGCACAACGCAGTTGTCCTCACCGGTCCGCATTGGGCCAATTTCGCGGATGCTTATCGTGCGCTGTTCAAGCGGATGGCGGCGATACAAGTGAACGGCGCTGAGGATCTGGCGGCTGCCGTAAAACACTTGCTCAGCGACGAGGTTGAGCTGGCACGGATGCGGGCGAGCGCACAGGATGCGCTGTCGAGCCTTTCCGGCGCGCTCGAGCGCACAGTGAATGCGCTGCTGCCATTGTTGCCGGATGGGGAAGGTTTGAGGCGTGCGTCTTGATGAGCCGAGCTGGTGGTATGAAGCGGAAGGAAAGCCTTTCATCGCCCGGGCTCTGAGCCCCATCAGTGCACTTTATGCGCGAGCCGTCGAGCACCGGCTCAATCGGTCAAAGTCCTACCGTTCTTCGCTCCCTGTTATTTGCGTTGGCAACCTGACCGTCGGCGGAACGGGAAAAACGCCGTTCGCCATGCACATTGCGGAGGAGTTGAAAGCACTCGGAGAACAGCCGGCTTTTCTCACGCGTGGCTATCGTGGGAGCGTAAAGACTGCTCACTGGGTCGATACTGAGAGCGACACTGCGCACGATGTTGGAGATGAGCCTCTATTACTCGCCAGGGTCGCGCCGACTCTCGTCTCGAAAGACCGCCCTGACGGAGCCCGTGCCATCGAGGAGTCCGGGAGAGCCTCCGTCATCGTAATGGACGACGGGCTGCAAAATCCCTCATTGGCGAAGGACTTCACGTTTGCAATTGTTGATGGCCGGCGCGGCATCGGCAATGGCATGGTGCTGCCGGCAGGTCCTTTACGGGCGCGGCTTGCGTTTCAGCTCGCCCGCGTCGATGCGATCATCGTGAATAATCCTCCGGGCAGTGCTGTCCGCGAAAACGGCTTGTCGTTTTTGCGATCGCACTTTTCCGGTCCCATTTGCAAAAGCCGGCCTGAGCCTTCCGGTGACGTCGAGTGGCTCCGAGGTGCCCGTGTCGTGGCATTCGCCGGGATCGCAAACCCTCAGCGCTTTTTCCACCTGCTTGAAGCGTTGGGCGCTCAGATCGCGGCTGTCGTGCAGCGGCCGGACCATCATTTTTTCAGTCAAGACGATGCCCGGGAGATTCTCGACTTCGCTGCGAAGCACAAGGCCATGCTGGTGACGACGGAGAAGGATTGGGTACGTCTCAAAGGTGGCAGCGGCGCCCTAGCGGAACTGAAACAACAAAGCCGTACGCTTCCCATCCGGACAGTCCTTGATAAAACGGAACGCGAACTGCTGATCCCGCTACTTCAGAGCGCCCTCCGAAAGGCACGACAAGCACTCGCCAGCTCCCGAGGGCGATAACGTCCTTGCGCGACGACAGCGTGCGGACGCATAAACATGCAGAAGCTGCCTGACCCGTGGCCAGTTTGACTATCGGTTTCACAATGACAGCAAGGTGGGGCGAAAGATGAAGCGTAGGACGTTCTTGAAAACAGGCGCTGTCGCGGCAGCGGCCTCGGCGCTGGCGAGTCCGGCCATTGCACAGCACTCACCCGAGGTCCGGTGGCGACTGACGTCGAGCTTCCCGCGGTCGCTCGATACGATTTACGGCACGGCCCAGATGTTCGCGAAATACGTGGCCGAGGCGACCGATAACAAATTCCAGATTCAGACTTTTCCGGCTGGCGAAATCATCCCCGGGCTGCAGGCGCTTGATGCTGTTTCAAATGGCTCGATCGAATGCGCCCAGACACCGATCTATTTCTACATCGGTAAGGAGCCCACTCTTGCCTTCGGCACCGGCATTCCGTTTGGCCTCAATGCGCGCCATCAACACGCCTGGCTGCATTTCGGCGGCGGCAATGAAATCATCAACGAGGCTCTGGCCAAATTCAACGTCATCGGAATTGTGATGGGCAATTCTGGGACCCAAATGGGCGGCTGGTTCCGGAAAGAAATCAAGAGTGTCGAGGATCTTAAGGGGCTCAAGTTCCGCATTGGCGGCATGGGTGGGCACGTGCTCGCGAAGCTCGGCGTCGTGCCGCAGCAAATTGCGCCCGGTGACGTTTATCCAGCCCTTGAACGGGGCACCATCGATGCCGTCGAGTTCGTCGGTGCTTATGACGACGAAAAACTCGCATTCCAGCGCGTCGCCAAGTACTACTACTATCCGGGCTGGTGGGAAGGCGGTGCCATGCTGCATCTCATTGTCAATAACGAGAAATGGAACGCGCTGCCGAAGCACTACCAAACGATCCTGAAAAATGCTGCGGAAGCCGCCAATAACTGGATGCTCGGCAAATACGATCTGGTGAATGGCCCCGCTCTGAAGCGTCTCATAGCCGGCGGCGCTGAATTGCGCGCATTCCCGCCTGATGTCATGGAAGCCTGTTGGAAAGCAGCAAACGAGCTCTACGCCGAAATCTCGGCGCAGAATCCGCTATTCAAGCGGGCATTGGAGTCACACAACGCCTTCCGTGCCGAGACGCTCTACTATTGGCAGATAGCTGAGCACTATTACGACACGACTCTCATGGCGCTGTTGCGCAAGGGCTGAACGACAACGTCCCTCTCCCCGAGATCGAGGAGAGGGACGTTTCTCCATTATCTCTGACTACTGTTTACGACCGCATGCGCTCCGCTTTCGGATCATAAAGCGGCGCCAGGCTTGCGCGGGCCGGGAAAACCTTTCCCGCGATCTCAATAGCATAACGCGACGCGAGCAGCTCTTCTACGGTTAGGGAGGGTTGCGTTGGTACGTATCCCAGTCCGACGGCTGAGCCAAGATAATGTCCGTAAGCGCCAGACGTCAGATAGCCAACGATCTGACCGTCTCTTAAAACAGGCTCGTTGTGAAAGAGCAGCGGCTCGGGGTCTTCGAGCTGGAATTGAAGAAGGCGCTTTGTAAGGCCGCTTTCCTTTTTGCGTAACACCGCGTCGCGACCGATGAAGGGACCGAAACGGCCCTTCGGCTTATTGACTTTGACCGCAAAACCAAGCCCTGCCTCGAGCACGTGATCTTCGGGGCTGATGTCGTGACCGAAGTGGCGGAAAGCCTTTTCAATGCGGCAACTGTCGAGCGCGTGCATGCCACAATACCGCATGCCCATTGCCTCGCCTCGCTCGGCGATGAGATCGAAGACGTGACGCGCCATGTCGGTGGGAATATAGAGCTCCCAGCCGAGCTCACCGACGTAGCTGACCCGATGCGCGCGGGCGAGTGCCATGCCGATCTCGATGTCGCGCGCCGTGCCGAACGGGAAGGCCTCATTTGACAGATCAACGTCGACCAACGGCGCCAGCAGCTCGCGCGACTTCGGACCCATGATGGCAAGGCAGACCTCGGAGTTCGTCACGTCGGTGGCGATGCAGTGCGCGTCCTCCGGGATATGCCGCTTGAGCCAATTGAGATCGCGGGGAACCGTGGCTGAGGAAGTAACCACCAGGAACAGCGTCTCCGAAAGGCGGGTGACTGTCAGATCTGCCTCAATGCCGCCCTTGTTGTTGAGCCACTGGGTGTAGACAACGCGTCCTGGCTCCACGGCGATGTCATTTGCGCAGATTCGCTGCAGCACGGCTTCGGCGTCACGTCCCTCCACGCGGATCTTGCCAAACGGCGTCAGGTCGAAGAGCCCGACGCCGGTACGCACGGCGAGGTGCTCGGCAGCGGCATACTCGAACCAGTTCTGACGGCCCCAGCTGTAGCGATATTCCGGCTTCTCACCATGTGCACGCGCCTCAACCGGGAGGTACCAGAATGGCCGCTCCCATCCCGCCGCCTCGCCGAAGCAGGCCCCTCGCTCCGCATGGCGTTCGTGCAGTGGCAGGTGCCGCACACCACGCGCAGATTCGTAGTGGCGATAAGGGAAGTGATCCGCGTAAAGCAGGCCCAGGGTTTCGGTGACGCGATTAACGAGATACGTTTTGTTGCCCTGGAAAGGGAACATGCGGCGGATATCAACGTCGCCAAGGTCGAACGGCGCTTCCCCGTCCTCCATCCATTGGGCCAGCGCCATTCCGGCACCGCCTGCGGACTGGATGCCGATGGAGTTGAAGCCGGCCGCAACGTAAAAGTTCTTCAACTCTGGCGCCTCGCCAAGAAGGTAGCGGTCATCCGGCGTGAAGCTTTCCGGGCCGTTGAAGAAGGTGTGGATGCCTGTCTCGCCAAAAAGTGGTACGCGCGCCATCGCCTTTTCGAGCTGCGGTGCGATATGGTCCCAATCGTCGGGCAGCGTCAGGAACTCGGCTTCCTCAGGAATGCCATCCGCGCCCCACGGCTTCGCAGTCGGCTCGAAGAAGCCGACAAGCAACTTGCCGGCGTCTTCCTTGTAATAGGCGCACTCGTCTGGCACGCGCAGGACAGGCAAGTTCTTCGGAATATTCGGATTGGCTTCCGTCACAACGTAGAAGTGCTCGCAGGCCTGCAAGGGCACGTTGACTCCGGCCATCCGGCCCACCTCACGTCCCCACATGCCAGCGCAGTTGACCACGTATTCTGCGCGGATCGGCCCCTTGTCGGTGATAACGCCAGTGACGCGCCCTTTCTCCTTGGTGATGCCCGTGACCTTGACGCCTTCGAAAATGCGCACACCGCGCTGGCGCGCACCCTTGGCAAGGGCGAGCGCAATGTTTGCCGGATCGGCCTGCCCGTCCGTCGGCAAGAATACGCCGCCCACGACGCCGTCGAGATTGAGGAGAGGGTATTTCTCTTTGCACTCAGACGCGCTCAGCATGTGCGCTTCGAGGCCGAACGTCTTGGCCATCGAAGCGCCGCGCGCGAACTCCTCATAGCGATCTTTCGAGAGCGCAACCCCTAGTGAACCGTTCTGCCGGTAGCCGGTGGCGATGCCGGTTTCGGCCTCGAGACCGAGGTAGAGCTCCGCGGAGTACTTGGCGAGTTTCGTCAAGTTGAGCGTCGCCCGGAGCTGCCCAATCAGACCCGCCGCGTGCCATGTGGTGCCCGAGGTCAGCCGCTTGCGCTCGACGAGAATGACGTCCTTCCAGCCGAGCTTAGCCAGGTGGTACGCCACCGAGCAGCCCACCACGCCGCCACCGATGATCACGGCTTTCGCTTCTGAGGGCGGGACCAATTCATTCTGTTCCATGGCGGAGTTCGTCCTGAGGGATGCGTTCTGAAGCTCTTTTTACTGCACGGGAGATTAAGGTGTCAGGAGGAAGCATGCGTGCGGCTTCGCTGTCTCGGACAGCGAAGCGGTGCCGATGCCTCGCTACGAGCCCGTCGGACATTGAAATGCTCGGCTGTGATCCGGCTCAATTGGATGTGCCTTTTGATCCAAATTGGTTCAAATGCAAAAAGTATTTAACCCTTCCCGAACCGTCGCCTTTATCGATTCAAGATTTTTTACAATTTCATCCATCGCATTAACGAATCGAAAACATCCGGGCGGCTAGCGGGTGAGAACCTGCAGAGCCGTGGAGTACAAAATATGTTCGGCGTAGATCGGTTTTGGGGGAGCGGACCCGTATCTCGCACGTTATTTTCTTCTGCATTCAAGAAATTTTACTCAGCGGGTGCGCAGGGTAAGACACTCTTCGCGGATTTTGCCCGCTCGGAGTCAGGAAACGTTGCGATCATCTTTGGTCTGACGATCGCGATCATTTTCGGTGCCGTCGGTGGGGCGATTGACTATGGCCGCTGGCTGACGGCGCGGACGCAAACGCAAAATGCTGTGGACGCTGCGGTTCTGGCGGCAGGCCGTGTCTTGCAGTCTTCCGGTGGTGACACGAGCGCAGCGCTTGAAGCGGCGCGCACCTACTACCGGCGGCTCAAGCCCGATACCACGATTGACGAGAGGGTCGACTTCACGCTGACGGATAATGGCGCGGCCATCGAAGCGATCACGCACTCTTTCGTGGAGACGCCGTTCCTCAGCGCGGTGGGCATCAAGAGCATGCCCGTCAATACGACGGCCAAAGCGGTTCTTGCTGCCGGCGGCAATTCCGAAACGAACCTCGAAGTCAGCATGATGCTGGACATCACGGGCTCGATGTCCGGCAACAAGCTCAAAGACCTTAAGCTCGCGGCGAAGGATCTGATTAACATCGTCGTCTGGGAGAACCAGAACGAGTACACGTCCCGGGTCGCCATCGTGCCGTTCGCGCCGCGTGTCAACGTCGGCAGCTACATCACGCAGCTCACCGGGCTTCCGTCGAGCAAGCGTTTTTCAAACAAGGATCTCAAGCCCATTCAGTGCGTGACGGAACGCACGGGGGCGGCGGCTTTCACGGATGATGCACCTGCGTCCGGCAAATATCTCGGTGCCTATAACGGGAAAACCGGCAACAGCGCGACGAAAGATCAAAGTAATTACAGCTCGAACGGCAACTGCTCAGACCCGTCATCGTCCGAGGCGATCCTGCCCCTCACCAACAACAAGACGCTTCTTCTCAGCAAGATCGACAGCCTCACCGCTGGGGGGTCAACCGCAGGGCAGCTGGGTACTGCCTTTGCCTGGTACCTGATCTCGCCGAAGTGGGCCCACATCTGGCCGGCTCAAAGCCGCCCGGCACCCTACAGCGAGCTGGACGAGCTGAATGAGCATGGCGAGCCGAGGCTGCGGAAGATCGCCATCCTCATGACGGACGGCGTGTACAACACGCAGGGTGGCACGCAGTACAGCGACAACTCGACAAACGCGAAGACGATATCGAACAACTCGGTTCAGATCTGCAACAACATGAAGGCCGCGGGGATAACCGTATACACCGTCGGCTTCGACCTCGGGGGCAATCAGCTGGCGATCAAGACGTTGAAGGACTGTGCCACCTCCGACGAGCACTTCTACAACACGCAAACCGGCGACCAGCTGCGGCAGGCCTTTCGGGACATTGCGCTCAAGATCTCCCGCCTGAGACTTGCCATGTAGGCTTGGGCGAGCCCGGGTCTTGCGACGGCCGGCAACCTTGCCGGCCGTTATTGTTTCCGCAAGTCGGACGTGGGCGGCATTCCCGCGCTTTGCTCTGGCCAGCAGTCTTCGGTATAAGGCGGCGACGCAATGCGAAGCTCGGGCTTCGAGGCACCCCGGAACATGGCAAAACCGCAGAAAGAGCAACGGCCCGAGGCCCAGCTGCCGAAGGGCTTTCGTGATATCGAAGCCGGCGAGATCCGCGCCATGGCCGACATGCTGGCGCGCATCCGCGAAGTGTATGAAATCTATGGCTTCGAGCCGCTGGAAACGCCGGCGATCGAGTATACGGACGCGCTCGGCAAATTCCTGCCCGACCAGGATCGGCCGAACGAGGGCGTGTTCTCGTTCCAGGACGAGGACGAGCGCTGGCTGTCCCTCCGCTACGATCTGACGGCGCCGCTCGCCCGATACGTCGCGGCGAACTTCGACCGGCTGCCGAAACCGTTCCGCCGCTATGCGGTGGGCCCTGTGTGGCGAAACGAGAAACCGGGCCCAGGCCGCTTCCGCCAGTTCATGCAGTTCGACGCCGACACCGTGGGTACGGACAACGTCGCCGCGGATGCGGAGATCTGCATGTTGGCTGCCGATACGCTTGAGGCACTTGGCTTCCAGCACGGTGACTACGTGGTGAAGGTCAACAGCCGCAAGGTGCTGGACGGTGTCCTCGAGGCAATCGGGCTCGGCGGAGAAGAGCACGCTGTAAGACGACTTACGGTGCTAAGGGCCGTCGACAAGCTCGACCGCCTTGGCATCGAGGGCGTGCAGTTGCTGTTGGGAGCTGGCCGCAAGGACGAAAGCGGGGATTTCACCAAGGGCGCCGAGCTTGCGGAGGAGCAGATTGGCGTTGTCCTCCAGTATCTGACCGCGGAGGGTAAGGACGGCGCCGAGAAGCTCGCTCGCGTCGGGGAGATTGTTGGCAAGTCGGAGGCTGGCGCGGCGGGTGTGGAGGACCTCACCCGGCTTCTCGAGCTCTGTGCCGCGGCCGGTTATCCGCAGGATCGCATTCGTTTCGATCCCTCGGTCGTGCGGGGTCTCGAATACTACACCGGCCCTGTCTTCGAGGCCGAACTGACCTTCGAGGTGCGCAACGAGGAGGGGCAGGTCGTCCGGTTCGGCTCCGTCGGCGGAGGTGGGCGTTACGATGATCTCGTCGCACGATTCACCGGCCAGCGCGTGCCGGCGACGGGCTTCTCCATTGGCGTGTCGCGGCTGCAGGCGGCGATTGCCGCGCGCGGTCAGTCGCGCCCGCAGGAAGGCCGTGGCCCTGTGGTCGTCCTGGTGATGGATCGGAGCGAACTGCCGCGCTACCAAGGCTTTGTGAAGCAGCTCCGCGCCGCGAAGATCCCGGCCGAAATGTATCTCGGCACGGCGGGCATGAAAGCGCAGATGAAATACGCCGACCGGCGCGGCAGCCCGTGCGTGGTCATCCAGGGCAGTGACGAGCGCGTGCGGGGCGAGGTGCAGATCAAGGACTTGATCGAGGGTTCGCGGCTTTCGGCCGAAATTTCGGATTCGAAAGAGTGGCGCGAAGCGCGGCCCGCCCAGTTCTCGGTGCCGGAGGCAGAACTGGTTTCAGCCGTGAAGTCCGTGCTGGCACGCCACGGCCGCGGCTAGGATAGCGAGATGGTTGCCGAGACCGCACGCAAGTTTCAGGCGCTGGAGGCGCAGGCGCAGCGCCTCATGGCCGTGTTCACTAAAGCGGGCTATGAGGCTGTCGCGCCTGCGATCATTCAGCCTGCAGACGTCTTTCTCGACGTCGTGGGTGAGAGCCTGCGTGCGCGCACATACGTCTTTACCGATCCCGATGGTAGCGAGCTTTGCCTCCGGCCGGACCTGACGGTTCCCACTTGCCGTCTGCATCTCGAACGGCACCCGGCGTGCGATGTGGAGGCTCGATATTGCTACAACGGCCCGGCATTTCGCTTTCAACCGGCCGGTGCTGATGCCATTGCCCATCCGCGCGAGTTCCGTCAGGCAGGGATCGAATATTTTGGCTCGACAAAACGGGAAGAAGCTGAGGTCGAGATCGTCAGGCTCACCATCAATGCGGTCCGGTCCGCGGGGCTCAAGGATTTCGGCCTTCGGATTGGTGATCTGGGCCTCTTCCATGCGCTGCTCGACGCGCTCGAAATGCCGGAGCGGTGGCGCGCGCGGCTCCGTTATCATTTCTGGCGGCCGGATGCTTTTCGCGAGGAACTGGCGCGCCTGACGCGCGACCCGGCTGAGGCCGTGCATGATCTCCCGGCCGATCTCATGGCCAAGCTTAATCGCGATGATCTTGCTGCGTCGGAAGCTGCGGTCTCCGCCTATCTTGCAGAGAACGGTCTTGAGCTCGTGGGCGCGCGCAGCATAAGCGAAATCACGCAAGGGCTGCTGGCCGCAGCAGCGGACGCGGCTGCAGAGCCCCTTTCTTCCGAAGCGGCGGGTCTCATCGAGGATTATTTGAAGGTGCGCGCTCCGGCGCGAGCTGCGGCCGCGAGGGTCCGGGACTTGATGGAAAATCGCGGTGTTGATCTTGGGTCTGCGTTCGATACTTACGAACGCCGTCTCAAACTGCTGGCCGGCGCCGGCCTCGATTTGGGCGAAATCGAATTTTCTGCCGAGTTCGGACGCAATCTCGAGTATTACACGGGCTTCGTGTTCGAGATCGTCGTTCCCGCTTTGGGCAGGGGAAGCCCAGTGGCGGGCGGTGGCCGCTACGACGGCTTGCTCAAGGCTGTGGGCGCGCCCGAGGCAGTGCCGGCTGTTGGATCGGCTATTCACACGGAGCGTCTCCTCGCGGTCGTGAATGGGGACGGACCATGACGGGAAGCCTGATATTTGCCGTCCCCTCCAAAGGGCGCCTTATGGAGCAAACGGCGGAGGCGCTCGCGCGAGTGGGGCTCAATCTTCGGAAAACGGGCAACGATCGCGGCTATCGCGGCGAAATCGAGGGCATTGATGGGGTCGAGGTGGCGTTCGTATCCGCTTCGGAAATCGCACAGTATCTGAAGTCCGGGCGGGCGCATCTCGGCATCACGGGCGAAGACCTCATTCGCGAGAATATTATCGATGCCGATCAGCGGGTTGAGCTGCTTCGGCCCCTCGGGTTTGGCCACGCCGATGTCGTGGTGGCCGTGCCGGCCTGCTGGCTCGACATTCGCAAGATGGCAGACCTGCAGGCCATGGCACCGACGTTTCGGCGCATTCACGAGCGCCGACTGCGGGTCGCGACGAAATACACGAATCTGACGCGGAAGTTTTTCCAATCGAAAGGCGTCAGTGATTACCGGATTGTCGAAAGCCTTGGCGCCACGGAAGGAACGCCAGCGTCGGGTGCTGCCGATTTGATCGTCGACATCACGACCACGGGGGCGACGCTCAAGGCGAACGGCCTCAAGGTGCTTGAGGACGGCGTAATTTTGCGTTCGCAGGCCAATCTCGTTCTTTCGCGTCACGCAGACTGGACGAAGACGGCGCGGGCTGGCCTGCGTGCTGTTCTTGATCGGTTCAAAGACTGAACCGGGTTTCATTTCCGCGAGAATTGCGCGATCACTTCCAGGAAGGCAGCCCCATAGCGCTCGATCTTGACCTGGCCAAGGCCGCTGATCCCCCAAAGATCATCTAAAGTGGCGGGGCGCTTTTCGGCCAGCTCGACCAGCGTCCGATCGTGGCAGATCACATATGGCGCGACGCTCGCTGCCTCTGCCAGTTGCGATCGCAGAATTTTCAGCTCCCGATAAAGAAGCTCGTCTTCTGGGGCGACCGTAACCACCTTCCGTGGTCTGCGCCGCACTTCGTAGTCAACGTTCTTGGGCGAATGGCGGACGAAGAATTTTTCCTCGCCTCTCAGCAGCGGTCGTGCCTTCTCGGTAAGCATCAAACTGCCGTGTCCATCGGCGTCAACGGCTAACTGACCGCCAATGATCAGCTGCCGGAATAGGCGTCGCCAGCCTGAGGCATCGAGCTCATTGCCAATGCCAAAGACCGATAGGCGGTCGTGCCCATTGTTCTGAATTCTTGGGTCTGGATTACCGAGCAAAACGTCCGTCAGATAGCCCACGCCAAACTGTTCGCCTGTTCGATAAACAGCTGAAAGGGCCTTTTGCGCAGCGATTGTCTGATCGACCATGAGCGGAGGTGCGATGCAATTGTCGCAATTTCCGCAGGGTTCGGGCAGATCCTCGCCGAAATATCCGAGCAGTGCCTGCCGCCGGCAGGTGACCATCTCGCACAGGCCGATCAGTGCATCGAGCTTCTGGCGTTGAACTTTCCGGAAGAATTCCGAGCCGTCCGATTTCTCGATCCAATCCCGGAGCTGGACGATGTCATGCACGCTGTAGGCCATCCAGGCATTGGCCGGCTCACCATCGCGGCCCGCGCGGCCGGTTTCCTGGTAATAGGCTTCGATCGTCTTCGGCAGATTGAGGTGGGCGACGAAACGCACATCCGGCTTGTCAATGCCCATGCCGAACGCAATCGTCGCAACGACGATGAGACGTTCCTCCGTCAGGAAGCGCTCCTGGGTTGCGCGTCGGACGTCGGCGGGTAACCCGGCGTGATAGGGGAGGGCTTGCCGGCCCTGCGCGGTCAGCCACTCTGCCGTCTCCTCGGCACCGCGGCGGCTGAGACAATAGACGATGCCTGCATCGGCCGGATGTTCCGTCGAGATGAAGCGCCAGAGCCGTTCGCGGGCCACCTTCCCGTCCAGCTGGGCGATCCGATAACGGATGTTTGGGCGATCGAAGCTCGCGATGAACTGGCGGGCGTTTTCGAGCCTGAGCTCGCCGATGATCTCGGCCCGGGTGCGCTCGTCGGCCGTGGCCGTCAAGGCGACCCGCGGGACGTGGGGAAAGCGCTCGGGAAGCACCCTGAGCTGCCGATATTCGGGCCGGAAATCATGGCCCCACTGGGAAACGCAGTGCGCCTCGTCGATGGCAAACAGCGCGATCCGACTCCGCCCGATCAGGTCGAGTGTTCGCTCCTGGAGGAGCCGCTCGGGTGCGATGTAGAGCAGATCGAGCCTGCCGGTCGTGAGCTGCCATTCGATGGCGTCCTGCTCCCTGCGATCCAGCGTGGAGTTCAGAAACGCTGCGCGAACGCCAAGCTGCTGCAGCGCGCTCACCTGATCCTGCATGAGCGCAATGAGTGGAGAGACGACAAGGCCCGTCCCTTCGCGAACAAGCGCTGGGATTTGATAGCAGAGCGACTTGCCGCCGCCCGTGGGCATCAGCACGAAGGCATCGCGGCCCTCGATGAGCGTTTCGATGATGGCGGCCTGATGGGAGCGAAACTGTTTGTAGCCGAAGACCGTTTCGAGAATGTGGGTAGCGGCCTTCATGCCCCCCGGCTGAACATCCCCGCCCTTGCGAGCCGTTGCTGTCATCCGCCCCCTGCCACCTGTTGCTGCTCGAACCCGATCTTTGCGCGTCGCAAGCAGCTCCCTTCCTGCAGGCTTGGCGCACCTGCAGGCCTGTCGTAGTGCTCGACGGTCGATGAAATCCGCACCCCGGCGGAATGATCGCCGCGCGTTCAGCACTGGTTCATGCCACCAGGGCTAGCTTGCAAGCAAGGTCATCCCGGTCATCGGCTCGGGGAAACGGTGGACAGGGGAGAACTTAGAGATGCTTCGGATCTGTGCTGCAACAGTGGGAGCTGCGATGCTCGGTACGGTGATGCTGGCGCCTCACGTGTCAGCGCAGGCCAATTGCGACTGGTACGCCAAGACCGCGCTGAAGCAGCAGCAAGAGAATGAGCAGCGTAAGTGCGGCTTCAAGGGCCCCGAGTGGAGCCTGGATCTCGAAGCCCATCTGAGCTGGTGCCGCAGCGTGGCACCGGATGTCTGGAAAAAGCAGGCGCAGCTGCGCAACCAGCAGCTCGAAGCCTGCGCGAAGAAGTGAGCTGCATGGGAGTGGAGGAGGGCGGGGTTATACCCGCCCTGCAGCTCATGAGGGGCCGCACCTTTCCAGGGTGCGGCCTTTCTCTTTTCTTTGATCAGCTCAGCTCACGGATGCGGAACGGCAGCCCGCCTTTCGGTGTGAGCGTGACGGTCGCATTGATGCCCGGCGGCTCCTTGCCGACGTACTCGGGCCGGAAGCGGCGGAGCAGGATCGACAGGGCCAGGGTGTTCTCGACCTGGCTCATGGCGCCGCCGATGCAGGAGCGCTTGCCGGCACCAAAGGGCAGATAGCTGTACTTCGCCCGCTTCTTCGCGGCGTCGCCCATCCAGCGCTCGGGCCGGAACTCCTCGGGCTCGTCCCAGTACTTCGGGCTGTGGTGCACGCCGTAGGCAAACATCACGACGCGGTCGCCAGGCCGGATCTCGCGGCCGTCGATTTCATCGGGTTGAGCGGCGACGCGGATGAGGGCCCAGACAGGTGGGTAAAGCCGCATCGTCTCCTGAATGACCGCGCGCGTGTAGGCCAGCGCGGAGTAATCCGCTGCCGTTGGATCGCGGTCCCCATACGTGGTCTCGCCCTCGCGGCGGATGCGCTCTGCCGCCTCCGGGTGCTTCGAAGTGAGATAAAGCGCCCAGGCCAGCGTCAAAGCCGTCGTTTCGGTGCCAGCCCACAGATATTGCTTCATCTCGTCGACCGCCTGCTGGTGGTCGAACTCAGGGATATTCGGATCGGCGACGGCTGCCTGCAGCATGGTGAAGAGGGTGCGCTCACGATGCTCCCTCGGATTGGTCGCCATCACGATGTCGGGCACGCCGCCCCACACCTCGACCGCCTTGGCGGCATCCTCTTCCGTGATCTCGAACTCGGCCCCCGCGACTTTCTTCAGGCGGATGGCCTTGTGGTTCATGACGTCGGTGTACGTCTTCACGCATTTGAAGACGAAGTGCGGGTTGAACGGCATGTCGCGGTCGAACAACGCCTTGCAGATCATGTCCGCCGCAAGGGTCCAGGTCTGCTCGACCATTTCGATGGTCTCGCCCGAACGCGCCAGCTGACGCCAGTTCTCCATCTTGGTACGGATGGCGGCGAGGAAGTAGGGAATGTATTCGGCAAACATATCCGGGTGAAAAGCCGGCTGCTGCGGCGCCCGGATCTTCTGCCAAAGTTGTCCGTCAACTGTAATCATGGACTTGCCGAAGATCGGCTTAAGTCCATCGAAGTATTTCGTGTATCTGTCGGCGTTAGTTACTAAGACGTGCTTGAAGTGATCTGGTTGAGTTAAAAGAACAACTCTCTGGTCCGCCATATTAACGGCGATGACGTCGCCGTAGCGCTCCGCCATTTGCATCAGCGTGCGCATGGGGTTGTCGGGGTCGCCCTTGAGCAGAGGAGTCAACTTGAACCAGATGGAGCTCTGCTCACCCAGCTGTTGAACGTAGGAGGGCGTAGGTGCGCTCATGGTCGGGGTCACTCCAAGAAACTGGTCATCCGAACGCGTTACGATGTGGATGCTGATGCGACCGAATCGGTTCTGGCGACCATTAGTTCTGTACATCATCCGGGTGGGGACGGCATTGATGTGATGCAAATGCCGGGCCGGAGATGCTCTTGCGTCGTACCACCAGCTCTCCATACGGTCTAGTTTTCGCAACTATCCCGCTACACAATAGCGCGCTGGGTGTACGTGCGCTGTTACCCGCAGATTACAGCGGTGGCGAGAAGAGCTGGGTGGTCTGGTTAACCGTATCCTTAAAAGCGACGCGTCCATCCACGAGTTGCGCAACACCCGATGCGACAAGGCGTAGTGCGTGCGGATACAACTTGTGTTCGGCGGCCAGTATGCGGGCGGCCAGGCTGTCAGGTGTGTCGCCCTCGATGACCGGCACGGCGGCCTGGGCCACGATAGGTCCTGAGTCCATTTCCGGCTCGACGAAATGAACCGTGCACCCGGCAATTTTCACCCCTGCGGCAAGCGCTTGGGCCTGTGCATTGAGTCCTTTGAATGCGGGGAGCAGGGAGGGGTGGATGTTGAGCATGCGGCCGCGCCACTTCTCGACAAACCCCGCCGTCATGAGCCGCATGAAGCCCGCGCAACAGACGAGGTCCACACCGGCCGCCGTCAGCGCTTCGTGCAAGGCGTGTTCGAAATCTTCGCGTGAGGGGAAGGCCTTGTGATCGATGGCCTTTACTTCCAGCCCTTGGCCGGCTGCCCAGGTGAGCCCCGGGGCTTCTGGCCGGTTGGAAATGACTGTTACAATTTCGGCGGGGTATATCGGATCGCGTGCGGCCTCCACGAGCGACATCATGTTGGAGCCGCGGCCGGAGATGAGGATGCCGACTCGCTTTTTGTCCATGCTGACGCCCACTTAATTAATTATATCCGCGAAGGTCAGTTCGCCGGAGAAGCGCACGGCTTCCGCTGTACCGCTCCCTTTGGCTTGAGTCTTTTCCCCGCTTCCCGGGACAAGCTCACCGATGACGTGAGGGCTCTCGCCTTGAGCTTTGAGATGCGCCATGAGCGCGTCGGCCTTGGTGCGCTCGGCCACCAGCACGAGGCCGATACCGGCATTGAAGGTGCGGAGCAGCTCGGCAGTGTCCAGCCGACCCACCTGCGAGAGCCAGCCGAAGACGGCGGGTGATTTCCAACTCGGCAGGTCGATCGCGGCGGCGATGCCTTGAGGCAGGACCCGCGGCAGGTTCTCGACCAAGCCACCGCCGGTGATGTGCGCGATCGCCTTCACGCCGCCGACTTCGCGCATGCCCGACAGCACCTGTCTGACGTAGATCCGGGTGGGGGTGAGCAGCGCCTCGGCTACGGACTGACCGGCAGCAAAAGGTGCCGGTGCGCTCCAGTCGAGCTTCGCCTCTGCGACGAGGCGGCGGATCAGTGAATATCCGTTCGAGTGGGGCCCCGACGATGCGAGACCGATGAGCACGTCGCCGACCACGATGTCCTTGCGCGGCAGCAACTCATCGCGTTCTACCGCTCCGACAGCGAAGCCGGCGAGGTCGTAATCCTTGGCCGCATACATGCCGGGCATCTCGGCCGTCTCGCCGCCGATCAGCGCGCATCCGGCCTGCCGGCAGCCCTCTGCGATGCCGGCGATCACGGTCCGCGCCGCTGGGACGTCAAGCTTCCCGCATGCAAAGTAATCAAGGAAGAACAGCGGCTCGGCACCCTGGGCCAGAAGATCGTTCACGCACATGGCGACGAGATCGATGCCGATGGTCTCGTGCCGACCGGTCTCGATGGCGATCTTGAGCTTGGTGCCAACGCCGTCGGTGCTGGCGACTAACAGCGGGTCGCGGAAACCGGCACGCTTCAGGTCGAACAGCGCGCCGAACCCGCCGAGGTCCGCGTCGGCACCCAACCTCCGGGTCGCCTTCGCAAGCGGCTTAATCGCCTCGACCAGCGCATTGCCAGCGTCAATGTCGACACCGGCGTCGCGGTACGTGATCGGCGTTTTCTGGCTTGGTTCGCTCATCGTGTCCTTCACATGGCGCCCGCCGGCGCGCCGGCGTAGCCTGATCTTGGCGGCAGGGGCATTGACCGGACCCCATTTTGGCCCCATTGCTCCCCGCGAGATTGAGGGGGCGTCTAGCAGACTTCCCCTATTGCGAGCAACTTGCGTGTACGGTGAACGGACTGAAGGAGGGTGGGGTTCGTGAGCTTGCTCGATGAGAACCGCGTCGGTGCTCTCGTGGCGGTGCTCCTCGCGGCACTGGCCTCTTGCATTGCGTTGGCCGTGCCTGCTCGGGCCGAGGGTGATGAACCTTACACGGTCGCGAACTATCCTGTGGATGCTGTGGCAGCGGATGCCGTCACGGCCAAGCAGAAGGCGCTTGCAGAGGGGCAGCAGGCTGCCTTCCGGTCGCTCCTGAAACGACTTGTTCCTGTAACGGCCTACGACCAGCTCTCCCGCCTGAAGAGCGTCAAAGCCACGGAGTTTCTCGACGGAGTTGTCGTGCGGGATGAGCGCACTTCGGCGACCCAGTACGTCGCCACCCTGGATTTCTCCTTCCAGCCGGACGCGGTGCGCAATCTTCTCACGCGCGAAGGCGTGCCGTTCACGGATGAGCAGGCTCCCCAAATCGTCATCGTTCCCGTCTACGTTCCGCCTCAGCCGGGGAAAGGGCCAGAGCCGGCGTCCCTATCCGCCCCTCGTGGAAGCCAGATGTGGAAAGAGGTCTGGGCAGGCCTCGACCTCAAGTACGCGCTCACGCCAGTGAAGCTGGCGGACGTCAAGCCTGAGCTCACCGGAGACGTCATCCAGAAGCTCATCAACGGTGACGGAACGGCCCTTTCCACTCTGAAGGAGATATACGGTTCAAGCCTTGTCGTCCTTGCTGTTGCCCAGCCAGATCTTGCCAAGCAACGCCTCAATGTCTCTCTTGCCGGCCGTGATGCCGTTGGCGCGTTCGTGCTCAACCGCTCTTACCGGCTGAGCCTCGACGACGTCGCCTACACGGGTGAGACGGCGGCCGTCATATCGCTCGGAATCATCGAAGGGCGTTGGAAGGAGACGAAGGTCGCCAGCACCTCGCAGGCGCGAGGCGGCTACGGCGCGGGGGCAGAGCAGGTGCATTTGATCGTCGAATTCCGCAACATGCAGCAGTGGCAGCAGCTCTATGGCTGGCTCTCGCGCTTACCTGGAATGGAGGGAATGGAAGTCGGCGGCCTCACCGCCCGTTCCGCCGAGCTCGTGGCTTACTATCCTGGCGGAGACCAGGCCCTCGCATCAGTTCTTGCGAAGCAGGGCTTCGACGTGCGGCAACTCGGTGGTGCATTGCTGATCAGCCCTGCCTTGTGATTATAGTTGAAATGTGCTCGTTCAGCCACAGAGCGTGAAATCGGGAGGCCTCGGCACGCTCTCTTCTGCAAGACTTTATAATTACCCTGTCCGACACCACACCGGGTTCCGCATTGAGCATACCCAATTTCATCACTCTCGGACGGGCTATCCTCGTGCCCGTCGTGTTCTGGTTGCTTGTCTCCGGCCGCACTCAGGCTGCATTCGTGCTGTTCGTGATTGCTGGCGTCAGCGACGCCATCGACGGGTTTCTTGCAAAGCGCTTCAACTGGCAGACCGAACTTGGCGCCTACCTCGACCCGCTGGCGGACAAGATGCTGGTGGTGTCGATCTTCATCGCGCTGGGTGTGTTGAAGGAGTTACCCTCCTGGCTCGTGATCGCGGTTGTCTCGCGCGACATCCTTATCGTGATGGCCGTCGTGCTGTCGTGGCTGCTCGACAACCCGGTTCACATCAAGCCGCTCGCTGTCAGCAAGTTGAACACCGTGGCGCAGATCGTGCTCGCGGCCGCGGTCCTGGCGGATGAGGGCTTTAACCTGGGAATTGGCGATCTCCGCGTCGTCCTGGTGTGGATCGTCGCCTTCTCCACGCTGGCGTCGCTCATCGCCTACATGCGCGCATGGCTTGCGCATATGGCCGGCTACAAGTCGGACGGGTCCGGCGCTTGAAATCCGTCCTCTGTGTTTGCACTCTGAACCAAAGTTCACTCCTTGCGCCTAAGCACTGGCACGGCGGCCGAGCCAGCGCCGGCCCTTTATGCTGAGGAAGCGTCATGCACGTGGAACGGCAGGTGCTGTTCTGGCTTTCCGCGCTGATCCTGCTGATCCTCGCAGCGCTGGTGCTCCGCGCCGTGCTTTTGCCATTCGTGGCGGGCCTGGTGATTGCCTACGCGCTCAATCCGTTGGCGGACAGGCTTGGGGCGCTCGGCCTGCCGCGCGTTTGGGCCTCGGCCATCGTCGTGGTCCTCTTGATCTTGGTGCTGGCTGCGGCGGTCGTTTTCGTCGCACCGATCGTGGTCAACCAGCTCAAGGAATTCGTCGACGCTCTGCCAACGGAGCTCGAGCGCTTGCGAGGGGTGATCGAGGCTTCCGCGCGCGAACGTCTCGGCAGCCGTTTCATCGACTTCCAGGTATGGCTCGACAGTGCGGTGGCAGAATTATCGCGAAACTGGGCGAGCGTGGTCGGTTTCGTGGCTCAGTCGGTTTGGTCCCAGGGACGCGCGCTTGTCAGCTTCGCCTCACTGCTGCTGATCACACCTGTTGTTGTCTTCTACCTGCTCGTCGACTGGCACCCGATGCTGGAGAAGATCGACAGCTGGCTTCCGCGTGATCACGCCCCAACCATCCGCAGGCTCGCTCAGGAGATCAATGCGGCTGTTTCAGCCTTCATTCGCGGCCAGGGTCTCGTGTGCCTCATATTGGGTACCCTTTATGCGTTAGGCCTAACGTGGGCTGACATTCCGTATGGCCTTGTGATCGGCCTCGGCGCCGGCTTCCTCTCGTTCATTCCGTTCGTCGGGTTCACGCTGGGTCTCATCACGGCGTCGACGATGGCCCTCATCGAATACTGGCCGCAGACGTTGCCGCTGCTGAAGGTCATCGCCGTCTTTGGAATTGGTCAGGCGCTCGATTCCAGCTTGCTTTCGCCGCGGATCGTCGGACCCAAGGTGGGGCTTCATCCGGTCTGGCTCATCTTTGCCCTATTCGTTTTCGCTTACCTCTTCGGTTTCGTCGGCGTTCTTGTCGCTGTTCCGATGGCCGCGGCTATCGCAGTGCTGGTGCGCTTCGCACTCGAGGTTTACCTGTCGAGCTCCATTTACAAGGGCCGGAGCGCAGTGGCTTCGGCAGAACTGGAGCAGCCGGTCGAGAAAGGGCCATGAGCGGGACACCCGAGCAGCTGACACTGGAACTTCCACATCGCGTGGCAGACGGCGCGGAAGATTTTCTGGTCAGCGCATGCAATGAAGCCGCCGTGCTCGCCATCGATCGCTGGCCAGAATGGCCGCACCGCGCCATGGCGGTGGTCGGCCCGGCGGGGGCGGGCAAGAGTCATCTCGTCAACGTCTGGCGAACCCGATCGGGGGCCTTCGTCGTTCCGGCCGCCGAGCTGAGCGAAGAGGCCGTTTCTCAGTTCAGCGAGCGGAAGGCCATCGCGGTTGAGGACATCGATCGGGGCATCGCCGATCAACGGACGCTCTTTCACATTCTGAACATGGCGGTGGAGCATCGGCTGTCCGTGCTGTTGACCAGCCGCCAAGCGCCGGGTGAACTTGACATCGCGCTGCCGGATTTGCGGTCCCGATTGAGGGCCGTGCCGGTGCTGAGCATTGCCACTCCAGATGAGGTGCTGCTTCGCGCTTTGCTGGTAAAACTATTTGCTGATCGGCAGCTTGTGGTCGAACCGCACGTTATTTCCTATCTTGCTCTCAGGATCGAGCGATCCGCTGAAGCCGCCGCACGCGCAGTAGAGGAAATCGACCGGCTCGCACTGGCCAGCCGCCGAAAGGTGACCCGGGCGCTCGTGGCTGAGGTGTTGGCCCGTCTTTGGCCGAATGACGCTCAATAGACTCCGCCGTCGCGAGTTCTGCCATCATCGCCTCGTAACGGATTGGCTGTATCATATTCGCTTCCCGGATTGCGCCGCCGCGGTCGCGCCAGGAGCTCAAGATGACTGCTGTCGAAAGGCCCATTGATCCAAAAACCGAATTCCCAGAGCCGCCCAAGGGCGCGGCCCGCTTCTACAATCGCGAGCTTTCCTGGCTGCAATTCAACAGGCGTGTTCTCGAAGAGGCGATGAACCGCCGCCATCCGTTGCTGGAGCGCCTGCGCTTCTTGTCGATTTCGGCCTCCAACCTCGATGAGTTCTACATGGTGCGCGCCGCGGGGCTTTATGGGCAGGTCGCGGCAGGGGTCGCCACACTCAGCGTCGATGGGCTGACGCCGAAGCAGCAACTTGAACAGATCAACCAGTTCGCGAGGGAGCTGGTGGCCGAGAAGCAGGCCTGCTGGCGGAGGCTGCGCGCCGAGCTGGCCGAAGCCGGCATTCATATCGTCGAGCCCAAGGATCTTAGGCCGCATGAGAAGGTGTGGCTCGACGACGAGTTCATGAACCGGCTCTTTCCCATCCTGACGCCGATGAACGTCGACCCGGCGCATCCCTTCCCGTTCATCCAAAACCAGGCGCTGACCCTGGCGGTGAAGATGCTTCACCAGGACGGGAAGGTGATGAAGGGGCTCATCCCCATCCCGTCTCAACTCGACCGTTTCATCCGGCTGCCCGCTGATCCGGACGACCCGAAGGCGATCCGCTTCATGCGGATCGAAAACGTCATCGGGCTGTACCTCGATGAGCTTTATCCCTCGTTCACAATCACGGGGCAGGGGGCATTCCGTGTGCTGAGGGACAGCGATATCGAGTTCCAGGAGGAAGCGGAGGACTTAACGCGGGCCTTTGAAACCCAGCTGAAGCGGCGCAGGCGCGGCAACGTCATTCGGCTCGAGATCGACGCAGAAATGCCAGAGGAATTGCGCCAATTTGTTGTGCGCGAATTGGAAGTTTCGAAAGAGGCCATTTTCGTCAAGGAAGGTCTGCTCGGCCTTGCCGATACCGCCCAGCTCATTATTGTCGACCGGCCCGATCTTCTCTTCAAGCCGTTCAACATCCGCTTTCCTGATCGCATTCGCGAATTCAACGGAGACGTTTTTGCCGCCATACGCGCGAAGGATTTCGTGGTCCATCATCCCTACGAATCCTTCGATGTGGTGCTGCAATATCTCCGCCAGGCCGTCGCTGATCCCAATGTGATGGCCATTAAGTGGACGCTCTATCGCACGCTGAGGAACAAGAGCCCGATTGTCGAAGCGTTGAAGGAAGCCGCTGACGCCGGAAAGTCGGTTACGGCGGTCGTCGAGATCAAGGCCCGCTTCGATGAGTCGACGAACATCAATTTGGCGCGCGACATGGAAAAGGCGGGCGTCCACGTCGTCTATGGCTTCATGGAGCTGAAGACGCACGCCAAGCTTGGCCTTGTCGTGCGCCGTGAAGGTAATGACATTGCCACCTACTGCCATATCGGCACAGGCAATTATCATCCTCAGACGGCGCGCGTTTACACGGACCTTTCGTTCTTCACCGCCGACAAGGCGATCGGGCGCGACGTTGCGCGCATATTCAATTTCGTGACTGGCTACGGTAAGCCGCAGGACCTTGAGGTGATCGCAGCGAGTCCGCATGGCATTCGCGCGCGCATTCTCGAGCACATTCGCGAGGAAATCGCACACGCCAAGGCCGGGCGACCGGCAGCCATTTGGGCCAAGATGAATGCACTGGTCGACCCACAGATCATCGCCTCGCTCTACGAGGCAAGTCAGGCCGGCGTGGAGATCGATCTTGTCGTGCGTGGCATCTGCTGTTTGCGGCCCGGCATTCCCGGCCTATCGGAGAACATTCGCGTGAAAAGCCTGGTGGGCCGTTTTCTAGAGCATTCGCGCATTTATTGCTTCAGCCGTGGGCATCCGCTGCCCTCGCCGGAGGCGGCCGTTTACATCAGCTCGGCCGACATGATGCCGCGAAATCTCGACCGCCGAGTCGAGGTGATGGTGCCGATCAAAAATCCGACCGTGCACGAGCAGATCCTCGGCCAGATCATGCTGGCCAATCTGAAGGACAACCAGCAGAGCTGGCAGATCATGCCGGACGGGTCTTCAGTGAGGATCAAGCCCGGACCGGGCGAGGAACCATTCAACGCGCACCATTATTTCATGACCAACCCGAGCCTTTCGGGTCGCGGACAGGCGCTCAAGGAAAGCATGCCGCCGCGGGTGAGGCTCACCCTTAGGGATTGAGGCAGCAGGGCGGTATGGAAAGGCTTGGTCTCGCGAGCCAGACGCGGACGGGCGCGCTGGAGCCTGTCGGCGTCATCGACATAGGCTCGAACTCGGTGCGTCTCGTTGTTTACGAGGGCGCTGTCCGCGCGCCGACACCGATTTTCAACGAGAAGGTGCTCTGCGGCCTCGGCCGGTCCGTGGCGACCACGGGTGTGCTTGGTGAGGCGGCGGTCGAGCGTGCGCTTGCGGCTTTGCGACGCTTCCGTGCTGTCGCGGACGTCCTTGGTGTTCGAAAGCTGCGTGCCGTGGCAACGGCAGCGGTGCGCGAAGCCGCCGACGGCCCAGACTTTATCACCAGGGCCGAGGTCGCGTGCGGCACGGCGATCGAGGTGCTTTCTGGTGCCCGCGAGGCAGAGCTGGCCGCGGAAGGGGTCCTGATGGGCTTCGGCGCGATCGACGGCGTGGCCGGGGACCTTGGCGGCGGCAGCCTGGAGCTCATCGACATTTTCGGCACAACGTTTCGCAATGCTGCGACGCTGCCGCTTGGCGGGCTGCGATTGATCGACCTGACGGGCAATCAAATGGATGAGGCGCTGGCGCTGGTGGACGAGCACATCGCTCGCCACCCGTGGATCGGCGAAATGCCCGGCCGCATCTTTTATGCCGTCGGTGGCACCTGGCGTGCGCTTGCTCGCGTGCATATGGAGGAGACTGACTATCCGCTCCGGGTGATGCAGGGCTACGCCATCCCGTCGGATGATGCGCTTGAGTTTTGCGAGGAGCTGCGGCGCGGGAAGAAGCTGAAGGGTCTGGACGCCATCGCACGAGCGCGGCGTGAAGTCCTGCCGCTCGGGGCGCTGGTCATGGAGCGTTTGCTGAAGCGATTGCGGCCCGAGAAGGTCGTCTTCTCGGTGTTCGGCATCCGCGAAGGTCTGCTCTATGACACTCTGCCGGAGGAGGAGCGCCTGAAGGATCCACTGCTCAGCTTTTGTGATGATCTTGCACGGCTGCGCTCGCGATCGGCGGAGCACGGCTATGAGCTCGCCAAGTGGACCGATGCCATCTTCTCCGCGCCCGGTCCGACCGAAACACCGGAAGAGCGCCGGCTGCGTCATGCCGCTTGTCTGATCTCAGACGTGGGCTGGCGCGCGCATCCCGACTACCGCGGCGAGCAGAGCCTCAACCTGATTGCTCATTCGGCGCTGGCGGGCATCGATCATCCCGGCCGCTTCTTTCTGGCCATGTCGATCTATTTCCGCCACGTCGGCGGAGGCGGAGCCACCCCCGACGAGCTGTCGTCGCGTATCAAGAAGCAGCTGGACAAACGCTCCCTGCGGCGCGCGCGCGTCTTGGGAGCTGCCCTAAGAACGGCGCATATGCTGTCTGTCGGCAGGCCGGGCATCATCCCGCACACGCCGATCGGTTACGATGGCAATAGCCTTGTTCTCGAAATCCCGTCAGCCTATGCCAATCTCGATGGGGAGAGGCTGCGGCGGCGTTTCGAGGCCCTCGCGTCGCTGCTCGATATGCCCGGGGAGGTGCGCTTTACAACCTGATGGCCGGATTATTCCGCAGGCATCTGCGGCGGTCCTGGCCGAAAGGTGCTAAGCTCTTGCGAGATGACATGAGACCAGCGCTAGTCTTGTGAGCCATGGCAGAAGATCCCTACGCGCTCCTCGGCGTCCCCAGGAACGCCTCTGATGACGAGATCCGCCGCGCGTTTCGCAAGCTGGCGAAGGAGCTACACCCGGACCTCAATCCGGGTGACAAGGCGGCTGTTGAGCGCTTCAAGAAGGTCTCCGCGGCTTACGAGCTGCTGAGCGACCCCGAGAAGCGAAGGCGCTACGACCGAGGGGAGATTGATGCCTCTGGCGAGCCGCGCCGTGCTTATCAGTACCAACAGCAAGGCGCGGGCGCCGGGCCGTTTGGTTGGCGGAGTGCGAGGCCGGGTGGTCCGCCGCCGGAGTTCGAGGACGTCGGCTTTTCCGACATCTTCGCCGAGATCTTCGGCGGAATGCGCGGTGCCCGGGGAAGCCGTTTCGCCGGGGGCATTCGCGGAAGCGATGTTCGCTATACCCTCGAGATCGATTTCCTCGAGGCGGTGCATGGTGCCCGCAAGCGCGTGACCATGCCGGACGGTGGGATCCTGGACCTGACCGTTCCCGAAGGTGTCACGGATGGGCAGGTGCTGCGGCTCAAGGGCAAGGGCGGCCCCGGTTTCCGCGGCGGCGAGCCGGGCGATGCGCTGGTCGAGATCAAGGTGCGCCCGCACCCGCAATTCAAGCGCGTGGGCGACGACATCACGCTCGATTTGCCGATCACCATCGACGAGGCGGTCCTGGGGGCGAAGGTGGAAGTGCCGACTATCAGCGGTCGAGTGCAGCTCACGATCCCCAAGGGCACCAGCTCAGGCCGCGTCTTCCGCCTACGCGGCAAAGGCGTGCGCAATTCGACGACCGGCACCGTGGGCGATCAGCTCGTAACGGTGCGCATCGTTCTGCCCGATCAGATCGACGACAGCCTCGCCTACTTCATGTCCGAATGGCGCCAGCGCCACGCGTACAATCCGCGTGAGCGGAGCTAAAGTCCAACCTGCGGACCCAACGCACGCTTGCGCGATTATTCCGCGGCCTTCGGAATTTCCGGCACTTCGCAGCCTGTCACGCAGCAGCGGCCCGGCTGTTTCGAGACCCGTTGGCCGACATCGAGCACGCCGCGGTCGAGCAATCGTTCGATCAGCTCACGTTTTTCCATGAGCGGGTAGTTGCGCCAGATCTCACGCTTCATGGCCTCGGGCGACCCGCCGCCGTGAAGCGAGATGAGCGAGTACCAGCCGCTCTGATAGGATGCCGTCAGATCTTCGACGAGTCGGGCAACCTCCAGCCGGGCTTCTGCCGGAATGTCTGGCCGGCCGGCGAGCACTGCGGTGAGTGAGGCTCGGGTCTCGGGGTTGTGGTCTTCGTCGGGGCCGGGCAGCGCCACCACAAGACCGCCGGACACGTAATGCGCCAGCCGGTGCATGTCGTAAATCTTGGTCGCCAGGAGCAGCTTTCCGATGTTGGAGAACACGGGGTCCGGCATAATCGAGCCCGCCGGATCTTTTATGCCGTAAACGGACGCGGCAACACCGCACGCGAAAAAGCCTTCCGTGATGGTGATGAGCTCCACCATAGCTTCGCGGATATGGCTATGCCGTTCCGGGTCGAGACCGTTCGCCTCGATCATCAGCGCGCCGGCTCCAATCAGGAGATCGCCGAAGCCTGCTCGCGCAGCGATGCAGGAATGGCGATGGTGGGTGGCATAAGACGTCGTGAGGAAGCCGCCTTCTTCATTCTCGCCTGTTAGGAACACGCGATCCCATGGCACGAACACGTCGTCGAAGATCACTACGCCGGTCGATTGCCCGTACTTGGCCGAGAATTTCGCTGCGCTTTCGCCCGGGCGCCCTGCCGGGCGGGCCACGATGGTCACGCCCTCGGCATCGACCGGCACTGCACAGCAGACGGCAAACTCCCGATCCTCCGCGGTCATGGTCCGGCAGGGCATGACCAGGAATTCGTGCACATAGGGCGCCGCCGTCACGATCGCCTTGGTGCCGCGAATGACGATGCCGTCCGGCCGCCGCTCCTTGATGTGCACGTAAACGTCGGGATTGCTCTGCACGCTGGGGCGCTTGGAGCGATCGCCCTTCGCGTCCGTCATGGCGACGGCAATTGTCAAATCCTCGTCCTGCACACGATGCAGGTAGGCGAGGAAGCGCTGGTGATAGTCCGTGCCGTGGTTGAGATCAGTCCGTTTGGTCGCCTGGAAAACGGCATTCAGGGCATCATGGCTAAGATACCGCATGGCGCAGCCGGACTCGCGGCAGACCAGCCGGACTGCTTCCAGCTTGTAGAGCAAGTCCTGCGATGTCTCGTCGATGTGCAGCATGCGGTTGACGATTTTGCCAGACGTACCTTGCCGGGCAAGCATCAGCGGCTTGTGCTGCTCTTGGAGGGCGAAATCGTACGTAATGCCGATGGCGTTAATGCCCGGTGCGAGGCGCGGCTCGTCGGCGACGCTCTCAATTCGCTCGCCATTCACGAACACCCGCGGCTTATAGCGGCGCAGGCTTTCGCGATAATCCGCAGCCGACATCAGCATGGGCGATCCTCCTCTTTCGCTGAGGGCGTTTTGTTTTGAAAGTGATGATAGTCTGAAAACGCTGTACCCCGCCACTCGAGGACGCGGAAATGACGTTTACCCCGGAAAACAGCGTGCTGCTGCTCATCGACTTCCAGGCCCGCCTGATGCCAGCCATCAGCGGGGCGGAAGCAGCGATTGCCAACGCCGTGCGTCTGGCGAAGGCCGCCAAGCTGCTCGACATCCCCGTTCGTGGTACAGAGCAGAACCCCGCCGGTCTTGGACACAACCTTGATGAGCTGGCCTCGTTTTCCGGGGCGACGCTTGCCAAGAACTACTTCGATGCCACTGCGGAGTCAGGCTGGGATGGCTTTCTCCCGCCCGATCGGCGGAATGTAGTCGTCGCCGGTTGCGAGACCCACGTGTGCGTGCTCCAGACCGTCCTGGGGATGCTCGGCAAGGGATTTGCGGTGCGCCTCGTTCGGGATGCCGTTGGCTCCCGCACGCCTGAAAACCGTGAGGCCGCACTGCATCGCGCGGAGCGACACGGGGCAGAGTTGGTGACCACGGAGATGGTCATATTCGAATGGTTAAGGACTTGCGATCACCCCCGGTTTCGCGAAGTCTTGGCTCTCGTGAAGTAGGCGATCCTCAGTTGTCGGCATGGAGGCAGTCTCAGTCCTGCCGGAATTGTGCCCTAGACGGGCCAAGAGTTATGGGGGGACGGACAGTGGATTCGAACAAGGGCGTTCTTATTGTCAGTGAAGACACGTTCATTACTGGCAAAATCCGTAATTGCCGCCGAGCAGAGATTTATGGTCGCGTTCACGGCGAACTTTCCGCCGAGGCGGTTCACATTCACGAAGGCGGCAGCTTCCAGGGCAGGGCAAGGGCTGACAACGCGGACATCTCGGGCGTGCTCCAGGGCAATGTCGTCGTCCGCAACCTGATCAACATTCGGAGCACCGGTGAGGTCAGCGGCAATGTCCAGTACGGCCAGCTCGCCATGGAGGAGGGCGGAAGTTTGGCCGCCGAGGTGCGCAACGTACCCCCCGTCATCGGCGGCGATCTGGACCTGACAGTTTACCGCAGCCGCTCTGTGGTCATTACGTTGGAGGATCTGACAGCCATCGATCCTGACGATGAGGCTAAGGATCTGACGTTTACCGTGTCGAATGCCGTCAACGGTCACGTTGCCATGGCAGACGCGCCAGGAGCAGCCATCGAGACATTCACTCAGGCTGACCTCGAGGCCAACAAGGTCATTTTCCGCCATGACGGCTCACCGGGAGAGCGCGCCGGCTTCGACGTCATCGTGACGGACGCCTCAGGTGCGACCTCCGGAAAACCGCAGACCGTGAACGTCAACGTTCGTAACCGCTAGCGCCGTTGGCCCATCGCGGCATCAGCCGGCGAGCTTGGCTGCCAATTGCGCAACATGACGGCCCTGATAACGAGCGCCTTCCAGCTCGATTTGGCTCGGCTGCCGGCTGCCATCAGCGCCTGCAATCGTCGATGCGCCATAAGGCGAGTTGCCAGCAATCTCGGCCATGGTCGTTTGGCCCTGGAAGGCATATGGCAATCCCACGATCACCATTCCAAGATGCAGGAGAACCGGGTGAAAGGTGAGGATCGTCGACTCCTGCCCGCCGTGCTGCGTATTCGATGACGTGAAAACCGTTGCGACCTTGCCGACCAGCGCGCCAGAGGCCCAAAGCGAGCCCGCTTGATCGAGGAAGTTTTTCATTTGGGATGTCATGTTCCCGAAGCGTGTCGGCGTGCCGAAGATGATCGCATCGTAATTGGGCAGCTCCGCCACCTTGGCGATTGGAGCCGGCTGATCGAGCTTGTAGCCAGCCTTTTTCGCGACCTCCTCTGGCACAAGCTCAGGCACGCGCTTCACGGTGACATCGGCGCCGGCTTCGCGGGCGCCCTCGGCCTCGGCGTAGGCCAACTGCTCGATGTGACCGTACGAGGAGTAGTAGAGCACGAGGACCGCCGTCATTTGTTTTTCTCCTAAAGAACCAATTCGCTGGGCTGCGATGACTAAATGGCCTTCCAATCAGGGCGGTTCCTCGCTGTGGTATCGCTTGGGTGGCTGGACTCAGATCTGCTCGCCCGGAGCGCAGCGCATTGCCGCCTTGCGCAACCGCATGGAACAGGGAGTTTTTTCTTCCACGCGCACTAGGCTATACCTGCAAAGACAAACCATCCGCAGGAGTTTCATCCCGTGCTTCTGGGCTGTATCGCCGACGACCTGACCGGCGCCACCGACCTTGCGCTCATGCTCACCCGCAACGGCATGCGGACCATTCAGGTGATGGGTGTGCCGGACGCGGACGTCTCGTTGGAGGGCGCGGACGCAGTCGTGGTGGCGCTGAAGTCCCGCACGAACCCCGCGGAGGAGGCCGTCCGCTGGTCGCTCCAAAGTGCCGACGCATTACGCGCCGCCGGCGCGCGCCAGATCTTCTTCAAGTACTGCTCGACGTTCGACTCGACCGACAAGGGCAACATTGGGCCGGTGGCCGAGGCGCTGCTTGAGCACCTGAAAGGCGAAATCGCCCTCGTTTGCCCCGCATTTCCGGCCAACAAGCGCACCGTTTACTTGGGGCATCTGTTCGTCGGCGATGTGCTTCTGCACGAGAGCCCGATGAAGGATCACCCGCTGACGCCCATGCGGGATTCAAACCTCGTGCGCGTGCTGCAGCGGCAAACCCGTCTGAAGGTCGGTCTTGTTCCGTATTCCGTGGTGGATCAGGGGGCGGAGGCCATTGGCAAGGCTTTCGCCGAGGCCGCGGGTAATGGCACGCGCTTTGTTGTTGTCGACGCGCTGCAGGACAGGCACCTCGTTGAGATGGGGAGGGCGGCGGCGGATCATCCGCTCATCACGGGTGGCTCCGGCGTCGCGATGGGGCTGCCAGACAACTTCGAACGCAAGGGCCTGCTGAAGAAGTCACCGCCGGCCACTCACATCAAGGCACCGCAAGGCCGAGCTGTCATCCTTGCCGGCAGCTGCTCGGAGGCGACGCGTGGGCAGATTCGCGCGGCACAAGCTGCGGGCTTGCCAGCGTTCAAGCTCGATCCTTTCGCATTGGCCAAGGGGCAGGTCGGGGCCGCCGATGTCCTTTCATGGGCCTCGCAGCAAACGCCCGACACTCCGATCCTGGTCTATTCCAGCGATGAGCCCGAGAACGTTCGCGCGGCGCAAGCTGAGCTCGGACGCGAGGAAGCCGGCGCGATGATCGAGCGCGAATTGGCAACGATAGCACGCGGCCTCGTCGAGGCAGGCTTCAGCCGGTTGATCGTTGCCGGAGGCGAAACTTCAGGCGCGGTCGTCGGCGCGCTGGGAATAAAGGCGCTCGAAATCGGCCCTGAAATCGATCCGGGCGTGCCCTGGACACGAAGTAAGGAAGGGCAAGGTCTCGTGCTCGCCCTGAAATCCGGTAACTTTGGAAGCCCCGACTTTTTCCTGAAAGCCTGGAAGTTGCTGGAATGAAGGCGAGTTCGAGACGTCGTTTGCGCATGTGGGATTTGAGCTATGAGCGCCGAATCGAAGCTGCGTGAGCAGATTTGTATGGCCGGCGCCTCGCTGTTCAATCGCGGGCTGACGCACGGCTCGACCGGCAACATCTCGATCCGCCTCGAGGATGGCGGTTGGTTGATGACGCCAACTGGCTCTTCGCTGGGGGCATTGGATCCCGCACGGCTTTCGCGGCTCGACGCATCGGGACAGCTGATTTCCGGCGATCCTCCGACCAAGGAAGCGTTTCTTCACACCACCATGTACAAGGCGCGGCCAAACGCCGGCGCCGTCGTGCACCTTCATTCGACCTATTCCGTCGCCGTGAGCTGCCTTGAAGGCATCGACCACAAGAACTGCTTGCCTCCGATTACCGCCTATTACGTCATGCGAATCGGAGAATTGCCCCTGGTGCCGTATTATCCGCCCGGCGACAAAACGCTGGCTGAAGCCGTTGGCAAGCTGGCCGATCGGCATCATGCCGTACTGCTGGCAAATCACGGGCCAGTCGTGGCAGGTTCGGGGTTGTCGGCAGCCATGGATGCCATTGAGGAACTGGAGGCGACAGCGCGGCTTTTTCTACTGCTACACGGGCATCCGATCCGTACGCTGACGGCGGAACAAGTGGCGGAGTTGAAGAAAAGATTTCCAAACTGAATAACGACCTGGCTTTCCACGAACGGGGAAAAGGAAAAACAAATGGCAAATAAAATCGATCTCGAAGGCCGCGTTGCTGTGGTCACCGGAGGAGCTCAAGGGTTTGGGCGCGCAATTACCGAGCGTTTCATTCAATCGGGAGCCAAGGTTGCGATTTGGGATCGCGACATCGCTCTGGCCGAAAAGACGGCAAATGAGATTGGCGGCGATGTAAAGGTAATCGCTTGCGATGTGACGGACCCTCAGGCGGTTGAGGCGGCGCGGGATGCGACGCTCGCTGCGTTCGGGAAAATCGACATTCTCGTCAATAATGCCGGCATTGCCGGGCCCACGGCGAAGGTCTGGGAGTATTCTCTCGAGGACCTGCAAATGACGATGCGGGTAAATTTCGAAGGCCCCTGGCTCTGCTGCAAGGCGATCCTGCCGGGAATGATCGCGCAGAATTACGGCCGTGTCGTTAACATTGCATCCATTGCGGGCAAGGAAGGAAATCCGAACGCGAGTGCGTATTCAGCATCCAAGGCCGCTCTCATCGGCCTTACGAAGTCGCTCGCGAAAGAGGTGGCCACGTACGATATTTCGGTGAACGCCATTGCGCCGGCTGCGGCTCGGACGGCCATCCTCGATCAGGTTACAGAGGAGCATATCAATTATATGCTCTCCAAGATCCCCCGCGGGCGCCTCGTAACGGTTGAGGAGGTCGCAGCGCTGGTGGCTTGGGCGGCTTCGGCTGAGTGCTCGTTCACCACTGGCCAGGTTCTCGACATTTCCGGCGGCCGGGCGACTTACTGATAGACTAAGGCGGGCGCCCGAGTGACCCTGGAAATTCTTTTTGTCGCGCTCGGCGCGTTCGTCGGCGGCTTTGTGAATGGGCTGACGGGGTTCGGGCTCGCGCTGACGGCACACGCCTTTTGGCTGCACGTTATCGGCCCCACTCTGGCAGCGCCGCTGGCGACCGTTTGCGCCGTCATGAGCCAAATGCAGACGCTGCCGAGGATCTGGCGCGATCTCAACGTCCGCCAGTTGATCCCATTTATTGCTGGAGGGTTGGCTGGGGTACCGCTCGGCACAGGCCTGCTAACGCGCATCGATCCGCAGACCTTCAAGGCCGTGATGGGATTGGTGCTCGTCTGTTATTCCGGCACCATGCTGTTTCTCAAACCCGCCTTCCGCAGCACTTGGGGCGGAAGGGCCGCAGATGGTGTTGTCGGCTTAGCCAGTGGATTTTTGGGCGGTCTCGGCGGGATTTCCGGTGTCCTTCCGGCCGTCTGGGCCGCATTTCGGGGGTGGACTAAAGTCGAAAGTCGCGGTGTCTTTCAGGCGTTCAACGTCACCATTTTGACGACTGCGCTAATTTCCTTCGCAGTTGCCGGGTTTTTTACGGTGAAATTGGGATGGCTGATCCTGATTTCCGCTCCCGCGACTTTGATCGGGGTCAATGCAGGGTGGCAGGTGTATCGGCGATTGTCGGACCGCAGCTATCATACAGTCGTGCTCACCCTGCTCCTTTTTGCTGGAGCCACTTTGTTAGCTACGAGCTGAGCCACTGATTTGGGGCTCACCGAAATTTGCGCTGCCAGGGTGCATTTTCTAGCACCTTGAGATTCCTGCTTAGACCGCGCTAGTGTTACGAAGTGAGGTCCGAAATTCGTGAAGGTACTGTGTTGGAGACACAGCACGAGGATAAACCTGTATCGGAGGCCGGTACCGAGTTCGGTATGGTGCACGAGCCCGGATCTACTGAGGCAAGCGACCACATTAGGCGGCAGACCCTTCTCGCCGAGCTGGGGATGCTCGCACTACGCAGAAAGCCGCTCCACGAGATACTTCATGCGGCTGCGCGTACAGCCGCCGAGGGGCTTGGCGCGCCATTCGCGATCATCACGCGGCGCCTTCCGGACAATGCCGGCTTTCAGGTTCTCGCAGGCTATGGCTGGAAACAGGATGTTACTGGAAGCGTTATAACCGCGAGCGCTGCCACCTCAACCGGACATGCAGTTTTCACCGGTGATTCTGTAATCTGTAATCAAGTACAGTACGATAGTCCTTTCAGGCTGTTGGGAGCCCCGGCCAGCCATGGCGTCCGGCGCGCAATCAACGTCACACTCCATGGGGAGACAGAGCCCTTCGGTGCTCTTGAGGTATTCAGTCCTGAGCCTGGCGAATTTCAGGTCAAGGATTTGGCCTTTTTGCAAGGAATTGCCAATCTGCTCGCGTTGGCCATCGAGCAAAGGCATACAGAAGAGCGTCTGAAAGGGGCGATCGCCCACCAGAAGGCGCTTTTGAAAGAGGCCAATCATCGCGTGAAGAACAGTTTGCAGCTTGTCGCAAGCATGTTGCGATTGCAGGCTGCGAGTGTGGATGAGGCGACCAAGCGGCATCTATCGGATGCGCAAGCGCGCGTGATGGCGATCGCGCGCGCCCATGAGCGGCTTTACAAGACAGAGCGCATCGTCGATCTCGATTTAAGCTCTTATCTTAAGGAAGTTTGCGCCGACCTGGATGGCGGGAGCGTCATTTGCAACGGACCTGAAGGCATCCGCATTGCTACGGATCGCGCGATCCCGCTTGCTTTGCTCGTCTCGGAACTTGTCACCAACTGCTTGAAATATGCCTATCCCGATGGACAGCCGGCTCCCGTTTACGTGAACGTGGATTTGCTACCGAATGAAAATGTGCGGGTCCGCGTGTCAGATCAGGGCGTTGGCCTGCCTCCCGATTTTGATCCGGAGCGTGCCACGACGTTGGGGATGCGGCTGATTAAATCATTCGCCCATCGGCTGAGCGCGGATGTCAGTTTCCAGCATCGTAATCCTGGAACTGAGGTGACCGTTGTTATGCCGCGAGAGGAGCCAAAAACGTCTTTGGCCTAGAAGGCGAGCTTCTCTCGGCGTACCGATCGTGAAAGGCAAAAACCTCCGGCTACCCACCGCATTTTGCACTTCCCAATTTTGGAAAATGCTACGAGAAGTAGCCGAAGCCTAGTAGCCGAAGCCTATATGTAAATCTGACTCAGAAAAGCTTCAGTAAGTCTTCGCCGCCTGTGCTTGCGCTTGCCCTTTGGCTTCACGAACAGCGGCTTGCGCCGCCATTGCCAGTAGACGCGCGTCGTTCAAGATCGTGCAGAGCTGAAAACCTTCGTTGAACCGCTTCAGGGCCGTCTTTGCGCTATCGGTGTGCGCGCCGGCGATAAGTCCCTTTGCCTGAGCACGCGTGCGGATCGTGTCCATGGCGGCGAGCACGTCAGGATCAGTGGGATCGAGCGTCGGCGTTTTCCCCATCGACAAGGAAAGATCCGACGGGCCGATATAGACGCCATCAAGGCCCGGCACCGAGAGAATTTCGTCCAGATTTTCGAGCGCCTTTGTCGTTTCGATCATGGCAAACAGCAGCACTTCTTCATTGGCGTGCTGCCAGTAATCCGCGCCCGCATACTGCACCGCGCGATTGGGGCCAAAGGAACGATAGCCTTGTGGCGCGTAGCGGGCGGCACCAACGAAAGCCTCGGCTTCCGCCTTGCTGTTGATCATCGGGCAGATGAGACCATAAGCACCGGCATCGAGCAGCTTCATGATGATGGCCGGGTCATTCCACGGAATGCGCGCCATTGGCACGGCGTTGGTGGTCGAAATGGACTGCAGCATCGTGAAAGCGACCTGATAATCCACCGCGCCATGCTGCAGATCGATGGTGACGCTGTCCCAGCCCTGATGGGCCATGATTTCCGCCGAATACGAGCTGGGGATCGAGCACCATGCGTTCAGCACGCGCCCACCTTCCGCCAGGATTTTTTTGATCGCATTTTTTCGCATGGATTTGTCCAATTCAGTGCGAGGCTCGATTCAACGCCTCGGGGTTGAAGATATGAGCGGCCGGAAGCCGGCCATCGAAGTAATCGAGGACGTTTTGCGCAACTGTCGTCGCCACCCGCACGACGCCTTCTGCCGTCGTCGCTGCGGAATGAGGCGTCAGAATAACGCGATCTGATTTGAGTAATGGATCATCAGGCGGCGGCGGCTCGGTCGTCTGCACGTCGAGTCCAGCGCCTTTGAGGCGGCCTGATTCAAGAGCAGCCAGCAGCGCCGCTTCATCAACAATTCCGCCACGCGCGCAATTGATGAGAAACGCGTTGGGCTTCATAAGCGCCAACTCGCGCGCGCCAATCAGGTTGCGAGTATCGGCCTGTAACGGACAGTGAAGCGTAACGATGTCGGCGCGCGGTAAGGCTTCGTGCAGGCAGGTCGCCGGCTCGCAGCCGAGGGCACGGATTTGATCAGCAGTAAATGCCGGGTCAATTCCAATGCAATGCATGCCGAGCGCGTTACACGCAGCGGCGACCCGGCTGCCGATGCGCCCGAGGCCGACGATTAGCACCGTGCGTCCACGGAGATCGATTGCTTCGAGGTCCATCTTGACCATGTAGTCGCCCGCGCGCACCGCACGGTCGAACTCCCGCAGGCGCTTCGCGAGTGCAAACATCAGCGCCAAGGTGTGTTCGACGACGGACGGCGCATTGGCAAGTCCGACGGTCGCGACCACCACGGCGCGCTCCGTTGCAGCATCGATGTCGATGTTGTCGACGCCGACGCCGTGTCGCGAAATCAGCTTGAGCCGGGGAGCCTTCTCGATCATCCAACGCTCGATGCGCGTAATGCGCACGACGATCGCTTCAACGTCGGCGAGATGCTGCTCCCAATATTGCGGCTCCGGGCTTTCAGGCACGATAATCTCGAGATCCTCCCGCGAGCGCAGGATCTTCATGCCCTCCGGATGGATCGGCTGAACGCAGACGACTTTGTGTTTCAATGGATTTCGTCCTGCTTTGCCAGCGCTTCTTTGAGCATCTCGACGTTGAAGCCCGGCTTGCGTGCCATCTCGAGAATGACTGCTTCTTTTCGCGCCATCAGCTCGCATGCTGCTGGGACCTTTTCAGCGAGCTCGTGCGGGATGACGACAGCGCCGTGACGATCCGCATGAATGAGATCGCCCGAGCGCACCACCATTCCGGCAACGCGCACTTCTTTACCGAAATCCGCAAGATGCACGTGGGCATGGCTCGGCGCGATGGAGCCCGCCAAAACGTTGAGGCCTGGCGCCCACTGGGGAATATCGCGGATGCAGCCGTCGGTAATAACGCCGACGCAGCCGAGGGCTTTGTGCACCGTGCTTTGCACTTCACCCCAGAACGCGCCGAATCCCCGATCCGGGCCATCGAGATCCTGAATGACGACGATCTGCGGTCCGGGGCCAGAGGCGACGTATTCGTAATAGGCAATCCGCTGAGCGCGCGCCGCCTTGGTGTCGAGCTCATGCGGGTGCGTGGAGCGGATGGTCGCCGTGCGCGCGTAACCCACCATGGGCGGCAAATCGGGAAACGGCGCGACGAGAGGTTTCGTTGTAAAGCCCGTCAATCGGCGGGAGCTGTCCACGACCTCCAGCGCATTGCAGATCGTCGGCGTGTCGTATGACTTGAGCTTTTCCAGCAGGTCGGGACTGATCATCGGCTGTTTCCTCACCGTTCTGCGGGGTGTCTTGTTCGGTCAATCTTCAATTAGCGAGCTAGGGCGCGCTCGATCCGAGCCTCGTCGAGGCCCACGCTGCGGGCCGCCTCAACAATGCGGCCCCAGGTATCCTCAGGTAGCGGAACACCTTCGGCGAGGCGCTTGCGGCGCGTGCGGATCTCGGGCTCACCGGGGACTAACACCTCACTGCCGGGCTCGATCGGGCGAGAGCTTTTGAAAAAATCGACGTAGCGCTTCACGTCTGCCGGGAAGAATTCCTCCGGATCGAGTTGTTTTGGATCGATGTAAATCGAAAGCATGCCGTTGGCCCAACGACGGCCCTCTTCAGCAGCGCCCGTGCCGGTTAAAGAGCCGCCCAGCAACTCGACCATGAAGGCTAGACCGGAGCCTTTGTGCTCACCGAACGCACGGATGGCGCCTTGGCCCCTGCGATAATCGCGCGGGCCGTTGGGCTCGAGCGGACCGTAAAGCAGAGCCGGATCGCCGGAGATCGTGCCATCGGGTCCGACAAGTGCATTGTCCGGCAGTTTCTTTCCGCCCTGGCTTGCGACCAGCACTTTCCCTTCGGCCACCACCGAGGTTGCAAAATCCAGAATGAGCGGTTCGTCTCCGGGCCTCGGAACACCAATGGAGAAAGGCGCTGTCGAAAGCCGCCGGTCCACGCCGCCATAAGGCGCGACGAGCAGGCTTGATGCGGCGTTGACGAAATGGATCGAAACGAAACCGGCTTCGGCCGCCATTTCCGCCCACTCACCAACGCGGCCGACGTGGCCGGAATTGCGCAGAGCAACAGCCGAAAGGCCCATGGCGCGGCATTTGTTGATGCCGATTTCAACGGCCTGCGGCGCGGTCGTCTGGCCGAAGCCGTATCTGCCGTCGACCACGGCGATAACGGGCGTTTCCCGAACAATTTCGACTTTCTGGTCCGGGATGAAATCGCCCTCGGCCATCCATTGCAGATAACGGGGCACGCGCACGACACCGTGGCTGTCGTGGCCGGCAAGATTGGCGCCCACCAAAGACTTGCCCAGCCGTTCACCTTCTTCGCGCGAACAACCCGCAGCGACGAAGATATCGCGCACGAGCTCGCGCAGGTTCTCCGCAGCCACCGTTATCATGCGTATTCCCCCTGCTTAGGAAATGCCGGCTCACGCGGCCAGCTTCTGCACGTGAAGCTAGAGCAGATCGCCCCTGCTTGTCACGAACGCGAAAAGCAAGGCGCCTTTGCCGCTTGTGCAGAGGCGCATTGATCCTAATCACTTGCGCCAGCGTTTTATGCCGTTAGCCTGCGCAACCACACAAAAAAATGCCAGGGACGCTCGGACATGGATTTCTCGCTGCCCAATGAGCTGGAAGAACTGGGAGAGCGCGTTCTCGCGTTCGTCAAAAAGGAAATCATCCCCTACGAAAACGATCCGAGATGGACGGCGCACGGTCCGAGCGAGGAGCTTCGACGGGAGCTGACGGGCAAGGCGCGGGAGGCAGGCCTCCTGTCGATCCATGCGCCGAAGGAGTACGGCGGCTTGGGCCTCAGTCATGTCGGCAAGGCGGTCGTTTTCGAGGCGGCGGGATACTCGATGCTCGGACCTGCCGCGTTACACTGCCAGGCGCCGGATGAGGGCAACATCCATCTTTTGGAGCAGGTGGCCAATCCGGAGCAAAAGGAGCGCTATTTGCGTCCGCTCGCGACCGGTGAGGTGCGCTCCTGCTTCGCCATGACGGAGCCGCATCCGGGCGCAGGCTCAGACCCCAACATGCTGAGCACCCGCGCCGAAAGGGACGGCAACGGGTTCATTATCCGCGGCAGGAAATGGCTCATTACGGGAGCCGAAGGCGCGGCCTTCGCGATCATCATGGCGCGGACGGGCGATGATCCCAACGACGCCACCATGTTCCTCGCCGATCTTCCGAACCCGGCATTCAGGATCGTTCGCACGCTGGATACCATGGATTCCTCGTTCATGGGCGGCCACGCGGTCATCGAAATCGAGGATCTGCGCCTCCCGGGCGATGCCGTTCTCGGCGAAATCGGACAGGGCTTCCGCTATGCGCAGGTGAGGCTCGCACCGGCGCGGCTCACCCACTGCATGCGGTGGCTGGGCTCGGCGCAGCGGGCGCACGATATCGCTTCGGAGTACGCACGCATTCGCATGGCGTTCGGCAAGCCGCTTGGTGCGCACGAGGGTGTGAGCTTCATGCTGGCCGACAACGTCATGGACATGCACGTGAGCCGACTTGCCATTCGCCATTGCGCCTGGCTGCTCGACCAGGGGCACCGCGCCTCATCCGAAAGCTCCATGGCGAAGGTGATCTGCTCAGAGGCCATCAATCGCGTCGTCGACCGCTCGCTGCAGATCCTGGGCGGCATGGGGCTTACGCGGGATACAGTCGTCGAGCGCATTTTCCGCGACGTGCGCGCCTTCCGCATTTACGACGGCCCGTCCGAAGTTCACCGGTGGGCCCTCGGGCGTCGGATCGTCGAGCGGAAGTGGTCGAACAAATCAGACTAGGGCGCCACCTTCTGACTGTGCGGCGCGCCGCGCCATATCCTTGCGAAGGCTTTCGATGAGGATGTCCGCGGAGCGTGGTGCACACGCCAGAGGTATGTCGTAAAGGATCGATAGGCGCAGCAGCGCCTTGACGTCGACGTCGTGAGGCATCGGCGTCAGCGGATCGATGAAGAAAAATACCATGTCGATCTCGTTGGCGACGATGCGCGAGCCTATTTGCTGGTCGCCACCGCGTGGACCACTCGCGAGTTTTTCGAGACGCAGCTCGGGATAGTGCTCCAGCAGAACAGTCCCGGTCGTGCCCGTCGCGACCAGATCGAGCTGGCGGAAAACGTCCAGGTGCCGGCCCACCCATTCGACCAGGACGGGCTTGCGGGCATCGTGGGCGACGAGAGCGACCTTCTTCATACGACGCGGCCATCAAGTTGATGGGATTAACCGAAAGTAATTGTTTCCCGCGGCTCAGGGATCAACCGCTCCCCGACACTTCGCAAAAACAAACGGGAACGACGGGGTACGTCGTTCCCGGCACCGTTTTCTCCCCAGACTTGGACCGTCAGATTAGTAGCCGTCTTCTCGTTCGAACGCCGGCCCTTACATCGACTGCGGCAGGATGTCCTAGGCTTCCGTCGGTGTCAAGACGCCGCATCCAATCGAATGAACAGGAGCGGGATCCAGCTGAAGGCGGTTGCGCAAGTGACCGCAGGAAGGTACCCGTTGTGGGGCGCTCCAAAGCGCCCCCTCAGGCCTGCAAATCCTCGCACCAGGGATGCTCCAGTGCCCAAGCTTGCCGCGAGTCCTCAGCTGCCGGAATTTGGCCAGATCTTCCTGGATCACGTGGCGTGGATGGTGCCGGACATCAGTCAGGCCGCGCCCGTTTTCGAGAGGCTCGGCTTTCCGCTCACACCCTATGCCATTCACGGCAACCGGGAACCTGACACCGGTGAGCTCAATCTGGTGGGGAGCGCCAATCGACTGGCCATCCTGAGGCGGGGGTATCTTGAGATCCTAACGCCGGTAGATGGCGTCGACACGCCGGTGACCCGGCACATGCGCAAAGCCCTCGACCATCACACGGGCGTGCACCTCATCGCGTTTACAGTCAGCGATGCTTCCGAGGCGACCCGTCAGATCGCGGCGCGCGGCTTCGATCTGCAACCCACCGTCCATCTGAAGCGAAAGGTGGAGGCTGCCGACGGGACGGAGGCCGAGGCCGCGTTCACGGTGGTTCGCGCCGCGTTCGAGCTATTTCCGGAAGCGCGGGCGCAAGTATTGACCCATCACACCCCAGAGCACGTCTGGCAGGATCGCTACATCGCCACCCAGAACGGGATCGTGGGGCTTCTCGAAGCTGCGATCGTCACTGCCGATCCGATAGAAGCGGCCAACCGGTACGCCCGCTTCGTCGGGAGGGCTGTCGAGCTCGATGGAAACAGCCTTGTGGTCCGGCTCGATCGCGGCCAGCTTCGCTTTGTTGACGCCCGCGGGGGCGCTGAGCATTTTGGGCGAGTGTCGCGGCCTCCGATGCCAGCGGTCGGCGCAATTACCCTGACCTCCGAAGATCTCGATAAGACGCGCTATTTCCTGCTCAGCAACGGGTTAAGATTGGGCGCTATCAACCCAACTCATCTGCTCATCGACGAGTCCGAGGCCCTCGGGGTACACATTGTCATCGTGCAGGACTGAAAGGTCAGCGAATCCCTGCCCGCATGAAGCTCTGCACGAACTGACGCTGGAAGAGCAGGAAGCCGACGAGCAACGGTGCCGAAGTCATCAGGGTTGCTGCGCAGATGATGGCCCAGTCGATCCCCTGGTCGGTCGAGGAGAATACCTGAAGGCCGACGGTCAACGGCCGTGATTCCACGGAGCTCGTGATGATGAGGGGCCACAGGAAGTTGTTCCAGTGGTAGCTGACTGAAACCAGGCCGTAGGCAAGATATACCGGTCTGGCGAGCGGCACATACACCTTGAGCAGAGTCTGCAAGGCCGAGGCGCCCTCAACGCGAGCGGCGTCATCGAGCTCTTTCGGCACGGTCTTGAAGGTCTGCCGCAGCAGGAAGATGCCGAAGGCCGATGCGATATAGGGCAGCGCGATCGCGGGGATCGAGTCCACGAGGCCCAACTTGTTGAGCGTCTTGTAGTTCTCGACGATCAGCACGTCCGGCATGATCATGAGCTGGGCCAACACGAGCGCGAAGGCAATGGAGCTGCCCGGAAACTCGTAACGCGCGAAAGCGTAGGCCGCGAGCGTACAGAGGATGAGCTGGCACACCAGCACAAGGGCGACGAGGATCACCGTGTTCAGGAAATACCGCGCGAAGGGCGCTGCCGACCACGCACGAGCAAAGTTCTCGAGCGTGAGTGGCGCGGTAAGGTCAAAGCGCGCGGAGTACTCCGCAGGGTGAAAGGCAGTCCACACCGCATAGGCGAGTGGCAGAATCCAGAGGATGGCCAACATCCAGGCGGCGACGCTTTCCAGCACCCGCCCGCTGCCACGTGGCTCGTAAGGGCCGTATGAAGCTGCGCCGCTCATCGATAGTGGACCCGCTTTTCAAGAACGCCGTACTGGACGAGTGCTGTGAAGGCGAGCACGGCCAGAAGCACCATCGTCAGCGACGCGGCATACGACGTATCCCAGAAGCTGAAGCCAACCTCGTAGATATAATAGAGAAGCAGGGTCGTCGCGTTGTCCGGTCCGCCGCGCGTCAGCACGAACAGGTGGTCAACCATGCGGAAGGCGTTGATCACCGCGTTGATGAGCACGAACAGAGTGGTCGGCATCAACAGCGGGAACTGCACTCGGCGGAAGTAGGTCCAGCGCGAGGCGCCCTCCAGCGCCGCGGCCTCCGCGAGGTGAGGCGGTATTTGTTGCAGCGCGGCCAGGTAGAAAATCATGAAGAAGCCGGCTTCCTTCCAGATCGCGACGACTGTCACCGCCGCGAGCGCCGTGTCTTTCGAGCCGAGCCAGTTGTGCGAAGGAAAGCCGAAGAAGCCGAGGATCTGCTCCAGCAGGCCGTACTGCGGCGTGTAGAAAAACAGCCAGATGTTGGCCACCGCAATCATCGGCAGCACGGTCGGTGTGAAATATGCCATGCGCACGAAACCGCGAGCGAAGATGCGGTCGTTGACCAGCACGGCCATCAGCATGGCGAGGATAATTGAGGCCGGGATGGTCCAGGCGGCGAACCAGAGATTGTTCGACACGGCTTGCCAGAAGACCGGGTCGCTCAGCATCACCTCGTAGTTCTCGAGGCCAACGAAGCGCTGTGGCCGCCGAGGTCGCGGTGTCGAGAAGAAGCTGTCGATCAGCGTGGCGAAGGCCGGCCAGTGCGTGAACAAGGCCAGAATGGCCATTGCCGGCAGGAGAAGAAGCCAACCGTGGATTGCTGCCGTCGAGCGCTTCATCCGTGGTCCTCGGAGATTGCCGGCGGGCGATGAAAACCCGCCGGCGTCCTTCGTCAGCGATAGGCCCTCAGGATACGCTCGGCCTCAGCCTGCGAATCCTTCATGGCTTGCGCCGGTGTCTTGGAGCCGGTGAGAGCCGCCTGTAGGCCATCGTTCAGTGCCTTGGTAACGCGCTGGTTCTCGTGTGTCGAAAGCTCGGCCACAGCGAACTCGAGCTGGTCGCGGGCGACAGCCGCCTGCGGGAACTCCTCCACGTACTTCTTGAGCACGGGCGTCTCCCACGAGTCAGGCCGCACGGCAACGTAGCCGGTGTCCACGCACCACTGGGCGGCGCGCTCAGGCGAGGTGCACCACTGGATGAACTTGAACGCCGCCTCCTGCTCGGACTTGCCGGCCTTGCTGGAGATGTAGAAGTTGCCGCCGCCGGTCGGGCTGCCGCGCCGCTTGCCCGCGGGCAGCATGGCGACGCCGAACGGGAATTTGGCATTGTTGCGCACATTGGTGAGGTTGCCGGTGGTGGTCCACATCATGGCGCACTTGCGCTCGAAGAAGTCCTTCGGCGTCGTGCCCCACTCGACGATGCCCGGCGGATGAACCTTGTGCTCGCGGGAGAGGCTGACCCAGTACTCCAGCGCCTCGATGACTTCCGGCTTGTCGTAATAGGTCTCGTTACCCTCCTGGTTCATCAGGACGGCGCCGGCCTGGATCGCGAACGCCTGGAAGAGCCAGTACGGGAAGCCGGAGGATGGCACCTGGATGCCCCACTGACCGTCCTTGGTCAGCTTCTTTGCAAACTCGACCTGTTCGGTCCAGTTGGCCGGCGGCGTTTCGGGGTCGAGGCCCGCTTCCTTGAACAGCTCCTTGTTCCAGTAGAGCACGATGGTGGAGCGCTGGAACGGAACGCCCCAGGTCTTGCCGCCCGTCTGGCTGTTGAGCATGAAGGCCGGGAAGAAGCTGGCCAGCCACTTCTTGTCTTCTTCCGTCTTTACGAAGTCATCGATCGGGACGATCGCTTCCTCGTCGATGAGCGTGAACATGTCTGTCGACAGAAGCACCGAGGTCGTCGGAGGCACGCCGCTCTTGTGCGCGGTCAGGGCCTTGACGATCGTCTCCTGATAGGTGCCCGCGTAGATCGGGTTCAGCTTGATGTCCGGGTTCTCTTTCTCGAAATCCCGGGCGTAGGCGTCGATGAGCTTGGTGATCGGGCCGCCGACGGCAACAGGATAGTAGAACGAGACCTCGAGCTTGGCAGCTCTGGAGATGGACGGCGCCGCGATGACCGCACCCGCGGCCGCAGCGGTGCCTTTCAAGAATTCACGTCTACGCATCTGGATGTACCTCCCTTGCTAGATCGGACCTTCTGGGTCGCCTACTCACCCAATACGAAAGCCGGATGACAGGTCGAACCAGTGAGTGGCGCCTGAGTCCCAAGCAAGTCGTATCACGTCGCCGGGCCGGACGCGTGTATTTCCGCTGGCGCGAACAACGGCACGTTCACCGTTGACTGTCGTCTCGATGAGGCTGTCGGCCCCCAGGTATTCGACGGACTGGACCGTGGCTGGCAGGCCCTGATCCTCGATCCGCAGCGATTCCGGCCTGACACCGAGGGCGATGGTCGAGCGGTCACGATCTGGTACGGTGAGCCGCGCAAGCCAACCATCGGGATCTTCGATGCGGGCGAACTTGAGGATGTTCATCGGTGGCGTTCCGATGAATTGCGCGGTGAAAATGGTCGCCGGCCGCTCGTAGAGCATTTCTGGCGTTCCATCCTGCTCAATGTGTCCGGCGTTCATCAGCACGACCTGATCGGCCATTGTCATGGCCTCCACCTGATCGTGTGTGACGTACAGCATCGTGATGCCGAGCCGCTGCTGGAGCGCGCGGATTTCGCGACGCATCTCGTTGCGCAGCTTGGCGTCGAGGTTGGACAGCGGTTCGTCCATCAGGCAAACGGGCGTCTCGGCAACGATCGCCCGGCCGAGGGCTACGCGCTGCTGCTGGCCGCCTGAAAGCTGGGACGGCTTGCGGTCGAGCAGCTTCTCGAGCCCCAGAATTTCCGCGGCACGCTTGAGGCGCGCCTGCTGCTCAGCTGCCGGAACTTTTCGCACCTTCAGGCCGAAAAGAATATTCTCTTTGACGGTCAGGTGCGGGAAGAGAGCATACGACTGGAAGACCATCGACACGCCGCGCTTGGCCGGCGGCAGATCGGTCACGTCCTTGCCGTTGATGAGGATCTTGCCATCCGTGGCCGTATCCAGACCGGCGATGAGGCGCAGGGTCGTTGACTTTCCGCAGCCTGAAGGTCCGAGCAATGCGACGAGGGTTCCGGCTTCGGCGGTGAAAGTTATCCCCTCCAGGGCAACGCTGGAGCCCCAGCTCTTCTTGACACCTATGACCTCAACCGTCGCCAAAATTCCCTCTCCGATAGTTTCTGCCTTGGCTCGGGGCTGCCGCTTGCCGGTCCCAATCCGAAACAATCAGCGCGATGTCAACAGGTATGGTTGCAGCAGCCTCCACAGTGGCGGTCATCAAGTCGTGTGCTTGTGGCACAGAAGCCATGCTTTGGAGGCGCCTGAAATCGGCTCGCGGTTGATCAGCGCATGGGCTAAACGTGACTAACTGTTGGGCAGGCGAAGCCGGACGCGGGCCGGCGGCTTGCGCAACGAGATGGTCGTGAGCGGGAGTTCGGACGTGAGCATCCAGGACGAGGCGGGCAGGAGCCGCTCCACAGAGGGCGGAGTCGAGTCGACCTACGCGTGGGTTCGGCTGTTCGCGTCCTTGTTCATTGCAACAATCGGCGGGGTCGGCTTTTGGGCCGTCGTTGTCGTGCTGCCCGCTGTGGAGGCTGAGTTCGGTGTTGCTCGTGCTGGAGCTTCGTTTCCCTACACGCTCACGCTTATCTGCTTCTCAATCGGCGGGATCCTCATCGGGCGGCTCGTTGACCGCATTGGCATCGTTTACCCGACGATCGTGAGTGGCATTGTGCTCGGCCTCGGCTACATCGCCTCAAGCCAGGCCGGCAGTCTCTGGCAATTTGCCGTTTTGCACGCGCTATTCGTGGGCGCCGCCAGCTCCACGATGTTCGCTCCGCTGATCGCCGACATCTCTCACTGGTTCAATCGTAGGCGTGGCATCGCTGTAGCCATATGCGCCAGCGGCAATTACCTCGCGGGGACGGTATGGCCGCCGATCATCCAGCACTTCGTCGAGAATTTCGGATGGCGATCAGCCTTCTTCGGCATCGGCATGTTTTGCTTGCTGACGGTCCTGCCGTTGGTCGCGGTGCTGCGCCGCAAGCCGCCACACATGGAGATTTCGGAAGCCTCAACTGCGCCAATGGGGGCGAAGGCAAGGCTCGGCGTGTCTCCGAACGTGCTCATGGCCCTGCTGGCTTTGGCGGGTATTGCCTGCTGCGTGGCCATGTCGATGCCGCAGGTTCATATCGTCGCCTATTGCGGCGATCTCGGCTACGGCACAGCCCGGGGCGCGGAAATGCTGTCGCTGATGCTGGGATTCGGCATCGTCAGCAGGCTTGCGTCGGGGTGGATCGCAGACCGTATCGGAGGCGTCGCGACGGTGCTTCTCGGCTCCGGCCTCCAGGGGGTGGCTCTGTTCCTTTATCTGCTGTTCGATAGCTTGCCGTCTCTTTACCTGATCTCGGCCCTGTTCGGGTTATTCCAGGGCGGAATCGTCCCGAGCTACGCGATCGTGGTGCGGGAGTACTTCCCGCCGAACCAGGCCGGCACGCGCGTCAGCATTGTGCTGATGGCAACCACAATTGGCATGGCGCTCGGCGGATGGCTTTCGGGAGCGCTCTACGACCTCACCGGCAACTACGAGGCGGCTTTCATAAACGGGGTTCTCTGGAATCTACTTAATCTGACGATCATCGGCTGGCTCTTTCTACGCCAACGCAATCAGAGATTGGCGCTCGCCTGACCAGCTGCTAAGGCATTACCAATTGCTTTCGCGCCCGGCTTTCTATTCAGCCGGACGCTGGACGACCGGCGCCTCACGGCACACCAAGCTTGTGCAGACGATCCCTGGCAGCCTGGGAGCTAGGGTCGAGAGACAGCGCCTTTTGAAAGTCCTCAATGCTCTCCTTGCGATGGCCCAGCCGCTGATGGGCTAACCCGCGATTGTAGTAGGCGAGAGCCATCTCAGGGCCCCGCTCGATAGCAGCGGTGTAGTCCGCCAACGCCTTCTCGTATTTTTTCAGATCGTAGTAGGCGTTGCCGCGATTGTAGTACGGATGGGGATCATCGGGCGCGAGCTTGATTGCCTCGGTGAAGTCTCTAATTGCGCGTTTGAAATTGCCCTGCGCGGCATAGGCGATGCCGCGATTGGTGTACGCCACGGCCAGGTTAGGGCCGAGCGCCTTCCCAAGACGAATAAATTCAGTACACCCTTTAATTTGCCGGGCACTGTCCTCGAATTGATTGCAATCCGCGATGGCTTTGGTGGGCTCTTCGGCTACCGCCTGGGCGAGGGAGAAGAGGAAGAACGACAGCACAAGGAGCAGTCTCACGGCCATCTCCCGGATCGATACAGCCTGGGTGATCCAGACCGCTATATGGGTGATCATGACCGATTCTTCGAGCTCCCCCCACCCCGGAGCTTGGGCTTCGCCAACCCATAGTTTGCCTTGACACGCCAGTCTTTGACGGCGCGCACACCACTTTACGCTCGGTCGTAATCGGCCTACCGATAGAGTTTATCACAACAGCAGCGCTCTAGGAGTGAAACCTCATGAAGCTTGTGCGATTTGGCGCGCCTGGTGCAGAAAAGCCCGGCATCATTGACGCCGATGGTGTCATTCGTGATGTCTCGGCCCATGTCAGCGATTTCGATGGCCCCAACCTCAGCCCGGCGAGCCTGGACAAGCTGCGCAAGCTCGACCTGAAGTCGCTGCCTGCCGCTCCTGCCGGTGTGCGCCTTGGTCCGCCCGTGGCCCGGACGATGAACTTCATTGCGGTAGGTCTCAATTACGAGGACCACGCAAGAGAAACCAACATGCCCATCCCGGCAGAGCCGATCCTGTTCAATAAACTCGCGAACTGCATCATCGGTCCCAACGATGACGTCATGATCCCCAAGGGCTCGCAGAAGCTCGATTGGGAGGTGGAGATCGCTTTCGTCGTCGGAACCCGGGCGCGTTACGTGGAAGAGAAGGACGCCCTCAACTACATCGCCGGCTACACGATCTGTAACGACGTGTCCGAGCGCTACTTCCAGATCGAGCGCGGCGGCCAGTGGATGAAGGGCAAGTGCTTCGAGACGTCGGGCCCGCTCGGGCCGTGGCTGGTGACGCCGGATGAGATCGAGGACGTGCAGAACCTTGACATGTGGCTCGACGTCAACGGCAAGCGCATGCAGATCGGCAACACTCGGACGATGATCTTCTCGATCAAGTATCTGCTGCACTACATCTCGCAATTTATGGTTCTGGAGCCGGGTGACGTGGTGACGACGGGTACGCCGCCGGGCGTCGGGATGGGCATGAATCCGCCCGTCTTCCTGAAAGCCGGCGACGTGATGAAGCTTCACATCCAGGGCCTCGGCGAGCAGACCCAGCGGGTCGTGCCGTTCAAGGAGTAATACTGAGCCAGTCGATGTTTCCGATCCCGTGTGCGGGCGACCGTGCACGGGATCGTCTTTTAGGGCTCCGGCTTCTCGATATCGTTAGTTCAGTGGCGAGGCGCTGCCGGTTTCGAAATGCTCGATGAGGACGCGCGCGTGCGTCCAGGGCGTTTCGCTGGCGAGATCGAAGGACTGCAAGTCGCGAAGCTGCATCAGGAGGTTTTGCTCCGCAGGTTGCACCAGAGCATCCGCGCCCGCGGCGGCTTCGAGATGTTCGATCAGCTCGTCGAGAAAACCTGCCTCGGGGCTTAGCAGCAGGGCTGGAATCAGATCTGCAACCGAACGCGCCGTTTCATCCACGATAGCCAACTTCGCCGGCTGTCCCGGACATTCGTCGAGCAGCCTCCTGCGAACGTTCTCGACCCGCGCTTCCCAATCGCGACGCCTGTCGATCAGAGCTTTACGCAGGTGGAGATTGTCGCTTGCCATACGATAGAGCGCTCGCCCCGCTGCGACCGCTGCCTCGGCCACCTTGCGTTCGGCCAGTCGGGTGTACGATTCCAACGGTAGGTTCAGCCCGTCGAGTAACGTCACCAGAACTTCTTCCCGCCACGCATCGTCACTTTCTTTTGCCGTCCCGTTACGCGGTTCGTGCGGTAGCTGCCGCTCGCGGGCGATCGGTGCCTCGACCGTTGTCATTGCCGGGTGCAGCGAACCGCCGTCGATGAGCGGAGCTGCAGCTGCGTGGTTCTGGAGCGTGGCGGTAGTGGACAGCAGACGCGCGCGGATGTTGACCAACACGCGGTAGAAGTCGCCATGAATGCGATAGTGCAGGCCCCGGTCGTCTGATCGTTCCACACGCTTGAAGGTGGCGCCGGCGTTGAGGGCCGTACGGACAATCTGCTCGTGCTCCCTCGGAATGTCCGTGAGGTGCACCTCTGCCATGAAGCCTGCTTCTTCCCTGATGGGGTTCAAGTGGCTGAGGACCACATCCGCATTGCGGCCAACGTCCGGCAGCAGGGCCACGGAAATGATCCGCTCCATTTCAGCGAGCGCTGCGTGCTGCTTGTCCGCCTCGAATTCTCGCTTGGTGACGAAGGACAGATATTCAAACAGCTCGGAACGGACCTCATAGCGCGGAATGCCTGGAACAGGCTGCCGGACAGCACCGATCGTTGCGCCTGCGTTCATCACCCGACGGAGGTCGGCAGCGTGAGGATCGTCATCCTGGATGACGACCTCAGCCATGAAGCCGTCGATGGGCGTAATGGGCTGCATCGCCGCCAGCACAGTGCGCGCCGTTTCCAGCTTGTGCGGCATGAGGGCCGTATCGACGATCGCTTCGAGCTGCTGAGCGCTGCGCGCCTTCGTGCTCGGTACATCGGAAAGCGGAGACCGAACGGCGTTGGCGCCGAACAACCCGGCCATGAAGATCAATGAGTCGAGGCCGATGGCAATCGCGAGTGAGAGATAGGCGAGATAGTTGCCGTCGTGGAAGGCATTCAGCGTCACGACGAACCGGTGGGCCTTGTCGTCGCGATTAAGCTCCGCCGCATTGATCCGGCCGCGTAGAGTTTCCGTGTCCGCGCTGGGGAGGCCGCTGTCAGCGAGGCATTTCCGAGCAAAGCCAAACAACTCGTCGGCAGTTTGTAGCTGGTTGAGCCGTTCGCCGCCTGCGCATTCCGTGTTGAACTTCTCCAGTCCGCGATTGAGCGCGAACACGACGGCGGCCGCTTCATTCGCCTGATCGGGGCTGCAGTCGACTTCTCGTGCTTTAGTTTCGGTCGAAGGCGTGCTGGCCAGCGCAGCCTGCAGCTGACGGCAGAGCTGCTGGAGGGATGCGAGCTTCTCGACTGTGGGATCCTGCCGGAAGGCGGCGCGCGCTTGTTCGAACGCAGGCAGAATGCTGGTGGGCTCCTGGCGCGTGCCGCCGGTGACGATGCCTCTTTCCGTGGCGCGAATGCGCTGTTCCGCTGCGGCCACTTCGCTGGAAAGCTTGGCGAGGTCTCCGTCGATGGTGGCCAGCTCGCGCTCGAGCTCAGCAATACGCCGTTCCGCAGCCGCGAGGCGTTTTTGCGCGTCGTCCGTGCGCTCCTTTTTGATTTCGTATTCGGCCTGGAGCTTGGAGAGCTCAGCCATCCGCTGACGGTAAACAGGGCCGCGGCCCTCCTTGCCGGTGCCTTCAACACCCCGCGCTTCGGCCAGCGCCTCGACGCGCTTGGCATCGACCTCCTTGGCCTTTGCGTCGAGCTCGCTCTTGTGCTGCGCGTATTCTGCGGCGAGGGCCGGCCGTTCGCTCCTGATCCGCGCCAACTCTTCCGTCAGAGACGTTTTCCGCGTGAGTAGCCCAGCCTGGCCGCTCTGGGCTGTGCTGATGCGCTCCTGCTGTTCCGCGACCAGACGGCGACGCTCTTCCAGCTGCTGGTGAAAGAAGTCTTCAATCTCACTGCTCGCTTCCTGTGCATAATGGACGAGCTGCGTGAGCTGGGAGTCGTACGCCTTCCACTGCAGACTTTCGAAAAGCGCGATGGTCTCCGTTGTCCGGCGCGTGGCAATGGTTTCGCGAATGTCGGCAAGAAGCCCCGAGACTTGGTTTTGCGCACGCAACTCGGCAGCCCGTTTACGCTGGTCTTCGGGGAAGATCGACCCGAAAAATGAGTCGAACGAGAAGAAAACCGAGGTGCCCATGCAAGCCAGGAACATCACCCACAGCACGGCATTGCGGGCAATGACACGGGCACCCTGCAGATAGGGCACGGCTAGCTGGCCGCCGCGGCTGATGCTGAACGCGAACGCCGCTAGGACCAGCAGTCCCATGAGGAAGTACATCGCGACGGTCGCGAACCGGACCCAGTCGAAAGACAGGTCGGCTGTTCGCGTCCAGCTCACGGCGCCGAAGACGTGCAGGGCCCAGTAGAAGACTGCTCCCGCGATCGCGAGCCCCAGCACCATGCCCACGGCAGCATCGGCTGGTCTTCGCGGCCGCTTGTTCCCGTCGAGGCGCTGGTTCATGCCGACGGCGAAGCTCTCGCCAATGAGCCAGGCCACGATCAGCATGACGGCCTGGATGCCGAAGGTGATCATCAGCGAGAGGAGGGGCTCGCCGGTGAAGTTCCGCATGCCGTCCCAGGTGCGCCAGCCGGAGGCCAGCGAGAGCACGATGGCGGCAGCGCCAAGAAGCGCGAGCTGCCAGTTGGCGAATATCGCTTCCTGGATCACGCTCCGCAGGCGTGCGGCAAATCCATTCGCTTTGACGAGGTAGACGAGGGTGCCAAGGACCCCGAGGGTGATGATAATGCCCCGCAGGTTTTCGCCGCCGCCCGCGCCGAAGACCGCAAGCAACCCTCCTGCGCCCGCCTCGAGATCCATGGTCGCAAAAATCCCCGCAGCACCGCCATCAGCGGCCAGCTACGGCAGGCCGCAACTCAGGCTGCTGCCGAACCGGCGCTCTTTGCACCACCTACTCCGTATGCACACGGCTACCGGCGCTTTCGCGGCTGGATTAGGGCAGCTCTGGGACACTCAAACCAGCGCCGATGCCCCCTTTATAGTGGTGGTTGTGCGATTCGGGGACAATGGCTGACGTCCGACGAAGGGGCGTTACGCCATGTACTGACCGCCATTGATGTCGATGCAGGCGCCGGTGATGAAGCCCGCCTCGTCAGCCGCGAGGAACGTCACGCAACGGGCGATTTCCTCAGCGGTACCCAGTCTGCCGACAGGGATGAATGGAAGGACTTTGGTCTCGATCACTTCCTTCGGCACGGCGGCGACCATGTCCGTATTGATGTACCCCGGCGCGATGGCGTTGCATGTGATGCCTTTGGCGGCGCCTTCCAGCGCGAGAGCCTTGGTGAACCCCAAAAGTCCAGCCTTGGCGGCGGAATAATTCACCTGACCCAGCTGCCCCTTGCGCCCGTTGATCGACGAAATGTTTATGATCCGCCCGAAATTCCGTGCACGCATGCCCTCGATCACGAGGCGGGTCATGTTGAAAACGGAATCGAGGTTGGTGCGGATGACGGCGTCCCAATTCTCCTTGGTCATTTTATGCAGCATCACATCGCGGGTGATGCCTGCATTGTTCACGAGAATGTCAACGGGCCCGAGATCCCTGACGATTTGCTGAACGCCTTTTTCACAAGCCTCAAAATCGCTGACGTCGAACTTGTAGACCGGAATGCCGTGCTCCGCCTGAAACTGGCGAGCGGCCGCATCATTTCCCGCGTAATTGGCGGCGACCCGGTAGCCCTTGTTCTTGAGCGCGACGGAAATTGCCGCGCCGATGCCGCGTGTCCCTCCTGTGACGATCGCCACACGTGCCATCTGAACCCTCCCAGGTTTAAGCACGAAATTGTACGTGCGCGACGTTTTCCGCCCGGATGAAAGAGGCTGGGGGAATTATTTCCGCCAGCCTCGATCATAACTTCAGTTTATTTATTGTCAGTTGTGACGCTTTCCAATGCGCTGGATCAAATACGCTCCACACACATGGCGATGCCCATGCCGCCACCGATGCAAAGCGTGGCGATGCCTTTCTTCGCCTCCCGCCGCTTCATCTCATAGAGCAGTGTGGTGAGGATCCGCGCACCCGACGCGCCAATCGGGTGACCGATGGCGATAGCGCCGCCGTTCACGTTGACCCTTTCCGTATCCCAGCCAAGACCCTTGTTGACGGCGATGGCCTGAGCGGCGAAGGCCTCGTTGGCTTCGATGAGGTCGAGGTCTTCCACCGACCAACCGGCTTTTGCCAGCGCTTTCTTAGAAGCAGGAATGGGGCCGGTGCCCATAATCGACGGATCGACACCCGCGTGCGCCCAGGAGACGATGCGGGCAAGCGGCGTGATGCCCCGCTTTTCGGCCTCCGCCAGCGTCATAAGCACCACGGCGGCGGCACCATCGTTGATGCCTGAGGCATTGCCGGCCGTCACCGTACCGTCCTTCTCGAAGGCCGGGCGCAACTTGGCGACGGCTTCGTAGGTCGTGCCCTCGCGGATGTATTCGTCGTCCGCGACGACCGTCTCGCCCTTCCGGGTTACGATCGTTACGGGCGCGATCTCATCCTTGAATTTGCCAGCCTTCTTGGCGGCTTCGGCCTTGTTTTGCGAGGCAACCGCGAAGCGATCCTGCTCCTCGCGCGTGATCTGCCACTGGCGGGCGACGTTCTCGGCTGTCGAACCCATGTGATAGCCGTTGAACGCATCCCACAGGCCGTCCTTGATCATCGTGTCGATGAACTTGATATCGCCCATCTTGGTGCCCTCGCGCAGGTGGGCGCAGTGGGGCGCTTGGCTCATGCTTTCCTGGCCGCCGGCGACAACGATGTTGGACGAGCCGAGTTGAATCTGCTGCGCACCGAGCGCAACCGCCCTGAGGCCTGAACCGCAGAGCTGGTTCATCCCCCAGGCGGGGCTGTCGACGGGAATGCCGGCGGCGATGGAGGCCTGACGTGCCGGGTTCTGGCCCTGCCCTGCAGTGAGGATCTGGCCCATGATAACCTCGTCCACCTCGCCGGGCTCGATGCCGGCCCGCTCCATGGCCGCCTTGATGGCAACCTTGCCGAGTTCATGGGCGGGGAGGCTCGCAAGGGAGCCGTTGAACGACCCAACGGGCGTGCGAGCTGCGCTCGCGATGACTATGGTCGAGGACTTGTCCATGCTCATTCTGGCTCTCCTGGATGACGGGTCGCGGGTTGATCGCCATGCGCCCTTTGACCTGAGGTCCTGCTGGTCCCGTACTTGCGAGAAAACCGGCTGCCTGCGACGATAGCAGTGTGCCCGCTACGCGAGCAATCTCATCTTAGGTGCAATGCAACAAACTTGTGACCGTTCCCGGCCGATTATGGGTTGCTACAGGCGGGCGCTGTGCTAGCTTGAAACTTGGTGCCACTGTCAAGATCTGATCGCCATGCTGAGCAAGAATGACCCGCCCTCCGAAAAGAAGGAGGCGGTTGTCATAAAAAAGTATGCCAACCGGCGTCTCTACAATACGGAGACGAGCACGTATGTGACGCTGGAGGATCTTGCGGCAATGGTAAGATCCGACCGGGATTTCGTCGTATACGATGCTAAGACCGGCGAGGACCTGACCCACTCAGTCCTGACCCAGATTATCGTGGAGCAGGAGGGGCGGTCCGGCGGGCAGACCCTGCTTCCAATTCCGTTCCTGCGCCAGCTCATCCGCTTCTACGACGACAGCATCGCACGAATGGTGCCAAGCTATCTCCAGATGAGCCTGGAGATGCTGGCCAAGGAGCAAGAGCGTTTCCGGGCCCAGCTCTCGAACATGATGGGGCAGAACCCCTTCGGCGCGGCCGCGCTCGATGCCATGCAGGAGCAGGCCCGCAAGAACTTGGCCATGTTTGAGAAGGCCATGGCTATGTGGACGCCTTTCGGGGCGCCACCGCCCTCCAAGCAGCAAGAGCCAAGCGCGAGTTCCAAGGCGAAGCCTGCTGAGCCGCCTCCGGAGGCCAAACCGAGCGAGGAGGACGACAGCAAGTCCGAGCTCGAGGCTCTGAAGGCCCAGCTGGCGTCGATGCAGGAGAAGATCGAGCGGCTATCACAGAAGCGGAGTTAAGGCGCTCAGCCGAATCCTAACGCTCCCGATATCGTCGGAAATGGATGTTCAGTCTTGCGTCGCGATTCTCAAGAGCGGCGCGCTTCTTGTGCATTTTCCGGAGTGATCCGCAAAAGGCGTTATCAACAACGTAGCTGCCAACTTTCTGGTCGACAGCTTCCTTTTTTGCCGCCTTAAAAGGTTTCCGAAGTAAAAGCCGAACCCGGATCGTTCGGTTTGGCGACGATTGCGGGCTGACCGAAATGGAAGCCCTGAAGGTAGTCGACGCCATCCTCAGCCAGCAGAAGGGCTGTCTCTTCGTTTCCCACCCACTCGGCCACTGTCTCCATGCCGAGGCTGCCCGCAAGCTCGACCATCGCCCTGATGAAGAACCGATCAGACGAGTCCCGCAGAAGGTTGAGGACGAAGGCGCCGTCAATCTTCACCATGTCGATGGCGATGCCCTTCAGGGTGCGGAATGAGGTGTACCCGGCACCGAAGTCGTCGATAGCCACCCGGCACCCTAGCTCCTTCAGAGCGTCAACGAACGTCCGGAACTGGTGAAGATCATGGATCGCCGCCGTTTCCGTGATCTCGACCATAAGCCGCGTGGCAAGCCTGGAGTTTCGCGCCAGGTGGCGGAGCGCGGCTAGCCAGCCCGGGTCGCTGCAGGTGAGACCTGAGACATTCAATGTCAGCTGCAAGTCCGGTTCCTGTTCGAGAAGTTCGGCCGCGAGTTCAAGACCGCGCCGGTCCAGGAAGCGTACGAATCCGAGTTGCTCGGCGATGCTGACGAACCTTCCCGCCGGGACCAGTTCGCCATTCGGCAGTTCCATGCGCAGCAGCGCCTCATAAAAGGCCGGCTCCCACGTCGTGGTCGAGACGATGGGCTGGAGAGCCAGGCGCATACGCCCGGCTTCCAGGGCGGAGGCTACGTCCTTGGCAATGCGGATATTCTGGCGGCGCTGCTCGTCCTGAATACTGCACGGCTGGTAGGCTACGAAGCCTTCGCGCGTCTCTTTCGCAGCCGAGAGCGCCCGCAGGCCGCGAAGGATGGCGTCTTCCGGGGTCTGGGCGTGCTCAGGAAGCAAAATACCACCGATCGAAATGGAGGCCGCCAGGCGGCACTCGGACGTTTCGATCCGGGTTTCATACACAGCCTTGAGCACGCGCTCAGCCGTCTCCCGCATCGCATGAGAGTCGCCGGCGCGCAGGACGATGCCGAACTTGTTGGAGGCAACCCGGCCGATCAGGTCGTCTGCCGTGAGCTGAGCCGCAATGAGCCGCTCGACACAGGCGATCAGCTCATCTCCGATGTCGAAGCCGAACAGGTCATTCGTTACGGCAAGATCGTTGATACCAACGACGAGGAATGCGCGGGGCTCTTGCGCCAGGGCAAGCAAACGTCCGAGCGCTTCGATGAGATCATCGCGCGAGAGGATCTGCGGAAGCCCGGCCGCCGAGTACCCAGTCCCGCTGGTGGTTTCGGAAGTTGCCGAACCGATGATGTCCGACCCGCCGCTCACTCGCCTTCATCGCCTCAGAGACTATCAGATTGAGCATATCGTATCGGCTCAACCCTAATAACCTCTGAAATTGCGCGCTGCTCGCAGTCCATGACGCTGGTGGCTCACTCGCCGATCTGGAAGTCACGCCGCGCGACACGGATGCCGATGGTGTAGCCCGCCACTACGTCGATGAGCGCGGCCATCGTGATGAAGAAGAAGACAGAGCTTGCCGCCTGCCTGACGAGCAGGAACTCGATCAGGCACACCACGAACACGACCATCGACAGGCCATGGTCCAGCAGGGAGGCCGTCGTCGTATAGGTCGCCTTCAGCAGCTCGATGAAGAGCAGGACCAGCACGAGCAGGATGAGAAAGTCACCCCAGGTGAACACCCAGATGGCATCGTGCTGGATCATTGGGATTTCGAGGAGCGGCCTCGACAGGATCTCGCTCGGCGACTCGCTGCCACCCAGCAAAACGACCGCGTTGTATAGAATCAATGCCAACGCAATCAGCGGGATAGCTCTCAGCGACATCGCGCACCTCCAGAATTGCGACCCTGGATGGCCTATAGAGGATGCCGGCGCTGAAATTATGTCAGCCGGAGCCTTAGCCTACGGCGCGAAAGCGCGCCGCCCCTCCCCTGAGGCCGTCTCCTGCTTAGACTTCGTTTTGAGGCTCAAGAATCTGCCGGCCACGATACTTGCCGGTCTTGAGGTCAATGTGATGTGGACGGCGACGCTCGCCGCTCTCCTTGTCCTCGACGTATGTCGGCGGGGTGAGCGCGTCGGCCGAACGGCGGAAGCCGCGCTTCATCCGTGAAACTTTCTTGCGGGGTACAGCCATGCCTGTCTCCTTCGATCAGCCCGGCAACAGCGGGCGATCCCGTCACTTACGTATCAATAGGTGAATACATCCCTGCTGCCGGACACAGCAGCACCCGGCAGGCTTCGGGGGGCTTATAGACGGAATTCTCCGTTAACGCCAGCACCCGGCGAACTTTCATCGCGCCTGTCTCGCAGGAAGGACGCAGGCGAAGCGTTCGCTCCCCTGTCGAGCCCTTGCCTGGACGATCTGGGCGACGCGGCGCATGCCGGGTCCCGGAGTGCTGGCGACGCGCTGATGGGGATTGGGCAGGGAAGCTGCCAATAACGCGGACTCCCGGGCCGTTAGTTTGGCGGCAGGCTTGTGGAAATGGTGCCTGGCTGCCGCCTCTGCACCGAACACTCCTGGGCCCCACTCGGCGATATTGAGATAGACCTCGAGGATCCGGCGCTTGGGCCAGATCTGCTCCATCAGCACGGCGATTCCCAGCTCCAGCCCTTTGCGAAAAAGGTCTCTGGAAGGCCACAAGAAAAGGTTCTTCGCGACCTGCATGGTTATCGTACTGGCGCCGCGCGCGTCGCTGAGGCCGTTTTGCTCAGCCTGGCGGAGCACCGCCTGCATTTCACGGAGGTCCACGCCGTAGTGGTAGCAGAATTGGCCATCCTCGGAGCTGATGACCGCGCGGATAAGGTTTGGGGAGATCTGATCGAGGCTGACCCAGCGTTGCTCGATCTCTTTGCCGTTCAGAGCCTGCCAGACCATCAACGGGGTGGCAGGGGGATTGATGAAGCGAAAAACGAGCAGAAACGCGCCAACGAGGATAACGAAGGCTGCCAGTACAGCCCCTAAAGCCGTCACGCCCCCAATCAACGCCACTCTAGTGCAGCCAGGGATGTGAGCGACGAGGCGCGAACCCCAGGATTGCGACTCTTCACGCCATGGCGCCACGCGCAGCGCTTCTCGCACTTTGTCCTGTAAAGCCATACGGTTGGACGAACTCCGACAGGGAGAGACTAAAGCGCGGCCTACACACAGCAGAAGTATACGTTCAAGGTTTATCACTCAATGATAAGGCAGATGGCGTTACAATGACGTTTTCTCAACAGCTCCGCGCCAATGCAAATCTTGTCGAGGGGCGTCTTCAGGAGCTTCTGGGAGCTTCCGCCAATTCCGTTCCGCCCAGATTGGCCGAGGCCATGCGTTATGCCGTGCTTGGTGGCGGCAAGCGCTTTCGTCCGTTCCTCGTCCTTGAAAGCGCGAAGCTTTTCGGCCTCGAACCAAGCGCGGCGCTGAACGCGGCGGCAGCCATCGAGCTCATTCATTGCTACTCGCTGGTCCACGATGATTTGCCGGCCATGGACGACGATGATATGCGCCGTGGACGGCCGACCGTGCACATCGCTTTTGATGAGGCAACGGCGATATTGGCCGGCGATGCGCTTCTGACTTTTGCCTTCGAAGTTATCGGGCAGCCAGAAACCCATCCCGATCCGGCCGTTCGTTGCGAGCTGGCACTCACGCTCGCTCGAGCTGCTGGACCAGCGGGAATGGCTGGTGGCCAGCAACTCGATCTCGAGGCCGAGCGGTGGCCGAGAAGCGATGCTCACGACGTCGATCGGGTCCGTGAAATCCAGGAGAAAAAGACCGGGGCGCTGATCAGCTGGTCGGCGGAGGCGGGAGCTGTTCTCGCGTGCGCCTCGTCAGATGACCGGAAGGCGTTGGCCACTTACGGCTATCTGCTTGGGGCCGCCTTCCAGATCGCGGACGATCTGCTTGATGTCGAAGGCACGGCGGCGGAGGTTGGCAAAGCGACCGGCAAGGACGCGGCCGCTGGCAAGGCCACGTATGTCTCGGCCTTGGGCGTCGAGGGGGCCCGAGAGCGCCTGCGGCGGCTGCAGGGTGAGGCGCTGGCAGTGATCGATCGCTTTGGCCAGCGGGCAGCCACGATGCGTCAAGCTGTCGCATACGTGGCCGAACGGACGAGCTAGGCTTCGTCGCTCCCTTCCGGCCTGGCGGATCTCCACGGCAATGCCCGGCGTTGTCCAGTCGGTTCAGGTGCTAGAGGAGATGCCGACATGGCCACGTTCATCATGATGACCAGGCTTAGCCACGACACTTTGAAGTCGCCGAAATCCCTTCAGCACCTCAGTGAAGAGGTCATGGAGCACATCCGCAAGGAGTGCCCGGAAGTCCAGTGGAAGCAGAGCTTCGTGGTGCTCGGACCCGCTGATTACCTGGATATCTTTGATGCGCCGAATGTAGAGGCTGCCACGAAGGTCGCAGCGCTCATCCGTACCTACGGGCATGCCCATACGGAAGTCTGGGGCGCAACGGAGTGGGACAAGTTCGTCAGCCTTGTTTCTCCGATGTCAGAGACCCGGGGCGGCAAGGGCGCCCGCACGCCTAGTGCGTAGTAGAAATGAAATGAGCGGCCAGCGTTATGTTCGCTGGCTGCTCGTCGCAAAGTCGTTCATCTCAATAGCACGCCTGCGTCAATGTCCAGTTCACGATCCGGCAGCTCTCGCGCCCATCGGCAAGCACTGTGCATTGGCGGTTCGGAACGCGCCTGTAATCGCAGTAGTACCCCCCAGCAAATCCGGAAAAGCCTCTTACAGGCCTATCTGTGATGTAGTGCTTCTCGATCACATCCTTGCCGCGTGAGCGCCTTGCCTCGGCAGGATCATAAGTTGCGAAGCTGGCGAGCAGTGCGACAGCAACAGCCGCGATCAGTGCCTTTTCGGTCATAGCGTCCTCCTTTGTGCAACAATTGAGAAGGACGGTAGCGTGTGGCCATGCGATCGGCTGTTTCCCTCGGGACAGGTTGTGTGCATTGATCTTCGTGTGCGGATGATATCCAAATCTGCCGTCGGGGTGATTGATTCAGTCCGAGACGAGCTGGGGAGAAACGACCATGTCCACAACCATGTTGAGTAGGCTGGCTGGCGGCGTTGCCGTTTTGGCAATCATTGCTGCGATCTGGCAGTACAACGTTGCGAACTCTGCCCGGCAGCAGCTGGCTGCTGCTGAATCGGCAAAGGCCAATGCGGAAAGTCAGCTCAAACAGGCTGTGAGCGCGCGTGAGGCTGCTGAAAAGCAGTTGGCTGACTTGAAGTCAGAACTTGATGCCGCGAACACGGCCCGGGCGAACGCCGAGCAAGCCGCCAAGGACGCGCAAGCTCAGCTCGAAAGCGCAAAGGGGGCGCAGGAGGCGGCCGAGGCAAAGGTGCGCGCAATCGAGAAGGAATTGGCTGACGCCAAGGCCGCTTTGCAGGCAGCTGAAGCCAAGGCCGGCGATGTTTCTGCCCAGCTCGGAGAAATCGAGAACTTGAAGGCCTCCTTGGCCAAGGCGAACGCCGAGGCGACGGAGGCCCGCAACAAGCTCTCGGAAACGGAAAAATCCCTGCAGGATTTGAAATCGCAGCTCGCCTCGGCTGAAACGGCTCGTGATAGTGCGGCGCGAGAAGCTCAACAGCTCAAAGAGGAACTCGACAAGGAGCGCGCAGCCCGCCGGGCCGCTGAGCAGGCTTTGCAAAGCGCATCAAAGTCGCAGTAAGAGCTTCGCGGTTCAGCAAGCCTTAAATGGCGAGGGTGGGGCGCGTCCGGGTGCGCCCCATTCTCTTTTTTGAGATGCCAACGACGGCGTGCGTTGACCGACGGGCATGTCGGACTGTAACGTAATAACGTAACGTTCCACGCCCTTGGGCCCGAGATCATGAGCAAGTCTCGTCCAGCAACCGCCTTTCCGTCACCACAGCACAATCACAGCGTCTGCGTGGCCCGGGCGCTCGAGCGAGCGGAGCAGGCGTTCGAGGCCAAGGGCATGCGGCTCACCGAGTTGCGGCGGCAGGTTCTGGAGGAAATTGCTGGCTCGCATCACGCCATCGGGGCCTACGAGATCCTGGATCGGCTGGCCCAGAAGGGTGCGCGGCTCGCGCCGATATCCGTTTATCGGGCGATCGATGCACTTCTGAATGCTGGCGTCATTCACCGCCTTGAGAGCCGGAATGCGTTCTTTGCCTGCCACGTCTCGCACACCAAGGAGCACGACCAGATCGTGCTGACGTGCGCGCGCTGCGGCCGTGTGGCTGAGGTGCCCGGCGAGCGCGTGTTCGAGGCGATTGCAAACGCGGCGCGCGGGGCAGCCTTCGTGCCTGAGCGTACCGTCGCCGAAGTAACCGGCATTTGCGCAGACTGCCAGGCAGCCTGAGCGGAATTGGGAGGAGCCCAATGGAGTCGCGTACGACTGTTGCTCCGGCAGCCTCTTCCCAGGACGGCGAGGCGGATGCCCACGCCCCCGCGCATTGCGGCCACGCCCACCACCACCATCACGCAACGACGCCTCACAGCAGCGGCAAGGTGCTGATCAGCGCGCGCGGATTGGCGCTCTCGCGCGGTGGACGGACGATCCTCGAGGACGTGGACTTTGAAATCCGCGAAAAGGAGATCGTCACCTTGATCGGGCCGAATGGCGCAGGCAAGACGTCGTTGGTGCGTGTCCTGCTCGGCCTAATGGCGCCGGATAGAGGGAGAGTTCAAAAAAGCCTTGGCCTTACCATTGGGTACGTGCCGCAGCGCTTTGATATCGACCGGACGATTCCGATCACCGTGGCGCGCTTTCTCGCGCTCGGCGGAGCGCGCAGCCCGGCCCGTGCGAAAGCCGTGCTCGAAGAAGTCGGGGCCAGCCGCGTCATCAATCAACAGTTGTCGGGACTTTCGGGCGGTGAGATTCAGCGCGTTCTGCTTGCCCGGGCGCTTCTGCGAAATCCGGGCCTGTTGGTGCTCGATGAGCCTGTTCGAGGCGTCGATTACGTCGGTGAGGCTGAGCTTTACGCCTTGATCGGTCGACTGAGGGATGAGCGTGGTTTGGGCGTGCTGCTCGTCTCGCACGATCTTCATATCGTCATGGCACAGAGCGATCGCGTGGTGTGCATCAATCGCCACGTCTGCTGCTCGGGGGTGCCGGAGACGGTCGCGAAAGATCCGTCTTATGTGCGGCTGTTCGGCGAGCATGCGGCCCGCTCGTTCGCTGTCTACAGCCACCACCACGATCACCGACACGACCTGACAGGGGAGCCGAAGCCAGTTTCATTAGACCGCGCAGGTTCGGAAGAGCAGGGAGGCGTCGCGTGACCTTGGACCCCTTCGTCCTCCGCGCCTTGGCTGCGGGGATTGGCGTCGCCGTCATCGCCGCTCCGCTCGGCTGCTTCGTCGTCTGGCAGCGTATGGCTTATTTCGGTGAAGCCGTTGCGCAGGCGAGCCTGATCGGCATTGCCCTTGGACTGGCGCTGCAACTGGATTTGACAGCTTCGGCGCTCGCCGTTTCGGCTGTTCTGGCGTTGGTGCTCATCGCGCTGGCACGTCAAAACCTCGTGCCGTTGGACTCCCTTTTGGGCTTGCTGGCCCATGCCGCCCTGGCTTTGGGCGTCATAGCGACGTCGCTGGTGAAGGGGCCTCCGGTCGACCTGCTGGGATATCTGTTCGGCGATATCTTCGCGGTCTCCACTCAGGATCTCTGGTGGGTTTTCGGCGGTGGCGCGGTGGTGCTTCTGGCGTTGGTAAAGCTCTGGAATCCACTACTGTCGATGGCCGTGCATGAGGAGTTGGCCGCTGCCGAAGGTGTCCGCCGGGATTTCGTGAAAGGCGCGTTTGTGGTGCTGCTGGCGCTGGCGATTGCGGTCGCCATCAAGATCGTCGGTATTCTGCTGGCCATCGCCTTTCTCATCATGCCGGCTGCTGCCGCGCGACCGCTGAGCTCCACGCCGGAAGGTATGGCCCGCATGGCCGCGCTCATCGCCGCTGTGGGCGTCGTCATTGGGCTGGAACTGTCACTCACCTTCGATATTCCCGGAGGACCGGCCATCGTCGCGGTGCTGGCAGCCATGTCCGGTATTTCCCTTTTAGGCATGGCGTTACGCGCCGGTGCGCACTAGGCGGCGATGCGACTACTGTTCATTGCAGCCCGCCTGCATTAGGTAAGGCGCACGAGGGACCCATGAACCAGGAACAGTCATGGCTGATCTGATGAGCCCGCGGCGCAAGTCTGAGCCGGTCAATGTCGGCGGCGTGTTCGTCGGCGGGCAACATCCGATCGTCGTTCAGTCGATGACGAACACCGACACCGCTGACGTCGAAGCGACGGCGCAGCAGGTGGCGGCGCTCGCGCGTGCCGGCTCCGAGCTGGTGCGCATCACGGTCGACCGCGACGAGTCGGCGAAGGCGGTCCCGCGTATCCGCGAGCGGCTGGACCGCATGGGCATCCGGGTGCCCCTCGTCGGAGACTTTCATTACATCGGCCACAAGCTGCTCGCCGAAAATCCGGCCTGTGCCGAGGCGCTCGACAAATACCGCATCAACCCCGGCAACGTGGGCTTCAAGGACAAGCGCGACCCGCAGTTCGCCGCGATCATCGAGCAAGCCCTGAAATGGGGGAAGCCGGTTCGCATTGGCGTCAACTGGGGCAGCCTCGATCAGGAGCTGCTCACGCACCTGATGGACGAGAACGCCAAGTCGCCCGAGCCCAAGAGCGCGCG
>PKEY01000022.1 GCA_002919265.1 Hyphomicrobiaceae bacterium | reverse complement strand
CATACGTAACGTAGCCGCGGGCCTTGGCGGTCTTGATCAGCCGCTTGACAGCCTGGTCCGTCAGATCGAGCACCGGGCTGTCGCGTTCCGGCGTCTCTACCTGGGGTGGCGTCTGCTCTTCTGTTTTCTGTGTCATCGGCATGCGGAGCTCAGCGGATTAACTGCATTCAAATGGGCAGCGTTAAGCTTCCCTACTAACCGTAAGGCGGAAAAGTCGCGGGGCGAGGAGCCGGCGTAGAAAGCCACATTATCGGAACTGACCGGCAGTCCCGAACGGCAAAGGCATGCCACAAGCCAACGGAAAAAAGCCATATCTAACAGGCAACACCTTTCAACTTTGGCTCCGGACACGCTCACGCCTGCCAAACGTATGCCCCAAACACCAACGTGGCCGCATCCTTTCGGATGCTGCCTGCTGCTCGGATGGGGCAGCTTTAATCCAAAGATGTTTCAGCGTCCAAGCTTGCAACCAGGCGCTGCACCTCACACAGTCTAGCCAACGACTCCTCGCTCCCCTCCTCGAGGAATTCGCGCTCCGCCGCTTCGAGGGCTCTCTTCAGGCCTATCTGGCGCTCGTGGAGCGCAAGGGCGTGGCAAAAGCCAGCCTCAACCTCGGCACTGTCTGCATCAGCCTCTGCGAACCGGTCGCTCTTATGGGTAATCGCCCGCTCGACGAGATCGATCACCTGCTGCAAGCTTTGCGCCTCCAATTGGGTACGCAAGTGGCTGCTGTCAAGTGAAATATCGTTGCTCTTTAGTGACAGTATGGCATCTCTGAGTTTCGCAAATGCCGGCAGACTGAATTCAATATTCGAAATTCTTTCGGCGTAGTGGTCCACCAGCCAAGGGTGATTGAGAAGCGTCCGTAGCAGCAGCGCCTCGCGATAAGGGACGTGGACCGGCCCCACCAAAGCGCTTCGTTTGAGGCTGGCGCTTGCCTGCGGTCTTACCGGGTAGCCCCATCTCCCACCAAAGCGGCTTGCCGGCCCGAACATTCTGTTTGACGCAGCGAAGCGCGGCACCCCGGGTCGCTGCCAGGAGGTTGCGCGGGAAGTCGACATGTGACCAGCCGAAAATGCAGGCCAGGCCTCCGTGAGCTTTGCGCGCAACTCGCGACCATAGTGCTCCCGCACGGTCAGGTCACCGATGCGGCCGAGCAGGGTGGCGATGCGCTTCTCAAGGTAGGCGCGGCGCTCCGGCGTCGACCACTGGCCGGATTTCCACTCTCGCTCCCACAAGACCTCGACAAGCGGTTGCGCCTTGTCGAGCACCGCGCGCATGGCCTCCGCGCCGTGCTGGCGCACCAGGTCATCGGGGTCCACCCCATCAGGAAGGAAAGCGAAACGCAGACTGCGCCCCGGCTGGAGCAAGGGGAGGGCGACGTCGATGGCCCGATAAGCGGCCCGACGCCCCGCTGAGTCGCCATCGAAACAAAGGATGGGCTCAGGTGCCATCCGCCACAGCAGACGGAGCTGATCGTCGGTCAGGGCTGTTCCGAGAGGAGCGACACAGTTTTCAAACCCCGCCTGATGGAGCGAGATCACGTCCATGTAGCCTTCGACGACGATGATCTCATCCCTATCGTGCGCTGGCCCCCGCGCGCGGGCAGCGTTGAAGAGCACGCTGCCCTTATGGAAGAGAGGCGTCTCGGGCGAATTGAGGTATTTGGCTGGCGCATCCGCATCGAGCGCACGCCCGCCGAATGCAATGACCCGGCCCTTGAGGTCGGTGATGGGAAACATTACGCGATGCCGGAAACGGTCATAGGAGACCGGGATGTCCTCGCCGGCGACGACCATTCCGGAAAGCGTCATTTCCTCGGCGGTGAAGCCCAACTGGGCCAAGTGCTCTTTCAGGACCGAGCGGCCCGCAGGCGCATAGCCGAGGTGGAAATGCGCGATCGTCTCTGGGGTGAGGCCACGGCCCTCGAGATACCGGCGCGCCTCGGCTCCGGCGCTGCCCTTGAGCTGAGCCTCGAAGAAATCGGCTGCCGCGGCAACGGCGGACTGAACGCGGGCCCGCTGATCCTCTTTCCGCGTGTCGGCGTCGCTGACACGGGGAAGCGGCACCCCGGCCTCGGCGGCGAGACGCTCGACGGCCTCGGGGAACGAGAGGCCCTCCGTTTTCATCAGAAATGTGAAGATGTCCCCGTGTTCGCCCGAGGCGAAGCAATGATAGAAGCCCTTCTGGTCATTGACGAAAAAAGAAGGGGTCTTCTCGGCCTTGAAGGGAGAAAGCCCGGCATACTCACGTCCCCTCCGCTTCAGCGCCACCTTGCGCGATACCACCTGGCTGACGGGCAGCCGAGCGCGGATTTCGTCGAGGAAAGCGGGGGGATAGCGCATCGAAACCCGTGTCCCGTGTTGCGACGCGACTTCGATAGGTGATTCGCAACAAGAATGCTGCCCCACCAAGGCCTTGATGGGGCAGCCATACCCATAATCCACAGGAGTGAGAAAAAGAGGGCTACTTGAGCAGCTCTTTCACGATGCTGCTGGCCTTCGCGAAATCCATGCGGCCGGAGTAGCGCTCCTTCAGGACGCCCATGACGCGGCCCATGTCCTTGAGCCCACCGCACTCGATTTCGCGCATTACCTCCTCGACGGCGGCGCGCGTCTCCGCCTCGTCGAGCTGCTTCGGCAGAAACTCCTCAATGACGGCGATTTCAGCCATCTCCTGCTCAGCGAGATCCTCGCGCCCGCCCTTCCGGTAGGTCTCGGCGGAGTCCCGACGCTGCTTCACCATCTTTTGCAGGAGTTGCAGCACCTCGGCGTCGGAAATCTTGTCACGACCGCTGGGCTGCCCGGCGCTGTCGACCTGGGCAGCAATGTCGCGATCCTTGATCGCAGCCGAGATAAGCCGCAGCGTCGCCAGCCGGCGCTTGTCGCCGGATTTCATTGCGTCCTTGATGGCCTGGCTGATCCGATCGCGCATGATGTCTCCTATCGATTCCGGGGAGCGTCGTGTACGCTCCAATGACGATTGTCGCAACCCGGGTCCCTTGATTGACGGGCAAGGAGACCTCAAATAGGTTGCCGGTCCGCGAACCCATATTGCGGTGCAATGAAAGCGGCGCTCCGGACGCGATCCTGCACCGCCTGGAGCTACTCACTCATGACACCGACCACCGACTATAGCGCCCGGTCAGCCAGCCGCAGCGCACCAGCCCCCTGGACTGATGCACCGTTGACGGCCCGCCTGGTTTTGGCAGATGGAACCGTCATCAGCGGACGCGGTCTTGGCGCTGTCGGGTCGGCGGTCGGCGAAGTGTGCTTCAACACCGCCATGACCGGCTATCAGGAGATCCTTACGGATCCAAGCTACGCCGGCCAGATCATAACATTCACTTTCCCTCATATAGGGAACGTCGGGACGAATTCCGAGGACACCGAAACGTCCAACCTTGCCATGCGCTCCGGCGTGCGGGGCTGCGTGCTGCGGGCAGACATCACAGCGCCATCCAATTACCGGGCCGCGGAACATCTCGACACCTGGCTGAAGGCGCGGGGCATTATTGCCATTACGGGTGTGGATACGCGAGCGCTGACGGCGAAGATTCGCAAGGGTGGCGCGATAAATGCGGTCATCGCGCATAACCCATCCGGCACCTTCGATGTTGAGAAGCTGAAGGCCGAGGCGAGGGCATGGTCCGGGCTTGTAGGCCTTGACCTCGTACCGGAGGTGACCACGGGGCAGAGCTACACGTGGGACGAGATGCGCTGGGTTTGGGGCAAAGGGTATTCCCGGAACCTCAATCCCGAATTTCACGTCGTCGCAATCGACTACGGCCTGAAGCGGAACATCCTGCGTTCGCTCGCCAATGCCGGGTGCAGGGTCACGGTCGTGCCGGCTACGACGACGGCTGAGGATATTCTGGAGCGGAATCCGGATGGCGTGTTCCTGTCCAACGGCCCGGGCGATCCGGCGGCCACGGGCAAGTATGCGGTCCCCGAAATCCGGAAGCTGATCGACTCAGGCCTGCCGATGTTCGGGATCTGCCTCGGCCACCAGATGCTCGGTCTGGCGCTCGGGGCGCGCACGGAAAAGATGCACCAGGGCCATCACGGCGCAAATCACCCAGTAAAGGATTTCACGACCGGCAAGGTCGAGATTACCTCCATGAACCACGGCTTTGCCGTGGATCGGGCGTCGTTGCCGAGCGACGTCGAGGAGACGCACGTGTCTCTGTTCGATGGCAGCAATTGCGGCCTGAGGCTCAAAGGACAGCCTATCTTCTCGGTCCAGTACCATCCCGAGGCCTCGCCGGGCCCGCAGGACAGCCATTACCTCTTCACTCGCTTCGTGAATCTCATTCGCGAGCGCAAAGGGTTGCCGCTCCGCAAGGAACGCTAAAATCGTGATCACACAGGCGGCGCGTGGTCTGATTGCAGTCGCAATCGGGTTGCTGACTCTCGACCCCGCGCCCTCTGTGGGGAACAGCGAGAGCACACCTCTCTCAAGCTGGGTCTCAACAATCCATCGCGACCATCCGCTGGCCGGCACCATCTGGTCGGTAAGAGAGGGGCGCAAGCTCACGGGGGATGAGCTCGTCGAGCAGCTGAAGCCCAATGAAGTCGTCTTGCTTGGTGAGGTCCACGACAATCCGGACCATCACCGGCTCCGGGCCTGGTTGATCGGAAGGCTGGCGCGAGAAAGAGAGGGCACAGCCGGCAGCAAAGCTCCCGCCGTCGTCTTCGAGCATATACGCGCTGACCAGCAACCCATCGTGACGGCGTTTCTTGCTTCACAGGATCGAGGCACCGCTGCCCGTTTGCTTGAGCGGTTGGACTGGAGCCGGAGCGGTTGGCCAGCGGCCGAGATGTTCCAGCCCCTGTTCGATGTGGTCTTGCGGCACGAGCTGCCCATCTTGGCTGGCAACGCGCCGGGGAATCAGGTCCGGCAGGTCGCCAAGCAGGGACTGACAGCTATTCCCGGGGATGAGCGAGTCCGGCTCAAGCTGGAACAGCAACTTGAGCAGCCTCTCAAGGAGGCTCTCATCAAGGAAATCGAAGAGAACCATTGCGGGTTACTACCGCACAGCGCGTTCGCGCCGATGGCCCTGGCTCAGCAGTATCGGGATGCGCACCTCGCTGATGTTTTGTTGATTGCGCAGCGCCAGCACGGCGCAGCGGTGCTCATAGCGGGGAACGGACATGTGCGAGTAGACAGGGCTGTCCCCTGGCATCTTCGCCAGCGTGCGCCTGAATTGGTTACGGCAGTCGTGAGCTTCGTCGAGGTCGAGGCGGGCCGCGAAGAGCCGACAGATCAAATCCCTCGCGATCCGGATGGGCAGCCGGCCGTCGACTACGCCTGGTTCACGCCCAAGGCCGAGCGGGAAGATCCCTGCGAGCGGATGCGCCGGCAAATGAAGGGGATGAATGGAGGCTCGCCCAAACACCTTTCCGCGCAGTGAAAGCGAACGCACAAACCGGCGCCTGATTTTCTGGACCTCTGCACCGTGAGTTGAAGCCGAGCGACGATCCAAGTCCTCGTATGGCGACTCGCGGACGGTGGCTCTCAGGGGGACCGGCAACGGCGGGTTTGGCGAAGGCGGCTCTCCCTGACGACAGATGCTTGCGGGCCCGATTCGATGTCGCCTGTATTGCGAAGCCGACATCATTTCCTTTTTTCAAAAAGACCGTTTTGGGAGTCTCCGAATTGTTCCGAATTTTCAGGCTCAACCAGCCTTGCGTGATGTATTGAGGACGCCCGTTTAGCCAGCTTGCCGCAGGCCACCTGCGGCAATTCCGGACACTTCCGCAAAAAAAGAATTGGCGGCGTGAACATGCTCTTTACATGGGGGCCGAGCGATCTTATTTCGGCGACTCGTTTGGGTTTTTTCCCAACCGAAGGTGAGGCGATCTCTGCTGGTTCAGCAAGGCGCCAACTGGTCCGGATTTTGACTGGTGGAGGTCCCATGCAATGGAAAGATTTCCGTCTGCGGCGGCGCTGATCGCGCATACGAAGCCCGACCGTCCGGTTTTGGCCGCCCGTCCGCATGCCGCGGGCCGAGCTGCCCGGTGGTTCCTTGAGAACTTCCCCGGCGAGGTCGCCTACGCTTACAAAGCCAACAGCTCGGTTTTTCTCCTGGGTGCGTTGTTCGGCGCCGGAATCCGGCAGTTCGATATCGCCTCACTGCCCGAGCTCGAGGATGCCGCCACCATACCGGGTGCGACGCTGCACTTTATGCATCCGGTGAAGTCACGGACAGCGATACGGCGCGCCTACTACGAGTTCGGCGTGAGGTGTTTCGCGCTCGACACCGAGGAGGAGCTCGCAAAAATCCTCGAAGAGACTGGTCACGCCAAGGACCTCCAGCTCTTCGTGCGTGTGGCCGTGCCTGCCAAGAACAGCCGCATCCCGCTTGAGCGGAAATTCGGCATTACGGGGCAGAAGGCGGCGCGCCTCCTGGTGAAGACCCGGCAGGTTGCGGATGAGCTCGGTATTACTTTCCACGTCGGGTCGCAAACGACGACGCCGGACGCCTACGTGATGGCGTTGGAAGAGGTGCGCAAGCTCATCGCGAAGGCGGGCGTAGTTGTCGACGCCATCGACATTGGGGGCGGATTCCCGTCGCGCTACAGCGACAGCGAGCCGACGCCGCTCTCGGCGTTCATCGAGGCGATCCGGCACGGCTTCGAGAAGCTGCCGGTGGGTGACTCGTGCCGTCTCATTTGCGAGCCAGGTCGCGCGCTTGTGGCTGAGGCCGAGAGCCTGATCGTGCGGGTCGACGCGCGCAAGGGCAACGACCTTTACATCAACGACGGTGCGTACGGCGCGCTGTTCGACTCGGCGCATCTAGGCTTCGTGTTCCCGGTTCGGCTTGTCAGCCGCGAGCCGGCGAAGGACGAGCGCATGGTCCCATTCTCCATGTGGGGACCGACCTGCGATTCGATCGATTACATGAAGGGCCCCTTCTATCTGCCGGAGTCCATCCGGGAGGGGGACTACATCGAAATCGGCAACATCGGCGCCTACGGCCGCGCCATCGCCAGCAACTTCAATGGCTATGGCCGGTACGAGGAGGTGATCCTGCTCGATGAGCCGATGTACACGATGTATGGCGACGCGAGGAAGCAGGTCATTCAGAACGCGTGACTTCCGACGCCTCTTGCCCTTATCCCCTCTTCCCCGAGACCGGGAAGAGGGGATTTTCTTTGAGGGGACTGAAGATCTAAGATGAGTGACATGCATTCAGGCGGGCTCGATTATTTGCCAGCCAGCGAAGCTTTCCTCGAGCCGGATCGCGCCGACGCTCACAGACCGCACGAAGCCCGCGCGGTGGTGATTCCCTTCGGGCTTGAGGCCTCCGTGAGCTACGGCACCGGCACGGCTGCAGGTCCCGGCGCCATCCTCGCCGCAAGCCACCAGCTTGAGCTATTCGACGAGGAACTCTGGCGCGAGCCTTATCTCGACTATGGGATTGCGACGCTGCGCCCGCCCGTCATCGAGAAGCCGCTTGCGGCCGCGCTCGATCAGCTCGCCGGGATCGTGGAGTCAGTCCTGAAGCAAAATCGATTTCCTTTCGTTCTCGGCGGGGAGCATTCGTTGACGGCCGGCGCCGTTCGTCCGTTTGCGGCGGCCTATCCGGATCTGGTGGTGCTTCAGTTCGATGCGCACGCCGACCTGCGCGATGGCTATCTGGGCGAGCATTACTCGCACGCCTCCGCCATGCGCCGCGTGCTCGACCACGAGAATGTGACTCTGGTTTCCGTTGGCATCCGGGCAATTTCTTCGGGCGAAGTCGAATACCTGGAGGCCAACCGGCACCGCATTCACATTCATTGGGCCAAGGACCAGGCGCAGTGGAACATTGAGGAAATCGTCGCCCCGCTGCGCGGGAGGCCGGTTTATGTCACCTTCGACATCGACGGGCTCGACAGCGCGGCGATGCCGGCGACCGGCACGCCCACACCCGGCGGCATGCAGTACCTGCAGGCGCTGGCCATCCTGAAGCGTGCTGCTGAGGTAAGCCGGATTGTCGGTGCCGATCTCGTCGAGCTGGCACCCATTCAGGGCCTTCACTTTGCCGACTACACGGCGGCGGCGCTGGCCTACAAGATGATGAACTACGCGCTGTCCGGAACAACTCCGCGCAAGTAGTTGTCATGTGTGGGCGCGGAGAAACGCGCTCATATGGAAGCGGGCTTGCTCGGGCTCGTACGCGTATTCGCGACCCGCAGGACAGGCACGCCGCGCTAGGCAGGCGAAATCAATGCATCGCGCGCCCGCGCTTTGCCCGATATATGCGATGCAGCGGGGCACGTCGTAACCACGTTCGGTGAACGCACCGACAGGGCAGGACGAGAGACAGGGCCGGTCAGCACAGTCGTCGCATGGGCTGGCCGTCCTTTCGACGTCCGGCAGCGGAATGACCTCGGCGAACGCCAGAGCCGCGCGATAGGCGTGCCAAAGCCCGTAAATCGGATGGATGAGCAGCCCGAGCGGTGACTCGTGCACGGGCTCAGCCCGTTTGGCCCACCGTTGAAACGGCAAATAAGGCGGGCCGCCGAACGGAAACAGGGCTGTCCCACCGAGCTCGTCAGCGAGCTCCTGAACAACGCGGCGCGTCCACGTATCGAGCGGATTCATTGTGCTCGCGGCTTCAGGCGATGTGCGGAAAGCCGACCAGAATGAGCCGCCGGCGCCTCCAAGCATGATGACCGTGCCGGTTGCACGTCCGTCCGCAAGCTGGGGCACGCCATCATCCGGCTTGGGATGGAAGCCGCCGCGTACCAACAGTCCCCGCGCTTGCACACGCTCTCGCAGACGACCAAAATCCATGCGCAATTCACGTCCCGCTCGTTTGAAGCAACCACAAGCCGGAGGATGGAGCATTGGTCAAGCCGCTGGACGGACTGCTGGTCGTTTCCCTGGAGCAGGCAGTAGCCGCGCCGATGACAAGCCGGCGGCTCGCCGATGCTGGTGCCCGCGTCATCAAGCTGGAACGGCCGGAAGGTGATTTCGCGCGTGGATATGACGCGGTCGTCAACGGGCTTTCCTCCTATTTCGTTTGGCTCAACCGCGGAAAGGAATCTGTCGTCGTCGATCTTTCGCGAGCCGAAGATCGGGCGTTATTCGAGGCGTTGCTCGCCCGAGCCGACGTTTTCATTCAGAACCTCAAGCCGGGATCGCTGGCGCGGCTCGGCTATCCGGTCGAGGAGCTGACTCAGAAATACGAGCGATTGATCGTCTGTTCCATTTCCGGCTACGGAGATACCGGGCCCTATGCCGAACGCAAAGCCTACGATCTCCTCATCCAGGCGGAGTCAGGCCTTGCCTCTGTTACGGGAGGACCGGAGGCACCGGCGCGCGTGGGCGTATCGGTGGTCGACATCGCCGCCGGACTGAATGCCTACGAAGCCATTCTGGAAGCTCTGATCGCACGTGGTCGGACGGGCAAGGGCGCAGATATTCGCGTCTCTATGTTCGACTGCATGGCCGAGTGGATGACGGTGCCTCTGCTTCAGGGCGAGAACGGCTTTCCGCCGAAACGGGCAGGGTTGGCACACGTGTCGATTTCGCCCTACGGCGTGTTTCAGACTGCTGATAACGTACCCATCCTGATCAGCATCCAGAGTGATCGAGAGTGGAGGACGCTCTGCCGCGAGGTTCTCGAACAGCCGGAGCTCGCTACTGATCCGCGTTTTGCCACCAATGTTGCGCGTGTGAAAAATCGTCCGGAAACGGACGGCATAGTGGCCAAGTGGTTTGCAGAACGTCACCATCAGGCGGCGATCGAACGGCTTGCCAAAGCGGAAATTGCTTTCGCGCGCGTGAACGATGTTGCTGGGCTCAGCGTGCATCCCCATCTCCACCGCGTCGCGGTCAATACGGAGAAAGGACCAGTCGAGGTTCCTGTACCCGGCGCACACGTATTAGGAACGTCGGTTGCGTTCGGTCCTGTGCCTGCGCTGGGCGCGCACACGGAAGCGGTTCGCCGCGAGTTCCTGGGATAGCGTGATCGATACCTTGCCTTGTCCCGAAAACATTCCGATGCTGCCAAAACTCCCCTGATAGGAAAAATCAGCAAAAATTGGCCGAAACATCATGAAAACAGACGTACCGCGACCCATTCGCCTCAAGGATTACCGGCCCACCGATTACCTCATCGACACTGTCGTTCTGGATTTCAAGCTCGACCCGACCCGCACCCGCGTCTTTTCGCGGCTCGCCCTACGCCCAAATCCTGCGGGACAAAAAGGGGCATCCCTGAGCCTTAATGGCGAGAACCTCGAATTGGGCGAAATCCGGCTCAATGGTAAGGCGCTTGCGCCCAGTGATTACTCGGTCACGGATGACAAGCTTATTCTGCCCCGTGTGCCGCAGAGGCGCTTCACGCTGGAAATAGAAACATTCATCAATCCGGAAGCCAATAAAGCGCTTCAGGGGCTTTATCTTTCTCGGGGCATTTATTGCACGCAGTGCGAAGCGGAGGGGTTCCGGCGGATTACCTATTTCCTCGACCGGCCTGACGTGCTCGCCGTCTACACCACGCGCATCGAAGCGGATGCTGACGAAGCGCCGGTTTTGTTGTCCAACGGAAATCCGGTGGAACGTGGAACACTTGACGGTGGCAAGCGGCATTACGCGATTTGGAAGGATCCGCACCCGAAGCCGTCATATCTTTTCGCGCTGGTCGGCGGAAAACTGTCCGCTTTCACATCGACATTTCGCACTCGTTCGGGCCGGAAGGTGGACCTTGCCATTTACGTGGAGCCCGGCAAGGAAAATCGGTGCGGTTGGGCGATGGATTCGCTCAAGCGTTCGATGCGCTGGGACGAGGAGCGGTTTGGACGCGAATACGATCTCGACGTGTTCAACATCGTCGCCGTGTCCGACTTCAACATGGGCGCGATGGAGAACAAGGGGCTCAATATCTTCAACGACCGCCTCATTCTCGTTTCGCCGGAAACGGCAACGGACGCCATTTATGAAGCCGTCGAGTCCGTCGTTGCACACGAATATTTCCATAACTGGACCGGTAATCGCATCACTTGCCGCGACTGGTTCCAGCTGTGCCTGAAAGAGGGGCTGACGGTTTATCGCGACGAGGAATTTTCCGCTGACGAGCGGTCGCGCACGGTGCAGCGCATTGCAGATGTGCGTCAGCTCAAGACGCATCAGTTCCCGGAGGATGCCGGTCCGCTCGCCCATCCAGTGCGCCCGGACACGTACATCGAGATCAACAACTTCTACACGGCGACGGTCTACGAGAAAGGCGCCGAGGTCGTCCGCATGATCGAGACCATCGTCGGCCGGGAAGGCTTCCGGAAGGGTATGGATCTTTACTTCGAACGCCACGACGGTCAGGCGGCGACGGTCGAGCAGTTCGTGAAGTGCTTCGAGGACGCGAACAACGTCGACCTCAGCCAATTCATGCTGTGGTACAGCCAGGCTGGCACGCCGGAGCTCATCTGCTCGCTGGAGTACAACGAGGCGCGCAAGGAAGCGAAGCTCACCGTCGAGCAAGTGCTCAATCCGACGCCTGGACAGCCCACCAAAAGGCCGATGCACATTCCGCTGCGACTTGGACTGCTGGGTGGGAACGGTCAGGATCTCGAGCTGAAGCTCGCGGACGGCACAGTCGTCGCGGACGGCGTCATCCACGTGCGGAAGCGCAAGCAGACTTTCCGTTTCGTCGATGTGCCTTCAAAGCCTGTACCGTCCCTGCTGCGCGGTTTCTCGGCACCTGTGAAGCTGACAGTCGACCTCAGCGACAGAGAGCTCGAATTCCTGATGGCCAACGACAGCGATCTGTTCAATCGCTGGCAGGCCGCAAACAACTACGCGATGCGCACGTTGATACGACTCATCAAGGCGCGCACGGAGGAACGGCGGCCGGCGCAAGCCGTTGCCTATGCTCGGGCTCTCGGGGCGAGCCTTCGCAATGAAGAGCTTGAACCTGCGTATCGGGCCGAGCTGTTGAAGCTACCCACAGAAAACGATATTGCCCGAGAAATCGCGAAGAACGTCGATCCGGACGCCATTCATCGCGCCCGGAAGCAGCTTCTGCGCATTATCGGCGAAACATTAGGCGCGGAGCTCGAGGACATCTACAAATCTTTCGATGACGGCGGGAAATTCTCGCCCGATGCCGCAAGTGCTGGCCGCCGCGCATTGCGCAACGCGGCGCTGACGCTGCTCAGCGCCCGCAATACGGCGGCAGACAAGGTCAGGTTGGCGGACCATTACTGGAAGGCCTCCAACATGACGGATGCAGCGCACGCGCTGTATTTGCTGTCTGCGCGTGGCGGTACGGACGCCAAGAAGGCGCTTGATGACTTCCACGAGCGTTGGAAGGGAGACCACCTCGTCATCGATACCTGGTTCGCGGCACAGGCCATGTCGCCGCTCGCCGGCACGCTGTCGCGCGTAAAGGCCCTGATGAAGCATCCGCTCTTCTCGCTGACGGCGCCGAACAAGGTGCGTGCGCTGATTGGTAATTTTTCCGCCCAAAACCCGGTGCAGTTCAATCGTCCGGACGGCGCAGGCTACGAGTTTGTCGCCCAGCAGGTGCTCGCCATCGACAAGTTCAACCCGCAGATCGCGGCGCGTATGTTGGCCGGATTCCGCAGCTGGCGCGAGCTGGAGCCTGGCCGCCGCAAACTGGCGAGAGAGGCCCTGCGCAAAGTCGCGAAAGCCAAAGGATTGTCCCGCGATGTGACGGAAATCGTAACAAAAATGCTGGATATGTCAGCGACTTGAGAGACAACCTGGTCCCGGGTCCTGTGCCCGGGATCTCTCTTTGAGGTGCCGACAAAAGCTTACATCGTCAGATAATTTTCGGGCGCAACGATTTCGTGTCCGATCAGAAATCGGCTCCAAGCTCACGCTGAATTGAAAACACCTCCGGGCCTTTCACGAACCTCGATAATTTCGGCGTTTTCGGGCGCGAAGTGCGCGGCGGCAATGCTTTTCTCCAGCCTTTAAACGTCCGCACCCGCTTGCCAAGGTACATGGCCCCAATAAACTCATTTTTCGAGAGTTTCGGCGCCGCAGATGCGCCAGCGTGAATATCCCAAACCAACGCCGCAGGAGGACGCTTGGGCCATGGCGAAACTCAACGTCAATGGAAAGCAGTACGACGTCGACGTCGATCCGGAGACGCCGCTGCTTTGGGTGCTTCGCGAACAATTGGGACTAACAGGCACAAAGTACGGCTGCGGTATCGCAGCGTGCGGAGCCTGTACGGTTCACGTCAACGGTGAGGCCCAGCGCTCCTGTGTGCTGCCGATTTCGGCCCTGGAGGAAACGGACCAAATCGTCACCATCGAAGGGCTCTCTGAGGACAGCTCGCATCCGGTTCAGCGCGCCTGGCTAGAGCTCGAAGTGCCCCAATGCGGATACTGCCAGTCCGGGCAGATCATGGCAGCAGCCGCGCTTCTTGCGACCACACCCAATCCGTCGGATGACGACATCGATGCGGCAATGACCAACATCTGCCGCTGCGGCACCTACCAGCGTATCCGGGCAGCCATTCATCTGGCGGCCGAGTATGCAAACAAGAACGCGGGCTGAGGAGGTGAACCATGTCAGATCGGCATAAGATTTCCCGCCGCTGCTTCATCGTCGGCTCGGCAGCGGCTGCCGGTGGCCTGGCGCTCGGATTCCACGTTCCTTTTGCGGCGGCACAAACGGCCAGCATGGCGTCGACAGAAGGTGCCGAAGTCAACGTCTGGGTACTGATCAGGCCCAACGATGAAGTTGTCATCCGCATTGCCCGATCAGAGATGGGGCAGGGGACGCTGACGGGTCTCGCCCAGCTCGTGGCCGAAGAGCTCGAGTGCGACTGGAGCAAGGTCAAAACAGAATATCCGACCCCTGGTCAAAACCTCGCCCGCAAGCGTGCCTGGGGTGACATGTCGACCGGTGGCAGCCGCGGCATCCGGCAGTCACATGATTATGTGCGGAAAGGCGGCGCAGCCGCGCGCATGATGCTCATTCAGGCCGCGGCCAACGAATGGGGCGTGCCGGCATCCGAATGCGTCGCAGAAAACAGCGTCATCACGCACAAGCCGACTGGGCGTACCACGACCTACGGCAAGGTCGCTGCTGCGGCCGCGAAGCTCGAACCGCCGGCGGACATTCCGCTCAAGGATCCAAAAGACTGGAAGATCGCCGGCAAGCCGATGAAACGGCTTGATACGGCGGAGAAGCTCAACGGCAGCCTCGTCTACGCCATCGACGTGAAGCTGCCGGGCATGCTCAACGCCGCGATAAAGGACTGCCCGCACTTCGGCGGCAAGCTGAAGAGCTACGACGAGGCGGCGATCAAGAACATGCCGGGCGTGCGCCATGTGCTGAGGGTCGGCGAGTCCGCCGTTGCCGTGGTGGCGGATACCTGGTGGCAGGCGAAGACGGCGCTCGACGCGCTGCCGATCGAGTGGGACGAAGGGCCCAATGCCAACGTTTCGAGCGAGACCATCGCCGAGCTGCTCAAGGAAGGGCTCGAAAGCAACGAGGGCGTTTTTGTCGGTAACCAGGCCGGTGACGTGAAGGCGGCGCTGGCGAAGGCGGCCAAGAAGGTCGAGGCAGTTTACGGGACTCCGTTTCTCAATCACGCTTGCATGGAGCCCATGAACTGTACGGCGAAGTGGACCCCCGATCGGTGCGAAGTCTGGGTGGCCACGCAGAACGCCGAGGCCTCTCTGGCGGCCTGTGCGGAGGCGGCAGGGCTCCCCCCAGAAAAGTGTGACGTCTACAAGCACCACCTTGGTGGCGGTTTCGGACGGCGCGGCTTCCAGGATTACGTGACCAAGGCCGTGCTCGCGGCGAAGCAGGTTCCCGGCGTGCCGATCAAGATGATCTGGTCGCGGGAGGAGGACATGCTGCATGGCCGGTTCCACCCGATCAACCAGGCCAAGCTGGTCGGTGCGCTGGATGAGAACGGCGATCTCATCGGCCTGCACTTCCGCATCTCCGGCCAGTCGATCCTCGCCGCCGTGCGTCCGGAAGGCCTGCAGAACGGCATGGACCCGCTCCATTTCCAAGGGCTTCACGCCAATGCCGACAGCCCGTTCGGCCAGTTCGGGTACACGATCCCGAACCTGCTGATTGAGCATGCCATGCGGAATACGCACGTGCCGCCGGGTTTCTGGCGCGGGGTGAACCACAACCAGAACGCCATCTATGTCGAGTGCTTCATGGACGAGCTCGCGCATGCCGCGGGCAAGGATCCGCTCGAGTTCCGGCGCAAGCTGATGACCAACCACCCCAAGCACCTCGCAGTGCTCGAAGCGGCGGCCGAGAAGGCCGGCTGGGGCAAGCCAGCGCCCGAGGGCGTGTACCGTGGCCTCGCCCAGCACATGGGCTTCGGCAGCTACTGCGCGGCCGTGGCCGAGGTCTCCCTGAGGCCCAACGGGAAGATCAAGGTGAACCGACTGGTCATTGCGGTCGACTGCGGTACGGCCGTCAACCCGGACCAGATCGCTGCGCAGGTGGAAGGCTCGGTGGTCTATGGCCTCGGTGCGGCGTTCTTCCAGGAGAACACGGTCGAGAAGGGCCGCATGGTGCAGGAGAACTTCGACACCTTCGAATGCATGCTCATGGAGCACATGCCGAAGGTCGAGACTGTGCTGGTGCCTTCCGGCGGCTTCTGGGGCGGCATCGGCGAGCCAACCATCGCGGTCGCCGCGCCGGCGGTGCTCAACGCGATCTTCGCGGCAACTGGCAAGCGCATCCGCACCCTGCCGCTGAAGCATCACGGTCTCGTTTGACGGCGTGCCGACGGTGATGCCTGGCCGAGTGCTGGCAGCTGTGGTGCTGGCCCTCGGTCTTTCCGCGGCATGGGCAGCAGCGGAGGATTACGCGCCGCTGCTGCCAGAAAGCCGGTTCGTCGGCGATGAAATACCGGAGCCGCTGACGGATACGCCGGGCGATCCCGAGCGCGGTCGCCAGATCGTTCTCAACAGAGAGGTCGGCAATTGCCTCATCTGTCACAAAGTGCCCGAACCCGAAGAGCGGTTCCAGGGCGAGCTTGGGCCGGATTTGTCAGGCGTTGGTAGCCGGCTGACGGCAGGGCAGCTGCGTTTGCGGATCGTGGATCAAAACCGGCTTAACCCGCGTACGGTGATGCCGCCCTATTATCGTGTCGACCGCCTATCATTGGTGGCAAAACAATACCGCGGGAAACCCGTCCTGACCGCGCAGCAGGTCGAGGACGTCGTGGCGTATCTGCAGACACTGCGCGAGTGAGGTGCCCATGAGCAAATCGAGAGGAGAGGGCCTTTCGCGCCGACAGGTCGCTGCCGGAATTGTGGCCGTCGCTTTGGTGCCGCTTGCAGCTGGGTCGCGCGCCGCTGTGGCCGGCGACCAGATCTCAACGGCGCTCGAAAAGATCACGGGCGGCGCGCCTGTCACCGAAGGGCGGGTGAAGCTGGAAATTTCGTCGCTTGCGGAAAACGGATTTTCGGTGCCGCTCACGGTGTCGGTCGACAGTCCGATGACGGCCGATGACTACGTCAAGACCATTCACATCCTTTCGGAGAAGAACCCGGTTGCGGAGGTGGTGAAGTTCAACCTGAGCCCGCGGATGGGGCGCGCCAAAGTCTCGACCAGCATTCGCATGGCAGACACGCAACGCGTGCTGGCAGTCGCCGAAATGCATGACGGCAGCTTCTGGTCGGCCGAAGCGCACGTGATCGTGACATTGTCGGCGTGCATCGACGGAGGTTGAGAGCCATGAGCATGACGTCCGCCCGCATCGTCGTGCCCAAGACCGCGAAACGCGGCGAAGTGGTCGAGATCAAGACGTTGATCAAACACCCCATGGAGACTGGCTATCGGCGCGATCACCGCGGCCAGGTCATCCCGCGCCACATCATCCAGCGCTTTGTTGCGACGTATAACGGGGAGGAGGTGTTCAGCGCCGACCTCACACAGGGCGTGGCGGCCAATCCCTATTTCGCCTTTCCGCTGCGCGTCGAGGAAAGTGGCGAGATCACCTTTACCTGGACTGACGATCGCGGCAGCACCCATACGGAGAAGGCCGAAATCACGGTCGCCTGATGTACGCCCAGCTTTCAGGTTTGCGCTTTACCGCTCTCACTTTTCTCGCGGTTTTGTTCGTGGGCGGTGCTGCCTGGCCTGTTGTTCCGGAGCTCGTCGAAGACGGCCAGATTATTCCGGAAAGTCTCAAGCCGGAGGAGCGGCGCTCCGGCACAACGTTCCTTTCCGAGGCGCTCCGGGCACAGCAGGAAGATGAAGGCACAAACCCCGGAATGCTGTGGGTCACGACTGGCGAAGAGTTGTGGACGACGCCTGCCGGCTCTGAAAACAAATCCTGCGTCAATTGCCATGGTGATGCGGAAGCCAGCATGAAAGGCGTTGCCGCGCGCTATCCCACAATCGACAAGACGACGGGCGAGTTGCTCAACCTGGAGCTTCGGATCAATCAGTGCCGGCGCGAGCGCCAGGGTGCCGAGCCGTTTCCCTACGAGTCAAACGAGATGTTGGGCCTGACGGCGTTCATCGCCTATCAGTCGCGGGGAATGCCCATTTCCGTTTCTATCGACGGCCCTGCCGCTCGCCATTTTGAGTACGGCCGAAAGCTCTTCACCACACGGCAGGGTCAGCTCAACCTAGCGTGCACCCAGTGCCACGACGAAAATTGGGGCCGAAAACTCAGGGGAGATACGATCAGCCAGGGCCACCCCACGGGTTTTCCCATTTACCGGCTGGAGTGGCAGTCCCTCGGCTCTCTCCATCGCCGCTTGCGTGCGTGCAGCCTCGGCGTGCGAGCCGAAGTGCTGGATTACGGCTCGCCGGAGTATTTGGCGTTGGAGCTTTACCTCGCGTGGCGCGCTCGCGGCATGCCCATTGAGACGCCGGCTATACGTCGCTGAGAGATGTCTAATTGAGGACCGCGTCGAGCGCGGCGTTGAACTCGGCGTAGCTGTCTATCACGGCATTCGGTGCAAGCTCGGTGACGGGAATGCGCGTGTAGCCGAAAGTAACGCCAATCACGGGCACATTCGCAGCCTTGGCTGTCGCGATGTCGACCTCGCTATCACCGACCATTACAGCCCTCGCGGGATCGCCGCCGGCCATGCGGATCGTTCCGAGCAGGTGATCGGGATGCGGTTTGCACACAGGGAACGTGTCGCGCCCGGCGAGGGCCTTGAAAAGGCGCAGCAGTCCAAGCGAATCGAGCAGTTGCCGGGATAAATCCTCACGTTTGTTGGTGCAGACGGCGAGCGTCGCGCCCTTGCCGAGCCAAGTTTCGAGAACGCTGACGAGCCCTTCAAACGGGCGGCTCTCCACGGCAATGTTGGCGGCGTAATAGACTTGGAAATCCTCGAACAGCTGCTCCAGCTCGGCTTCCGTGTAGTCGACGTTACGGATGCGCAAGCCCGTCTCGATCATATGCCGACCGCCGAAGCTGATCTCGGGCATCAAGCGCTCGTCTGGTATAGGTTCCAAACCGCGGTTCTTGAGCACCTGGTTGACCGCGCGTAGCAGGTCCGGCGCGGTATCGACCAAGGTTCCGTCTAGGTCAAAAACGAGGGTGAGGTCGCGCATCGTCCGTCGTCATCCACTTTCGTCTCAGGCAGGCTTAGGCCATCTGCGCCGCCATGTCACGGGTGACGACCCTCCTTGCCAGTGACTTTCCATGGACGTAGATCAAGGCATGCCAGTGTGCCGTTGAGGTACGAAATCGAAATCCCCCGACAAATGGAGTGCTTCCAATGGAAAAGCCCGTCGTCAGTCTTCTTAGAACGCAGTGTTACGTAGACGGCCGCTGGGTGGGGGAGCCGGCCCTGCCTGTCATCGATCCGGCCACAGGTGACGAGGTGGCCAAGGTGCCCATGATGAGCGCCGAGGACACACGCGCGGCTATTGATGCCGCGGAGCGTGCGCAGCCGGCTTGGGCGGCCATGCTGGCAAAGGAACGCGCGGCCATCCTCCGTCGCTGGTACGAGCTGCAGCTCGAGTATGCCGACGAGCTGGCGCTGCTCATGACCACGGAGCAGGGCAAGCCTCTCGCCGAGGCCAAGGGCGAGGTACTGTATGCCGCGTCGTTCGTGGAATTCTACGCGGAAGAGGCCAAGCGCATTTACGGCGAGACCATCCCGACATTCAAAAAGGACGCCCGCATCGTCTGCATCAAGCAGCCGGTTGGCGTCGTGGCGGCCATTACGCCGTGGAACTTCCCCGCCGCGATGATCACGCGCAAGGTGGCACCTGCACTCGCGGTTGGCTGCACGGTGGTCTGCAAACCGGCCTCCGAGACGCCGCTGACGGCACTGGCGCTGGCCGAGCTTGCCGAGCGCGCCGGCGTGCCGAAGGGCGTTTTCAACGTCGTCACTGGCAAGGCCAGCGTGGTCGGCGGTGAGCTGACATCAAACCCGAAAGTCCGGATGCTGACGTTCACCGGCTCGACCGAGATCGGCAAGATTCTCATCGAGCAGTGCGCCAAGACGGTAAAGAAGGTCGGCATGGAGCTCGGCGGCAACGCGCCGTTCATCGTTTTCGACGACGCCGATCTCGACAAGGCGGTGCAGGGCGCCATGGCCTCCAAGTTCCGCAACGCTGGCCAGACCTGCGTCTGCGCGAACCGTATCTACGTGCAGGACGGCGTCTATGACGCATTTGCCGAGAAGCTCGCCGCCGAGGTGGCCAAGCTGAAGGTTGGCCGCGGTACCGAGACAGGAGTCACCACCGGGCCGCTCATCAACGCCGCCGCGGTCGAGAAGGTCGAGGAGCACATCGTTGATGCGACCTCCAAGGGTGCCAAGGTGATCCAGGGCGGCAAGCGCCATGCGCTGGGCGGCAACTTCTTCGAGCCGACGGTCATCACCGGCGTCACGCCCGAGATGAAGGTGGCGCGCGAGGAGACCTTCGGTCCGGTCGCACCGCTGTTTCGCTTCAAGACCGAGGAGGAGGCCATCCAGCTCGCCAATGATACCGAGTACGGTCTCGCCGCCTACTTCTACTCGCGCGACATCGGCCGCGTCTGGCGCGTCGCTGAAAAGCTCGAGTACGGCATCGTTGGCATCAACGAGGGCATCATCTCCTCTGAGGTTGCCCCGTTCGGCGGTGTGAAGGAATCCGGCCTTGGCCGCGAAGGTTCGCACCACGGCGTCGAGGAGTTCCTCGAGATCAAGTACATGCTGATGGGCGGCATCTGATGAAGGATGCCCTCAAGCTCAAGGCGGCTGAAAAGGCCCTTGAGTTCGTCGAGCCCGGGATGAAGCTCGGGCTCGGCACCGGCTCGACCGCGTCGAAATTCATCGATCTGCTTGGCGCGAAGGTGAAGGAGGGCCTCGACATCATCGGGGTCCCCACCTCTGAGGCAACGCGCGCGCAGGCAACAGCGCTTGGCATTCGTTTGACGACGCTTGATGACGACCCCATCCTGGATCTGACCATCGATGGGGCCGACGAGATCGACGACACGCTGCGGCTCATCAAGGGTGGTGGCGGGGCGCTACTCAGGGAAAAGATCGTTGCGGCGGCGTCCGAGCGGATGATCGTGATCGCGGATTCTTCCAAGCGCGTCCCGGTGCTGGGAGCCTATCCGCTGCCTGTCGAAGTGGTCCGCTTCGGCGTTACGGCTACGCGCAACATGATCGAAATGCTCGCGGCCGACGCCGGATGCACTGGGCATATCCAACTCCGGATGGGCTACGACGGACAACCGTTCGTAACCGACGGCGGCAACTACATCTTCGACTGCGCCTTTGGGCGGATCGAGGATCCGGATGCCCTCGACGAGGCTCTGAAGCTCATTCCGGGCGTCGTCGAGAACGGGTTATTCCTGGGATTGGCTGATATTGCTATCGTCGCAGGACCGGACGGCGTGGAGATCCTCGAAGCCGAATACGGGGGAGACTGAGGATATCCCGATCTCCAGCTGGCTCTCGCGATTTCTCGCGAATTCCCATGACGGCATCACACCGTTGCCGGTAAGGAGCGCAATCAGGATGTGGGTGCGCTCCGAACCCCTCGAAGGATGAGCCGAGGCAAATGACCAAGTACGACTTCGACCTGTTCGTGATTGGCGGCGGCTCGGGCGGGGTGCGAGCCGCGCGAATTGCGGCAGGTTACGGCGCGCGGGTGGCTCTTGCCGAGGAGTACCGGCTCGGCGGTACATGCGTTATTCGTGGCTGTGTCCCAAAGAAGCTGCTCGTTTACGCCAGCCGCTTCGCGGATGAGTTCGAAGATGCCGCTGGCTTCGGCTGGTCCGTCGGTGAGACTCGATTCGACTGGGGACAGCTCATCGAGGCGAAGGATCGCGAGATCGCAAGGCTCGAAAGCGTGTATCGCGCGAACCTGGAAAAGTCGGGAGTCACGATCTTCGAACACAGGGCGGAGCTTGCGGGCCCGAATGCCGTGCGTCTCACCGGCGAGGATCGCGTTATCACCGCGAAATATATTCTCATCGCAACGGGCGCCGCACCGACCATCGACACGCGCGTCGTTGGCTGTGAACACGTCATTACGTCAAACGACGCCTTTCACCTGAAAGAGCTGCCACGGCGCATCGCGATTGCCGGCGGTGGCTATATTGCCGTGGAATTCGCCGGGATTTTCGCCGGGCTTGGCGTTGAAACGACCCTCGTTTATCGCGGCGAGAAGCTGCTTCGCGGGTTTGACGAGGACCTCCGCGACGGCCTCATGGAGGCCTACGCCAAACGCGGCATCCGGGTGCTCACCAATGCAACCTTCTGGCGGATCGAGCGCACCACCAGCGGACTCGTTGGTGCACTGAGCGATGGCACGGCGATCGAAGCCGATCAGATCATGTTCGCGATCGGACGCAGTCCGAATACGGCTGCACTGGGGCTGCACAAGGTAGGCGTCGCCTGCGGCGATCGCGGCGAGATCAAGATCGATGCCGATAACCGGACCAACATTCCGAGCATCTACGCCATCGGCGATGTAACCGATCGGGTGAACCTCACGCCTGTGGCCATTCGCGAAGGCCATGCGTTCGCGGACACCGTTTTCGGTGGCAAACCCTGGCGGGTTAATTACAGCAACGTTCCGACTGCGGTGTTCTCGACGCCGGAAATCGCTACTGTGGGACTGTCGGAGCTAGATGCGAAAGCCGCCGGCTACGAGCTCGACATCTACAAGTCTCGCTTCCGCCCTATGAAGAACACGCTTTCGGGGCGGGACGAGCGCACGATCATGAAGCTCGTCGTCGATCGCAAGACGCAGAGGATACTTGGCGTGCATATGCTCGGGCCGGATGCCGCCGAGATCATCCAGATGGCCGCCATCGCGCTACAGATGGGTGCCACCAAGGCCGACTTCGACGCGACTGTGGCTCTTCACCCAAGCGCCGCGGAAGAGTTGGTCACCATGCGCGAGAAGTGGACGCCGCAATAGGCAGGCGGCGGAGTAGGGCTGCAACATCAAGCTGTATTTTCGTGCAAAGCGTGAGCGCTGAGCGTCGCTTGGTTCTACCTGTGGTAGAATTAGGCGAGTCGCCTGCGTGTTCCTGCATCACCGCATGACAAGGGGACGGCCATGACAGCAAATGCCATCACCCGTGCCACGGCGGCGCTCCTGTTCTGCATGGCTGCCTTGGTCTCCGGGCCAGCACAAGCACAGAATTACGACGGCGCCGGCCTGCTGCGGTTTGGCGTGTTCGGCCAGATGGGTCACACGACGTTCGATATTGATGTTCGCGAGCTTCCTGAAGTTCGCGGTTCGACATCCGACACCGCGTTCGGCGGAGGCGTCACGTTCGGGTACGACTACCTTTTTGGAAATGGCATGATCCTCGGTATCGAGGGTGACATTGGTCTCGATACTGCCGACGCTGGCCGCAATCTTCGAGATTTCAGCACCAACTTCATGGCGTCCATCCGCGGCCGCATCGGCGGTTACGTCAGCCCGCATCTTCTGCTCTACGCAACGGGAGGCGTGGCCTTTCTTGGCGTGGAGTATGACGGTCTTCGGGATGAGCTGACGGGGTTCAGGTTCAGCAAAGACGACACGCTGACGGGCTGGATGGTCGGCGGCGGTGCGGAATTCGACTGGCACGGCATCGTCTTCTTCGGTGAATACCTTTACGCCAGCTATGACTCCTTCTCGTTCACCGAAGTTGTCGACGAGACGGACCCGATGGCTCCGGCATTCCGGAATGACATCGACCTCGATCAACACCTCTTCCGTTTTGGCGTGAAGTTCATCATCGGGCACGATCATCGCGTGGGAGAAGCCTATCTACCGTCCCTGAAATAGCTGACAAATTCCGCCGGATAGGCCAAGCTCGCCCCGGATCTTCGAATGCCGACGAACGGCGAGGGGCGAGCTTCATGCGTCGTGTCACTGTCATCGGTGCTGGCGTCATCGGCATGTGCGTTGCGAGCTACCTGCAACGCATGGGTGCCAGCGTCACGGTGCTGGATCCAATTGAGCCAGGCAAGAACTGCTCATTCGGAAATGCAGGCTCAGTCAGCCGGCGGGCGTGTGTGCCGCTCGCCAGTCCCGGCATGCTCAAGGATGTGCCGAAGTGGCTGACCGATCCGATGGCGCCGCTTGCCGTGCGTTGGTCCTATCTGCCGTGGGCCATGCCCTGGCTGTGGCGCTTTATTCGGGCGGGCAGAAGGAGTGAAGTTGAGCGCAGCGCGGCGGCGTTGAGCGCGCTTCTCGATCCAGTCTTCGAAAACTACGAGCCACTACTCAAGGAGGCGAAGGCCGAGGATCTAATTCGGAAAGACGGCCAGCTTTACGTTTACGAGAGCGAAGCGGCCTATCAGGCCGATTCCTCGGGTTGGGAGCTGCGGCGGCGGCATGGGGCACGCATCGAGGTGATGTCCCGCGAAGAGCTGCGAGAGTTCGAGCCCGCGCTCGCGCCGTCCTTCGCAAAAGGCGTGTTGCTGCCCGAGCATGGCCACTGTATCGATCCGTTCGGGCTGGTGCGGGCACTAGCCGACGCCTTCCGGCGAAAAGGCGGCAGCATCGTTGCGGAACGTGTTCTTAACATCGAGATGGATGGCGACAAGCCCCGTGCGCTCGTGACGGCGATTGGGCGGCACAACGTCGAGACCGTGGTTGTGGCTGCCGGCGCCTGGTCCCATCAGCTTGCGCGTCTGTTCGGTCACCGCGTGCCGCTCGAGACGCAGCGCGGTTATCACGCGACGCTGAGCTCGCCCAACATCACGCCGCGCTCAACCGTCATGTGGGCCGAAAAGAAGTTCATGGCGACGCCGATGCAGATGGGGTTGCGATTTGCTGGAACGGTGGAGCTGGCCGGTCTCGATGCGCCGCCGAATTACGAGCGTGCCACCAAATTGCTGGAGCTGGGAAAGCGTATGTTCCCGGGCTTGCAGGGGAGTGACGTGAGCCGATGGATGGGACATCGGCCGTGCCTTCCGGACTCAGTGCCTGTGATCGGGCCGTCGTTGAAGGTGAAAAACGTCTACTTCGCGTTTGGCCATGGCCATCTCGGTCTGACCGCCGCGTCAACGACTGGCCGTCTCGTGGCCGAAATGGTCATGGGCGCGAAACCCTGCATTGATCCTGCGCCCTACCGCATCGATCGGTTCTGACAACGGATAGGTCGTGTTTTTCAGTCGTCGGTCTTTTCGACTCTGAAGTGTTCCGGCTCTAGAACGCGGGAGGCAGCATAGCCGAAAACTATTCCCCAGAACGGCGCGCCGATATTGAGGACGGTGATTCCGCTGACGGTGACGAGAAAGCTGACAAGCGCGCCGAAGCCATAGCGCCCGGAGAATGCGCTGGCGAAGGAGGATTGCAGAACCCGTAGCATCGCGAGGCCAGCGAGGGTGGCGAGGAAGGCGGGCGGCGCAGCCAAAAGCAGGCGTGTGAAGAGAGGCGAGAGCAGGCCAAAGGTCATCGTCAGCAAGGCCAAAACGACGGCACCCGCATACTGACGCTCCTTTGCCCCGCTGCTGCAGAGAATGGCGCTTAATGGGCCGGTGAGACAGGTCGATACCGCGCCAACGAAAGCGGTGACAAATGAGCCGAAACCGCAGGCGGCCGCGATGCTGTTGATCGGTGGGTTATGGTCGGAAGCCGTCAAAACGGCGATGCCCTGACCGTTCTGAACGACCAGCACCGTTATGGCTAGCGGCACGGAAAGCTCGGCGATGGCCCGCCACGACAGCTCCGGCATGACGAGAACCGGCCCGGCCAGGATTTCGAGATTATCGAATTTCGGCGCGAAATCGCCGGTCGCAGCAGATACGACGATCCCAACAACCAACGCCGCGATAAGAGGCGGCACGATCCGTGCAATTCGCGGCGAGAGCGAAATCGCCAGGAAAGCCGCCGTCATTGGCGCAGCGAGCCAGAACGTATTCTTGAGAGCCACAATCCAATCGAGGCCGAATTTCAGGAAAACGCCTGCGACCATGCCCATCACGATAGGCATGGGCACGGCCTGCATGGCGCGCCGGACGAGCCCCGTGAAGCCCAGGAAAAGCATGCCGAGCCCGGTGGCGAGGTAGGCCGCGACCACTTCCGGAAACGAGAGATGGCCCAACGCAGGGCCAACAAGCACGGCTCCGGGGATCGTCCAGAGGAAGACGAGTGGCTGGCGGTAAATAAGGCTGAACGCGACGGTGATGAAGCTGTTGAGGAAGAACGCGCCGAACAGCCACGATGCAATTTGCGCTTCGTTCAGATTGCCCTGGGTTGCGACCGCCAGGATGACCGCGACAGGGCCTGTCGCGCAGAAGACGAAGCCGACGACGGCATTGGCGATGTTTGTCGGCGAGAGATCTTGGAAGAAAGCGCGAATACCAGCTGGCGGCGCTTGCGGTCTTTCGATATGCGACAGCAGGCCTAACCTGCCTGCCCTAGGTCTTTCCCGGTCTTGCATAAGGCCAGCGAGATGCGTTCTTGTGGTTTGACGCGCACCTTTGCTGGATCATTTCGGGTAGCGCAAGCGCCGGTGCATACGCTGTCATCGCTTCTTGCCCTTGTCCGGCGCCAGTCCAGGCACCCGCGGGATCGTCTCCGAAGCATTGGCCAGTACTGTCCGCAGACGCACTGTTGCGCGATAGAAGAGACCTTCAGGGTCAAATCTCATTTCCGGCTTGTGCTCGGCATCGCTTAGCACCGTTTGCAAAAGCGTGTAGCCGAACCCACGGCGGGAAGGCGGCTGTGCAGGAACTCCGCGTTCGACCCACTCGAAGATTAGCAGCGGCTCGGATTTGTTCGTGTCGTCGATACGCCAGGTGATCGAGACGTTCCCATCCGGATGAGACAGCGCGCCGTGTTTCGATGCGTTGGTGGCGAGCTCGTGAATGACAAGCGACATGTTCTGCGCAGCCTGCGCCGAAAGCAGCAAGTTGGGTCCTGCTGCCGTATAACGGCCTGCGAAGCCGCGCATTTCGGTTTCGATGACGCGATGCATTTCGGCGCCCTTCCAATGGGCGGCTGCTAGCGTGTCGCTGGCGTTGGCAAGAGCCTGAAGCCGCCCAAGGAGCGCGTTTCGCGCCTCCTCCATTGTGCGGCCATCGTCAAGAAGCGTTCGTCGCGCAATCGAGGCGATCACCGCGAGAAGGTTGTTCGTCCGGTGCTGCAATTCCCGCAGCAGCAAATGACGGCGCTCTTCGTTCCGCTCGCGCTCGATGGACGCGCTGACCAACGCATCGTGGATGCGCTGAAACTCGCGCGTGTCGCAGGATTGATGCGGAAGCAGCTCGCCGCGCCCAAGTTTTTCCGCCGACTCCACAAGGGCGTCGACGTTCGCATGCAACTTATGGGCAGCTGAAGCCGCAAGGAAAAACGCAAGCGCCAACAAGACCGCTGCGCCCAGCGCGAACAGCATCCAGGCTTCACGCAGCGGTGCCTCTATGACGGCCTGAGGGACTGCAATGGCAACGAGCCATCCTGAAAGTTCCGAACGCGCATAGGCGCGAACGATGGGGATGCCCATCGAGTCTTCCAGCCAACTGACACCGGATTGGCCTTCCGATGCCTTTGTGAAATGCGGAGGCATCGGTTTGCCGACGGTGTCCATGGCTCGGCTCGCCACAACGACGTTGTTGCGATCGACTACGAACCATCGCCAATGCGACGGACGGGATTTTTTTTCGAGGGCCGCTGCGAGTTGTTCTGGCGTTCTCGATATGCCAATCAGCCCAACGACTTCGGAGTGTGGGCGGAGAGGGACACCAACAAGCCAAACCGGCTTGTCGAAGTAGGACGGCTTCAGATTGGAGACGTAAGGAACGTTTCCTTCAATGATTTCACGGATTCGCTCAGGCGAGGCGACCGTGTTGATTGGCTCGCCGAGCGGAATGGCCGTGTTGAGGATTTGCCAGCCGCCAATATCGTAGACGACGACATGAGATCCGCGCGGCACGATGGTTTCCGTCGCATTCCGATGGAGCCGCGCAAGGTCCATTTCCGGACCGAGAATGCCGCTCAAGGACTCAAGCAGAACGATTTGCGACTGGATTTCGCGATCCAGATCGCTGGCGAGCTCGTGTGCAGCCGCAAGCGTTTGCGCTTCGATCGCACGGTACTGCTCTTCCGTGTACTTATGGATGAGCACCCCGCACATCGCCAACACGGGCATCGCGATCGAAAGGCCATAGAAAATGAGCCGTTGTGCGAATGTGGGCGGCAGGCGAGGTCTCATCTGCTCCGACCCAAATACGAAGCTTGGGGACGCAGTAACCTGTCGCCTTGGAGACCGGATTGCAACCTCAAGATTGGCGCGGGGCGCCAATCAGGCTTAACGGATCGGAACGGCTAGCGCTTGCTATCCGGCCACCTTGGCGGCCGAGGAGGGGAGAGAGGCTGGTGGTACATCCTCCTCGCAATCAGGGCTTTGCAGCGCCGCCAGAAACCTTTCGGCCCAGCTATTGATGTCGTTCTTTCGGAGGACCGAGATCATGCGCTCGTAGCGCGCCTGCCGGGCTTCAAGCGGCATTTCGAGGCCGAAGCGGATTGCGGCTGCAACGGCCTCCGGCTCGTGAGGATTAACGATGAGCGCGCCATCGAGCTCATCTGCTGCGCCAGCAAACTGTGACAGGACGAGAACACCCGGATTTTCGGGATCCTGAGCCGCCACGTATTCCTTCGCGACGAGGTTCATCCCGTCTCTCAAGGGTGTGACGAGGCCAACCCGGGCCAACCGGTAAAGGCCTGCCAGGGCGGCCCGCGAATAGACGCGGTTGACATAACGGATAGGCGTCCACGTCACATCGCCATGGCGCCCGTTGATCTGGCCGGCGAGCGTCGAGACTTGCCGGTCGATCTCCATGTACTCCTGAATTTCCGAGCGCGATTTGGGCGCGATCTGCAGGAACGTGACGCGCCCGCGCCATTCCGGATACAAGGTGAGGAACCGCTCTATCGCGTCCATGCGGTTTGGCAGGCCCTTGGAATAATCGAGCCTGTCGACGCTCATCACCATCGCCCGGCCGGAGAGGCTTTCGGCGGTCTCCTTGATGAGCGTTGTTGCGGCGGCGCGCCGTGCCGTTCTTTCAAACTTCAGCGTTTCGATACCGACAGGGAATGCGCCGAGTTTGACCTTGCGGCCGTTGACTTCGAGATTGAATGCATCCGGCGCGCGCCGCGCACCTTGCCGCAAGAGATAACGGCTAAGGTTTTCGCAGTCGTTCTCCGTTTGTAGTCCGATGAGGTCGAATGCGACCAGAGATCCAACGATTTCGCGGTGCTTCGGTAGTGCTGTCAGGATGTCAGGCGGTGGGCAGGGGACGTGAAGGAAATACCCTATGCGGTTCTCATGCCCTCGTTCTCGCAGGAGCTTGGCCAGAGGCATCAGGTGATAATCGTGCACCCACACGATATCGTTCGGCCTCAGAATTCTGGACAGGTTGTCCGCGAAGTAATTGTTGACTCGTTGATATCCTGACAAATCGGACCGGTTGAACTCAGCCAGATCAAGCCGATAATGCAAGATCGGCCAAAGGACGCGATTCGCGAAGCCGTTGTAATATTCGTTGAAATCCCCCGGTGCGAGATCGAGAACGACGTAGGTGGTTGTACCGATCCTGCGCGTTTGGGGATGCGGATTCGGATCTTCCGTAACGCGCCCACTCCATCCGAACCAGATGCCTTCACGTCCACTAAGCGCTGCCTGCACCGCGACCGCAAGGCCTCCCGCTGACGCCTCACTGGCGCTTTCCGGGACTGCCACGCGGTTCGATATCACAATGAGGCGAGCGACCATGCCTGTTCCCAACCTTTCGATAGCCGCTTGGCGGTGATCACGATCCCCGCCATCGAGTAGGTTTGCGGCAGATTTCCCCACAGTCGTCCGGTGACAGGGTCCACATCCTCGGACATTAACCCGTACGAATTACGATACCGTAGCAGATCGACGAAGTGGTCCCGAGCTTCTGAGGTTCGGCCGATGGCAGCCAAGGCATCAGCCAGCCAGAAACGGCAAATGATGAATGCAGACTCGGGCGTACCGAAGTCGTCATCTGCTACATAACGCATAATGTGGCCTGATCGGCTCAATTCCCGCTCAATGACCTCGCAGGTCGAGATGAAGCGGGGGTCACTGGGAGCCACCAGGCCGATTTCCGCGAGCAGCAAGGAGCTGGCGTCGAGCTCGTCAGAATCGAAAGCCGCGGTGAAAGCCCCGCGCTTTGGGTTCCAGGCGCGCTTCAGGATCTCCTCACGAAGCTCACGCGCCCTTTCCCGCCAGCATTCTGCTTCCGTCGGAAGCCCCAGGATCTGGGCAATGCTGCTCAGGCGGTCGCAAGCGACCCAACACATCGCGGCCGAGTGAGTGTGGACCCGCCAACGGCCTCTGAACTCCCAAATGCCAGAATCGGGCTGAAGTGCCAACCTCCAAGCGAGCTCGCCGTGTTTTTCGAGGCGGCGGAAGAGCGCCACATCGCCCATGCGCTCGAGCCGCTCGTCCACGAACATTTGCTGCGCAGCGAGGATAACGCTGCCATAAACATCGTGCTGGTGCTGATCGGCGGCTGCATTTCCAACCCGGACTGGCCCCTGGCCTTCGAAGCCGGCGAGATTTTCCGCCACCCGCTCCTCAAGACTCTGTCCGGGAACGATCCCGTAGACCGGGCGAAGGGGACCCGGCTTCTGGACAGCGTTCGTCAGATAGTCGAGGTAAGCCTCCATGGAATTGGTATTGCCGAGATAGTTAAGGGCCTGCACGACGAAGTAGGCATCCCGCAACCAGCAATACCGGTAATCCCACGTTCTGCCGGAATTCGGCGCTTCGGGAATGGAGGTGGTCAGTGCCGCGACGATGGCCCCGGTATCTTCAAAGGTACAAAGCTTCAATGAAATCGCGGCGCGAATGACAGCCGACTGCCATTCGTACGGAATGGCGAGTGTGCGCACCCACTGCTGCCACCACCGCCGCGTCTCGTACTCGAACCTGCGCGCAGTTGTCTCGATGGCGCTTTCCAGCGGTTCGTCAGGGCCAAAGACGAGCGTTATCGGCCGCGTAAGGGCGAACGGAGTTTCTTCTGCAACATAAGAAAGCGGTGCATCCGTCGTAACACGGATCACCTCAGAGCTGCCGCGATACCGAATGTGGCTGGAGCCCAAAGTGCGCGCTGTCGCGGGCAGGCCGTACTGGAAGGTCGGTCGCACGCGAATGCGTATGCGCGGCAAACCTGAAATCGGCTCGATCCGACGGAAGATCTGCGTCGGATGAAACATGCGGTCGAAAAGAACAAAGCGCGGCGCGAAATCCGTGATGCGAACAGCGCCGCCCTCGGAGTCCGTCAGAACGGTCGTGATAATTGCGGTATTTCGCTCGTAATTGCTCTCGGCCCGGACCTGGTTGTGCAACACGACGTCCGTGTAGCCCTTGTCCTCGTCGCCCGCGAGCAGGCGCGAGAACACCGGATTTCCGTCGAAGCGCGGAAAGCACCACCAGACGATCCGACCGTTACCGTCGATCAGGGCAGCGACGCGCCCGTTGCCGATGACGCCGTATTCGAGACCTGACCCGTTCACGATGTGCACTCCTGTCCAACGAGACTCGCGAGCCATTGACGAACTTCGGCGGCGTTTGCGAACCGCGCGCGAGCGCCTGGCCGGTCCTGGCCAACAGCCAATCCTTCGCCGTTCCACCTGGGGAGCACGGCAAAAGCGGCCTCGTCGGTGACATCATCGCCGATGAATACCGGCCGTCGCCCCGCCCAGGGCGGACGCGACATGAATTCGGCGACAGCCGTGCCCTTGCTGAACCGGGCGTGCTTGATCTCGTACACGTACTTGCCCGGCACGATCACGAGCTCATCCGCCTCGTGGGCTTTGACGGCCTTTTCGACGACCTCTCGCACCCGTTCTTCAGCCTCAGGAGCCTGCCGGAAATGGACGGCGATGGCGGTCGTCTTGTCCTCGATCACCACGCCCGGAATCTCGGAAAGCGGTGCCAGAAGCCACCGCACGCCATTCGGAATAGAAGGCGCGGCGCGCTCCACCGCCCGCTGCCCCTGCTCGAAACGGATCTCGGCGCCATGGACGCCGGCGGCGGGCAGCAGAAGCGGCTCAAGGAGCGCATCGAGGGCTGCGATGGGGCGACCGGAGATGATGGCTATTGCCCCTGAGAACTCGTCGCTCAACCGCGCGAGGGAACAGATCAACTGGCGCGGCGCGACGACATCGTCCGGGTGAGGAGCGATGTCGATCATCGTGCCGTCCAGATCCAAGAACAGAGCGTCCGTTTCTGGATTAATTTCCGGAAAAGACATGCAATTCGTTTTTGTGGGACCGAGCAGGGCACGCGCGTACCCGGAGGAGCGGACGCTCCGCAAAGGGACGCGGGAGCCTTGGGGTTGGTTCCAAGAATATCTGCCGACGGCAATGCTGTGTGCTGCGGCAGCGCTTGGTCAGATAGTTTAGGGAAAATCTGGCTTCAATGCGCCGGGACATATTGCGGAAAGGGGCGACCCTTCGACACGTCGTGGTTGTGTCCTGCCGTCTTCCGAACACGCAACCCTTCGCCCAAGTGCCCAGATGAGGCCTGATGCCCAGTCGACGCTGAGAAAGGCCGGTTGAGGGCAAGACAACATCTCGGTGCGATTGCTAGCCACTAGGCAAGCGTAGTTAGCAAGCCACCAAGCGTACTAGTCACTGCTCCCATCAAAGTTAAAAGACGCCCGGCACAAGCCGAGCGTCCTCTACTGATAAACTTCGGACGGCGGTGACTTACGCTTCGGGCGCGCCGTAGCCGCCACCCGTCGGCGTCTTGATGATGATCGCCTCGCCGGCCTTGAGCACCGTCTGGTCGCAGCCTTCGAGGCGCTCCAGCCGCCCATCGAGGCGCCGCACGAGGTTCTCGCCGCATTCGCCCGGCTCGCCTCCGAGGAGGCCGTACGGCCGCACTCGGCGGTAGCCGGAGAGAATGGCGCAATCCATCTCCTCCAAAAACCGGATGCAGCGGTAAGTGCCGTCACCAGCTGACCAACGACCACGCCCGCCGGATCCGCGGCGGATCGAGAACTCCTCGAGCAGCACCGGGTAGCGCAGCTCCAGGATTTCGGGGTCGGTGAGACGCGTGTTGGTCATATGGACGTGCACGCCCGAAGTCCCATCGAAACCTGGCCCGGCCGGCGAGCCGGAGCAAATGGTCTCGTAGTACTGATACTTGGCGTTGCCGAAGGTGAGGTTGTTCATGGTGCCCTGGCTGGGGCCCATGGCCTTCATGGCCGCGAACAGGCAGTTGGTGACGATCTGGCTCGTCTCGACGTTGCCCGCCACGACGGCCGCCGGATACTGCGGCGACAGCATCGACCGCTCCGGGATGATGAGCCGGATGGGCTTGAGGCAGCCCGCGTTCATCGGGATCGGCTCGTCGACCATCACGCGGAACACATAAAGCGTGGCCGCGCGGGTGACAGGAGCCGGAGCATTGAAGTTGTTGGGCTGCTCTGGGCTCGTGCCGGTGAAGTCGACGGTGGCCTCGCGCTTTTCGCGATCCACGGTGATCTTCACCTGCACATGCGTGCCCTGGTCCATCTCGACCCGGAACTCTCCATCCTCGAGCCGGCTCAGCAGCTTGCGGACGCTCTCCTCGGCATTGTCCTGAACGTGGCGCATGTAGGCCTTCACCACGTCGAGGCCGAAGTGGGCGACCATCTTTTCGAGCTCGGCAACGCCGCGAGCATTGGCCGCCACGTGTGCCTTGAGGTCGGCGATGTTCTTGTGCGGGCTGCGGGCCGGATACTTAGCGCCCGTCAACAGGGCGTAGGTTTCGGCCTCGAGGAAGCGACCCTGATCGACCAGCTTGAAGTTGTCGATGTAGACGCCTTCTTCTTCGATGTGCGTGGCGCGCGGCGTCATCGAACCCGGCGTTAGGCCGCCGATATCCTCGTGGTGGCCGCGGCTCGCGACATAGAACAGGATTTCCGAACCATCCGGGCCAAACACCGGCGTGATGACCGTGATGTCCGGCAGGTGCGTGCCGCCATTGTAGGGCGCGTTCAGCATGTAAACGTCGCCCGGGCGCATGGTGCCCTTGCGCTCGCGGATAATGGTCTCGACCGAGCGGTCCATCGAGCCGAGATGCACCGGCATGTGCGGGGCATTGGCCACGAGCTGGCCTTCCGAGTCGAAAACGGCGCAGGAGAAGTCAAGCCGCTCCTTGATGTTGACGGACTGGGCGGTGTTGCGCAGCGCCTCACCCATCTGCTCGGCGATAGACATGAAGAGGTTGTTGAACACCTCGAGCAGGACAGGGTCAGCCTTTTCACCCAGGATCTCGCGCTGACGCGGCACGGTGCGCTTCAGGACGAGGTGGTTCAGCCTGGTCACCTCGAGCTGCCAGCCCGGCTCGACGACGACAGTCTGGTTCGGCTCGATGATAAGAGCAGGGCCTGAGATGCGGTGGCCGGGCGCGAGATCTTCCCGCACATACACCGGCGCGTCGTGCCAGGCGCGGTTGGAGTAGAAACGCGTGGTTCGGCGCGCCTGAGGCTCACCGCCCGCAGCGACGACGCGCGGCGCCTCCTCGGCGCTGGCACCGCCGCCAACCGCCTCGACCTCGACGGCCGCAATGAACACGCGCTTTTCGGGCGAGATGAAGCCGAAGCGCTGGCGGTGCTGGCGTTCGAACTCTGTGCGCATCTCCTCGGGATTGCCCAGCCGGATGGGTAGGGCGGTGTCCGTGCCCTCGTACCGGAGATGGAGATGAATAGACGTCGTAATGTCTCGTGCGTCGACCCCCTCGGCAGCAATTTCGGCAGTGACTTCAGCGCTGAGCTTGTCGGCCAGGGCCCGCACCTCCTGCATGGAGGCGGCTTCCAGCGGCGACTCGACGGACTGCTCGCGGCTCGCGCGGAGCTTCGCGAGCCCCATGCCGTAGGCTGAAAGCAGACCGGACAGCGGATGGATCAGCACCGTCTCCATGCCGAGCGTGTCGGCGATGAGGCAGGCATGTTGGCCGCCGGCGGAGCCGAAGCAATTGAGAGCGTACTCCGTGACGTCGTATCCGCGCTGCACGGAGATCTTCTTGATCGCATTCGCCATGTTCTCGACGGCGATGCGCAGGAAGCCGTCAGCGACCTCCTCCGGCGTGCGGCCATCGCCAATCTGCTCGGCGAGCTCCGTGAACGCAGCCCTGACCGCTTCCTCATCGAGCGGTTCGTCACGATTGGGGCCGAAAATCTTCGGGAAGAAGCTGGCCGACAGCTTGCCGACCATCACGTTGGCGTCCGTCACCGTCAGCGGGCCGCCGCGGCGGTAGCACTTGGGGCCAGGATTGGAGCCCGCGCTGTCGGGCCCGACGCGGAACCGCGTGCCATCGTAATGAAGGATGGAGCCGCCGCCCGCAGCGACCGTGTGAATGCGCATCATCGGCACGCGGAGGCGCACGCCGGCCACCTCGGTCTCGAAGGCGCGCTCGTAATCCCCGGCGAAGTGGGAAACGTCCGTCGACGTGCCGCCCATGTCGAAGCCGATGACTTTCTCGAACCCGGCGATGCGAGCCGTCTCAGCCATACCGACGATACCGCCTGCAGGACCGGACAGGATGGCGTCACGTCCCTGGAACAGGTCAGCAGATTTGAGGCCGCCCGAGGATGCCATGAAGTGGATCTTGGGCCCACGGCCATCGGTGGCGCCGAGGGCTTTCGCCACCTTGTCGACGTAGCGCCGCAGAATGGGTGACAGGTACGCATCCGCCACCGTGGTGTCGCCACGCCCGACGATCTTGATGAGCGGGGAAATCTCGTGGCTCACCGAAATCTGGGCAAACCCGAGCTCGCGTGCGACTTCGGCCGCCGTCTTCTCATGCGCGGGGAAGGCGTAGGCGTGCATGAACACGATCGCGACGGCGTTGAAACCGTCTGCTTTTGCCTGCTTCAGGCCGGCACGCAGGGCCTCGACGTCGAGTGGCGTTTCGATGGTCCCGTCGGCCCGGATACGCTCGTTGGCCTCCAGGACGCGGGAGTACAGCATTTCCGGCTTGATAATCTTCTTGGCGAAGATGTCGGGCCGCGCCTGGTAGCCAATCTCAAGCTGATCCTTCAGGCCCTTTGTGATGACGAGAATCGTTGGCTCGCCTTTGCGCTCGAGCAGGGCATTGGTCGCAACCGTGGTGCCCATCTTGACGCTGGCAATGCGCTCAGCGGGGATCGGGTCACGCGATCCCACGCCAAGAAGGCGCCGAATGCCTTCGAGCGCGGCGTCTTCATAGGCCTCGGGGTTTTCGGAGAGAACCTTGAGCGCGTGGATGCGACCTTCGGGATCCCGGCCGATGACATCTGTGAAGGTTCCGCCACGATCGATCCAGAAATCCCACTTGCCCGGTACCTGCGCGGCTTCAGTCATCAGCTTCCCCGTGCGTTACCCGCTCGAACACGCTAAAACGTCCTGTGTACAGAGGACCAGAAGGTCCCGCTACCGTCCACCGGCAAACGAGGGAGGTCGATAGCCGATGTTGAGAACCCTTACTCTGGGGCTGCTCGCCGCAGTCCTTGCTGCCTCATCCGCTGCCGCCGAAATCAAGTGGGATATGCCCACTCCCTACCAGGACAGCAATTTCCATACGCGGGTGGCACGACAATTTGCTGAGGATGTCGCCAAAGCCACCAATGGCGAGCTCAAGATCGTGGTGCACTCGAACGGGTCTCTCATCAAGCACCCCGAGATCAAGAAATCCGTCCGGCAGGGCATCGTCCCGATTGGCGAGATCCTTCAGTCGATCGCCTCGAACGAGAGCCCGATCTACAGCGTCGACTCCGTCCCGTTCCTTACGAGCGGCTATGCCGATGCCAGGAAGCTGTACGAAGCGCAGAAGCCTTTTCTGGAAAAGAAGCTCGCCGAAGAAGGGCTTGTGCTGCTCTACTCGGTAGCCTGGCCACCGCAGGGGCTCTACACGACGAAGGACGTCAACACCGTCGCGGATATGTCGGGCATGAAGTTCCGCACGTACAGCGCCGCGACCAGCCGTATTGCCCAGCTCGTCAATGCGGTTCCCACGCAGGTTGAGGTGGCGGATATCCCGACGGCGTTTTCGACCGGCCGCGTGGAGAGCATGTTCACCTCGCCTTCAACCGGCGTCGACTCAAAGGCGTGGGATTTTCTCACGCACTTCTATGACCTGCAGGCCTGGCAGCCGAGAAACATCGTTTTCGTGAACAAGGCGGCCTTCGACAAGCTGACGCCTGAGCAACAGAAGGCGCTGCGCGATGCTGCAGCTACCGCCGAGGAGCTTGGCTGGAAGATCTCCGAGGAAGAGTATACGCAGCAGAAAAAGATCCTCGCGGACAACGGCATCAAGGTCATCACGCCCAGCCCTGAATTGCTGAACGGTTTCAAGGAAGTCGGCAAGCAGATGGTTGAGGAATGGGAGAAGAGCGCTGGCGCCGATGGCAAAGCGCTCCTTGAAGCCTACCGGAAGTAGCGCAGCCTGCGAAACGGCAGGAGCTCAATCTGGATGGCTGGCAGGGCAAATTCTTTCATCTGCCATCTGCCCTGCCAGCGCCTGCCTCGAACCTCGCAGGTCCGAAAACTGCATTTTCCATGGCGAGCAAACGCGAAGGAGCCGACAATCTCGGCTGTGCCATCGCTTGAGGCCGGAAGGAACAGAAGCCGATGCGAGCCTTTTTGAACGCGCTCTACACCGTTGCCGGCTGGCTGGCTGCACTGTGTCTCGTCGCGATAGCGGTTTTGGTCGGCCTGCAAGTCCTTGGCCGGATTGCTGACGGCCTCATGCGGCTCGCGGGCTATCCTCCTTACGGATTTCTGGTGGCAGGCCTCGCTGAAATTGCCGGGTATCTGCTGGCGATTGCGAGCCTGTTTGCATTGGCGCCAACGCTTAGGGCAGGGGCGCACGTGCGGGTCATAATCCTGTTGTCAGCGCTGAGCGAGCCTATCAGACGCATTTTCGAAATGGGCGTGCTCGCGTTCGCTGCTGTGTTCTCGGCGTACATGACGTGGCACATCGGCCGGCTTGCGTACGACTCCTGGCAATTCAACGAGGTTTCTTACGGACTTGTGCCGCTGCCGCTGGCCTGGCCGCAGGCATGCATGACCGCTGGGCTCGCAATCCTCACCATCGCTCTGATCGACGAATTCTTCATTACAGCCACCCGCGGGCGGCCGACTTATCGCGGCGTCGAGGAACAGATCGCACTTGGGCGGGAGGGTTGATCCGTGGATTTGATGACGGTTTCAGCCCTGCTGATTGCTCTGCTGTTTGTTTTTCTTGCCTGCGGCGTCTGGGTGGCAATTGCGCTGGCCGCCGTCGGGTTCGCTGCGATGACGCAGGTCACCGCACCTTCCGGTCCTGTGCTCGCGACGTCGTTCTGGCAATCCCTGACAGGCTGGGATCTGACGGCGCTGCCCATGTTCGTTCTAATGGGCGAAATTCTGTATCGCACGAAGTTGTCGGAAGACATGTTCGAAGGGCTGGCGCCCTGGCTTTCGCGTCTGCCCGGGCGTTTGCTGCACACGAATATCGTCGGATGCGCGATTTTCGCCGCCGTATCAGGTTCGTCGGCAGCAACCACGGCCACCATCGGTCGAATTGCGCTGCCGGAGCTGCAAAAGCGCGGCTATGACGAGCGCATGACCATCGGAACTCTTGCCGGTTCGGGAACGCTAGGCCTGCTTATTCCGCCGTCGATCATCATGATCGTCTATGCGACGGCCACGGACCAATCAATTGCGCGCTTGTTTATTGCTGGAGTCATACCAGGGCTCGTGCTCGCTGGCCTGTTCATGGGCTATGTGATGATCTGGGCCCTGTTGTTCCCCAACCGGATGCCCCCGCCTGAGCCTGTCACGACATTCGTTAACAGGATCAGGTCCACACGCCGACTCATTCCCGTCGTATTGCTCATCGCCGGAATTATCGGGTCGATCTACGGCGGTTTGGCGTCGCCAACGGAAGCTGCCGTTGTTGGCGTGTTCCTTTCCCTGCTGCTGTCGTGGTGGAGCGGCACGCTGACAAAGGAAAACGCACGGGATGCGTTGCTTTCGGCGACGCGAACCTCGTGCATGATCTGCTTCATTCTGGCCGGTGCAGCCTTCCTTACCACCGCAATGGGATTCACCGGAATCCCGCGCGCACTCGCGGAATGGGTGGGAAGCTTCAACTTGAGTAGCTATCAGCTCCTAGCAGCACTCACGCTGCTCTACATCGTGTTGGGCTGCTTTCTCGATGGGATTTCGATGGTTGTGCTGACCACGTCCATCGTCATTCCGATGATTCAGCAGAGCGGTTTCGACCTGATCTGGTTCGGGATCTATATCGTGATCGTCACGGAGCTGGCGCAGATCACACCGCCGGTCGGGTTCAATCTTTACGTCCTGCAATCCATGACAGGACGAAATCTGTTCACCATCGGCTACTATTCGCTGCCGCTGTTTCTGCTGATGGTGCTTGAAGTAGCGCTGCTCGCCGTGTTTCCGGAGCTTGCGCTCTGGCTGCCGTCGACAATGCTTGACGCGAACTGACGGCGCGTTCAATCGATCGAATTTATGCGCAGGTTGAGCCTTATCCTCTGAGCGTAGAATGCGCCGCCCAAATCAGCGGGTTACGGCCTGCGCCAGTTCAACCTTTGCCTCGGGTTGCGCCGGGCTCTCCGATTTGCCCATCCCCGCGGCCACTGCAATCATCGCCATCGCGGCGAACGCGTAACAGAGTGTTCTCATTCTCCCCGCCCCTGTGTCGCACGGCCGGCCCTGAGAGACCATGACCAAAAAGCTAGCACGCTCTGCCCAGATGTCGACAAAAAACGGCAACAGCAACACGAAATTTGAAAATTTTGAGGCAACTTTCTGACAGACTGTGGCGCGTGATCCACGGATTGTGCGCTCCGTGGGCGGAGGAGGGCCTCCAGCAAGCGCTTCATTGTCGCCACGAATGCAGGTAAAGCAGGCCACATGCCTTGGAAAACCATCATGCAGGCCATCGGATTCGGCGACGGCGGCTCCATGCGCGCCGCTCTCGAGATGCTTTTGGGGAATCTGGGCCTGGAGCGGTTCCGGCGTGGTCGATCCCAGCGCAACTCCGTGGCGTTTACCATCGCCGTGATTTCGCTGTGCGCGAAGCTGTCGAAAGCGGACGGCGTCTCCACGTATCTCGAGGCCAAGGCTTTCGAGGAAATCTTTCACGTTCCGCCTGAAGAGCGGCCCAACGTGGAGCGGCTCTACGACCTGGCCAAGCAGGACGTCACGGGTTACGACGCGTACGCAGACAAAATCGCGCGTCTGCTCGCGGACGAGCCGCAGCTCAAGCGCGATGTGCTCGAAGCGTTGTTCCACATCGCCGCCGCGGACGGCATTTTTCACGGCGCCGAAGATTTATATCTTGCCGACGTTGCGCGGCGGTTTGGTTTTTCGGACGCCGAATACCGAGCGATTCGCGCCCTTTTCGTCCGGGATGCAGACGACCCATATTCCATGCTGGGCGTTTCGCCGGATATTTCGGACGAAGAGCTCAAGGCCCATTATCGCCGGCTCGTTCGCGAGCATCACCCCGATACGCTGATTGCTCGAGGCGTACCGGAAGAATTCGTCGATATTGCCAATCGTAAGCTCGCGGCGCTCAACGCCGCCTACGATCAGATTGTAAAGGAACGCGCGCTTTGACGTTCGAACCTGACAGCCCGTTGGTGAGTGAGGTCCGCGCCTCGCCGAATCATGAGCGGCGGCGCGGCTACGAAAGGCCGTCAATTCTGCTGCTTCACTACACTGGCGTGCCAACGGCCCGTGGCGCTTTGGATTGGCTGGTAAATCCGCAAAGCAAGGTTTCGGCCCATTACGTCATCGACGAAGCGGGGCGCATCTTTCAACTGGTTCCGGAGTCATTGAGGGCATGGCACGCAGGTCTGTCGCGCTGGGCTGGCGAGACCGACATCAATTCCGCCTCGATCGGCATTGAGATCCACAACCCGGGCCACGATGGCGGTTACCCCGATTTCCCTGATGCGCAGATGGAAGCGGTCGTGGCGCTCTGCCGGGATATCATTGCCCGTCATGGTATCCGCCCGGAACGCGTCCTCGCCCATTCGGACGTCGCGCCTGTGCGAAAGAAGGATCCGGGCGAGAAATTCGATTGGGCGCGATTGGCCCGCGCGGGTATTGGGCATTGGGTCGAGCCGGAGCCGTTTTCGTCCCGGGACCGCGGAATTGGCATGGGTTACGGCGGCCCACTCGTGGTCGAGGTGCAGGAGATGCTGGCACGCTATGGCTATGACGTGGAGCCGACCGGCGATTTCGAAGAGAAAACCGAGTTCGTCGTGACGGCCTTCCAGCGCCACTTCCGCCAAGCGCGCGTTGATGGCCGAATCGACCAGTCGACGATCACGACCCTTGAGCGCCTGCTGGCCGCCCTGCCGGCCAATCAGGCTGCCTGAATCAGGACTGCTCACATGCAAAAGCAGACGCCCGGCTACCTGATGCCGATCAATGGCTGGGCCGCAGCCATCATCATCGCCTGCTGTGCGTGCTGGGGCGTAAACCAGGTGGCCATCAAGGTGGCCAATGCCGGCATTCCACCGATGCTCCAGGCGGGTCTGCGGTCACTGTGTTCCGGCTTGCTCCTAATGATATGGGCTTGGGCGCGCGGCATCCCGCTGTTCAATCGCGACGGCACGCTCGCCGCCGGAATTGCGATCGGCGTGGTCTTCGGCGTTGAGTTTGTGCTCCTTTACCAAGGCCTCGCATGGACGACCGCATCGCGCGGCGTGCTGTTTCTATATTCGATGCCGTTTTTCGTCGCCGTCGGCGCGCACCTGCTCATTCCCGGTGACCGGCTGACGCGCCCGAAGGTGATTGGGCTCCTGGCCGCGTTTTGCGGGCTGGCTGTTGCGCTGGGCGACGGGCTGCTCACCAGCGGCGGATCGCTGAGCTTCCTGGGAGACGTGATGTGCCTTCTGGCCGGCGCAGGGTGGGGCGCTACAACTCTGATGATTCGAACGACGGCGATACGCTTTGCCTCCGCCGAGAAGGCGCTTTTCTATCAGCTCGCCGTATCGGCGCCGTTGCTGATTGCGGCCTCGTTCATCGCAGGTGAGGGGACGCCGTCGTTCTCTGACCCCATTCCGCTGCTTGCCTTCGCCTACACGGCCATTCTCGTTGCCTTTATCAGTTACGTGACCTGGCTTTGGCTGCTCACGCGACACTCCCCGTCGGCCATGTCCACGTTCACGTTCCTGACGCCCATCTTCGGAGCCCTGGCGGGCCACCTGATCCTGAATGAGCCGTTGACTTTCCGGCTTGCGATCGCGTTGGCGTTAGTGGCGTTCGGCATCTATCTCGTCAACAGGCCGGCCAGCGCGAGGGCTTGACGGTCCCCTCGAGCCACCCCTTATTCACTCTGCCAGCCGGCCGGACGGCCGCTGCCGGGGATCTCGCGTTGTGGCGAACAGGACCGGCAGAGGAAAGTCCGGGCTCCATGGAAACACGGTGGCGGCTAACGGCCGCCGGGGGTGACCCCAGGGAAAGTGCCACAGAAAGCAGACCGCCGACGGCGGCTCTTCGGAGCTGTCGGGCAAGGGTGAAAGGGTGCGGTAAGAGCGCACCGCGCGACTGGCAACAGGAGCGGCATGGCAAACCCCACCGGGAGCAAAACCAAATAGGGGTGGCCGGGCGAACGAGCGCAAGCTCGAGGCGCCAGGCCCGTTTCCAGGCTTGCCACCCGGGTTGGTTGCACGAGGCGCGCGGCAACGCGCGTCCCAGATGAATGGCCGTCGCGGAGGGGCAACCCTCCAGACAGAACCCGGCTTACAGGCCGGCTGGCAAATCTCATTTCCTCGGCGCGCGGAACTCGCCATTCCGCTCTGAGTCGTTCTCAAGGAGGCGCGAGCATGAAGTTCGCCTTCCAAAACAAGGGAGAACGGCCATGATCGGGAAGCTGCAAACGTTCCGTGTGCATGTCAGGCAGGTGACCTGGCGCCATGTGGCCGCGAGCCTGCTTGTCGTCCTTGCACCCGCAGGAGTGCTTGCTGCCAAGGATCACACCATCCTCTCGGCAAACGAGATCAAGTGGTCACCAGGACCGGCATCGCTCCCGAAAGGTGCGCAGGCTGCCGTTCTCTATGGCGATCCCACCAAGGACGGCCCATTCGCCATGCGTCTCAAATTGCCGGACGGCTATCAGATCCCGCCGCACAGCCATCCCAAGCCGGAGGTCGTGACCGTCATCTCAGGGACGTTCCGCCTTGGCATGGGTGAAAAGGCGGACCCGAAGGCCGCCGAGAATTTGAAGGCTGGCAGCTTTTTCGCTTTCCCGGCAGGCATGGTCCATCACGCGGCTGCGGATGGCGAAACCGTCGTTCAGCTCAACAGCACCGGGCCTTGGAACATCGAGTACGTGAATCCGAAAGATGACCCGCGCAGACAGTAATGCCGGGTTGGGCGCAAGGGACGGCGTCTTCAGAGGCGCGGCAGCACTCTCGATGTCATGTGTGCAACCCGTTTCCACGAGCGCACCTCCTTTTCGACGTCCGCTATAAGCGCCTCAGCCACGCGCACACCTGTAACGGACTCAAACGTGCCGAGCGCAGGCATGGCGGAGACTTTGAATACCGTTGGGCCGGCGCTCGTTTCTCCGATCTCAACACTAGCCAGACGCAGCCCGAGCGCTTCGGCCGTTGCCACCGCAATCGCTCGTTCCTCTTCGAGCTTCCGCGCGCTCGCATCGTGATCGCGTCCAAGGCGCCGTTCGAGCACGGCGGCGACCGTGGTTCCGATGACCAGAAAGCGGAGTGGAGGGGACAAGGTGCGTGCCGATCGTGTCGATGGCCGCGGCTCCGGCGTCAACGTCTCCGCCGGCACGGGAATGCCTTTGGCAATGAGCCGCTGGCGCACGGCAACCGGATTGTGCAGCCGGTCAAGGGCGTCTCCGGAGTTGATCGCGAAGCTGCCCATCAGCTCCAGCTGCCGCACAGCCGCCGAGGCAAATATACCATCCTCAGGCGTCGCCCGCGGAATGACAGCATCGTAGTGCGCGACCGGCTCGTTGCCGACGAGCAGCGTGGGCTCCGCATGATCAAGGACCAGCGACATGCGGTCGAGCTCGAGCGGCTCGAGCACATGCCCCCGCGCCTTTGCGGCGGCTTCCAGGCGTCGGTTGAAAGGGCTGCGTGGCCGGCGAGTGAGAAGGGCAATCCGCAGCGGTCGATGGACAAGGTTGAGCTGCGGCACATGCCTGTAGGCGCGGTAACTCAGCTTTGGCTGCAGATAAGAAGCCGTCGGGTCGACCCGCACGTCGCCGCGAATGGCCTGGCGGCCCAGCAGCATGCGGTACGTCATCGTTTCCCGGTTGGCGAGCGTCACCTCGATCGGCCACGTGTAGTCGCCGATACTGAGGTTGGTCGTGATGACACAGCGAAGCTCGCGCTCGCCATTGGAGCTGGTGACTTCCCGCCGGTCGATAATAGGGGCGGAGCTGTAGATGACGATATCCGGGCGGGCGGGTATCGGATGAATGCCAAAGCGCACCATTGGCGCCTCGATCGGGCCGAACGGCTCGACCTCGAATGCGTGCAACGCAGACGTCTTCGCGCCGGTGTCGACCTTGGCCTTGATCGCCGGCAAGCCGAGGTCGGGCAGGGATACCCATTCCACCCAACCCAATGTCAAAGGCGCCCTTTTCATGGGTAATCTTCGAATTCACCCCGTCGGGCAGTGCAAGAACTGTCCGCGTGATCTGCAAATCGCAAATGTACGCTGCGACACGCCCGATTGACCGCCTCGATGCGGTCGCTTATCTCAGCCGTATGGCCAAACTTCCAATTGTCACGCTCCCCGATCCCATATTGCGTCAGGTTTCCGCTCCCGTCGAGCGGGTGGACGATGATCTGCGCCGGCTGATCGAGGACATGTTCGAAACCATGTACGCCGCGCCGGGCGTCGGGCTCGCCGCGGTGCAGGTGGGGATTCCGCGCCGGCTGCTCGTCGTGGATGCCGCGGAGGAGGGTGAGGAGCGCCGTCCGCTCGCCCTGATCAATCCGGAGATTCTGTGGCTGAGCGACGAAAAGCGCGTCTACGAGGAAGGCTGCCTTTCTATCCCCGACGTCCGGGTTGAAATTGAACGGCCGGCGCGCGTGCGCGTGCGCTTCCTCGACAAGGAAGGGGTGCAGCAGGAGCTGGAGGCTTCCGGCCTTCTGGCCACGGCCATTCAGCATGAGATCGACCACCTGAATGGGCGGCTGATCATCGATTTCCTGTCGCGGCTAAAGCGCGACATGATCGTGCGGAAGTTCAAGAAGCAGGCGAAAGGCGGCGTCGCAGCCTGACGCCACCAGGTTAGCCACAGCGAGACGACTCGTGTCCCTGCGCATCGTTTTCATGGGAACGCCGGAATTCGCGGTGCCGACGCTGGTCGAGATTCTGGCGGCCGGGCACGACGTCGTCGCTGTCTATACGCAGCCGCCTCGGCCGGCCGGGCGGGGAATGGATGAGCGTAAGTCTCCCGTGCATCTGCAAGCCGAACAGAGCGGCATTCCCGTTTTCACACCCACGTCTTTGAAAGGCGCTACGGAGCAGGAGGTTTTCCGCTCCCACAACGCCGATGTGGGCGTGGTGGTCGCTTATGGCCTGATTCTGCCGAAGCCAATTCTCGAGGCGCCGGCGTATGGCTGTCTGAACCTCCACGCGTCAGCATTGCCGCGGTGGCGTGGCGCGGCGCCCATCCAACGGGCGATCATGGCGGGCGATACGGAGACGGCTGTCATGGTCATGCGCATGGACGAGGGGCTCGACACCGGCCCCATTTGTCTCGCCGAGCGCGTACCCATCGGTTCGAACACGACGGCGGGCGAATTGCACGATGAGCTGGCGCGCGTGGGCGCAAGTCTCATGGTGCGCGCACTCGCGGCGCTGGAGCGCGGGAGCCTGGATGCTACGCCGCAGCCCGACACGGGTGTGACCTACGCCGCCAAAATCGACAAGGCAGAGGCACGGATCGACTTCTCGCGCCCGGCGGCGCAGGTGCACAACCTGATACGGGGGCTGTCGCCTTATCCCGGTGCCTGGTTCGAAGCAGGCCCGGCCGGTCGGCGGGAGCGCATCAAGGTATTGCGCTCGGAGCTGGTGGAAGGTTCGGGTGCTCCCGGCACGATTCTCGACGATAAGCTCACTGTCGCTTGCGGTGAAGGTGCGGTGCGCCTCGTGCTGTTGCAGCGGGCCGGCCGGAAGCCTATGCCCGCCGATGAGTTCCTGCGCGGGTTCGAATTGGCTCCTGGCACCCAGCTCGGTTGAGGCAGGCACACTCGATGCCTCGGTACCGCATTACCATCGAGTACGACGGCACACCGTTCGTCGGTTGGCAAATCCAGGCAGACGGACAATCGGTGCAGGGAGAGCTCGTCCGGGCCATCGCGAAGTTCTCGGGCGAAGAGACGAGCGTTCGGGGAGCCGGCCGCACTGATGCCGGCGTGCACGCGCTGGGCCAAGTGGCGCATTTTGACCTGCAGAAACGGTGGGAGCCGTTCAAGATCCGCGAGGCCCTCAACTTTCACCTCAAGCCCAACCCTATCGTGGTGCTCGATTGTACTGAGGTGCCGCCAACGTTCGACGCCCGCTTTTCGGCGACGGCCCGACACTACCTATACCGCATTTTGAACCGGCGCGCGCCGCCGGCGCTCGATCGCAATCGCGTCTGGTGGCAGCCGATCCCGCTCGACGCCGACCTCATGCACGAAGCCGCTCAGAAGCTCGTCGGCCGGCACGACTTCTCGACTTTCCGGGCGGCTGGCTGCCAGGCGAAATCACCCGTGAAAACGTTGGATCGGCTCGACGTGAGCCGGGTGGGCCAGGAAATTCATATCCGCGCGTCCGCGCGATCGTTCATGCACAACCAGGTGCGTTCGATGGTCGGCAGCCTGAAGTTGGTCGGCGCCGGCCGCTGGTCGGTGGCCGATCTCGTTGGCGCTCTTGAGGCGCGGGATCGCAAGGCCTGTGGGCCCGTGGCTCCCGCTCACGGGCTTTACTTGGTGGGCGTTGATTTTCCTGCAGATGTCACGGCATCGGCGGCTGCCGATAAAGCCCCGGATGATCTGGACGACTGATCGCCCGCTTTCGGCTCGTTCAGCGCACGGTCGATCATCTGCTGCACACTACCCAGGTAATTCGCCGGATCGACAAGCTCGCGCAAGCGCGGCTCGTCGAGATGCTTCGTGACTTCCGGCCGACGCATAAGCTCTGTGATCAGCTCGTTGCCCGACTCCGCTGCGGCACGGCAAGCCGAATAAACGATGTCATGGGCCGTGTTGCGGCCGATATACTCGGCAAGCGCCATCATGACCGCCTCGGCAACGATCAGCCCACCCGTCAAATTGAGGTTGCTCCGCATCCGGTAGGGGTCCACCACCAGACCACTAAGCATCAAATCGCTCTGTCGCAAGGCCGCCGCTGTGGCGAGGAAGCTTTGGGGCAGGGCGATCCATTCCGCCTGCCAAGGCCCCGTCGCGCGCTCGTGATCAGCCACGACGCCATCGAGCATAAGCCCCGCGTACTGCCGAACCGCCTTCGCCGCAGCGATGATGAGCTCGCAGGAAATGGGGTTACGTTTTTGCGGCATCGTGCTCGATGAGCCCCGGCCGGGAGCGAATGGCTCGAAGGCTTCCGCGACTTCGGTCTGCATCATCAGGGCCACATCGGTGGCGATCTTCGCCAGGCTGGCGGTCGTGAGCGCAAGGAAGTTGACCACCTCGGCAAGGCTGTCGCGCGCCGTGTGCCATGTGATCGACGGTGTCGCGAGGTTGAGCTCGGCGGCGAGGGCTTCTTGAACCTCGAGGCCACGATCGCCAAGCGAGGCGAGGGTGCCGGCGGCCCCGGAAAACTGCACAACAAGGACGCGCGGCCAAAGCTGGAGCAGGCGCTGTCGCGCACGACGGATCATCGACAGCCAGACCGCAGCTTTGAAACCGAATGTGGTGGGCAGCGCCTGTTGGAGGTGCGTTCGCGCCGCCATGACGGTGTACCGGTGTTTTTCGATCAGGCTGGTGAGCGCCTCGTCGACGCGCGCGAGATCCGTGCCGATAACGCCCATAGCCTCGCGGATCTGCAGGACAAGGACAGTGTCCATGATGTCCTGGGTTGTCGCGCCCCAGTGCAGATACCGGCCGGCGTCACCGCATTGGCGGGCAAGCTGATGCACGAGGCCGACGATGGGATAGCCGACGAGATCGGTTTCGCGCTTCAGTTCGGCAAAGTCGATCCGCGAGGCGTCAGCGCGCTTTTCGATTTCGCGCGCAGCGTCGGCGGGAATGATGCCAAGCCGACCTTGCACCCGCGCGAGAGCAACCTCCACCAAGACAGCGTGGGCAACTGTGGCTTCGTCCGAGAAGATGCGGCGCATCTCCGGCGTGCCGAACGCATCCTGAAAGATGCGGGATTCGAAAACAGTGGACGGCATCTCGCTTCTCCCGCGGATCAGGCTTCGAGGCTATCCCGTTGCCATTGGCAGTCGGACACAGAACGATCAAGACGGCAAGTTTCGACGCCGTCCAGACCGAAAAGTTCAGTCTTGTTCGCGGTGGGGCTTAAGGTTGAGGCCAAACTGGCTGGGTGAGTCTGCATTGATAAAGCCAAGTGGACCAACTGAAATGGCCCACTTGGCTTGGGTCACGACATGATGATTGGGCCGCATGCGTGATGCTTTCAGTTCTGCATCATCATCTGCGGAAGAACGAGGACGATCTGCGGGAATATCGTGATCAGGACTGTCAGGATTATCAGGAGGAAAAAGTAAGGCATTGCTGCCTTCGTGATCGTGACAATGTCCTTTCCCGTGATGCTCTGCAGGACAAAGAGATTGAACCCGACGGGTGGCGTGATCTGGGCTGCCTCGATCATGATTACGATGAAAATGCCGAACCAGAGCAGATCGATGCCCGCGCTCTGGACCATAGGAAGCATGACGGACGACGTCAGAACGATGATGGAGATGCCTTCCAGGAAGCAGCCGAGGATGAGCAGAAAAACGGCGAGAACGGCCAGGAGTGCGTAGGAAGAAAGGTGGAGCGAGTCCACCCAGGCTGCCAGGGTCCGCGGAATATCGACAAACGCCACAGCAATCGTGAGGCATGCGGCGCAGCCGATGATGAAGCAAATCATGCAGGACACGCGGACGGCCGACATCAGGCCTTCCAGGAAAATCGTCCAGGTCAGTCCGCCGCTAACTGCCGCGAGGACCAGTGCGCCAATAACGCCGACCGTTGCCGCCTCGGTTGGCGTGGCGATGCCACCGTAGATCGAGCCTATGACCGCGGCGATCAGCAGGGCGACAGGGATAAGGCGCCGCGAACGATAGATCTTCTCGAAGAAACCAACCTTGGGCTCGGGCGGCGGCATCTCTCGAGCGTTGATGAGGCTCCAGATTGCCGTGTAGCCCATGTAAAGGGCGATCAGCAGAAGCCCGGGCAAAATGCCGGCGATGAAGAGGTGGCCGATCGATTGCTCAGCCGTTACGCCATAGACGATCATGACGATCGATGGCGGAATAAGCAGGCCAAGCGTCCCTGAACCGGCAAGCGTCCCCAGCGTCATGTTGACGGGGTAATTGCGCTTCGACAGCTCAGGCACGCTCATCCTGGCGATTGTGGCGCACGTGACAGCGGAAGAACCCGCCACCGCCGCCATGACTCCACATCCCAGAATGTTCACGTGGAGCAGGCGCCCCGGCAAGCGCGAAACCCAAGGCGCGATGCCTTGGAACATGTCCGCAGACAAATTGCTGCGAAAAAGGATTTCGCCCATCCAGATAAAGAGCGGCAGGGAGGTCAGAGCCCAGCCCCAGCTCGCATCCCAAAGCGTGGAGGCCATGAGCGAGCCCATGGGAGCGGTCGTGAACAGCCCCATGAGGACCATGCCTACGATCAGCAGCGAGAGGGCAACCCAGACGCCGCTCGCCAGCAGGAGGAGCAGCAGCGAAACAAGAACAATCGAAGCGAGGACAACGGAATCCATGAGTGAGGTACCTCGCTTAGGCAGCAGGCTTATCGAGGCCCGAGTCTTCGGCGGCGTCGGTGCGCGGCTGACCACCCAACGCAATCCAGAGAAGCTCGTCGATAATGGCGATGGCGAAAAGCGCAATGCCAGCAGCAACGCCCGCCTGCGGAATCCAGAACGGAATGGCGAGTAGTCCTGGACTGATGTCGTTGAATTCGAACGACTGCAGGGCGAACAAAATCATATTCCACGCCAGGAAGCAGACGGCCCCGGAAGCGAGAAGGCAATTCAGGATCTCGATGGGGCGCCTCGAGTTCCACGGCAGCCGATTGATCAGCAGCCTGATCCGCACATGGGCACCGTTACGGAAGGTGTGCGCCAGTCCGAAAAATGTCGAAGCGGCGAGGCATAGCCCCGCCACTTCCGTAGCCTCGATCGTCTTGCCCATCATTCGACCACCGATTTGCGCGATGATCGAAAGGGCAATTCCGACAAGAAACAGTGCCGAAACGTACCCGGCGTAAAGATAGATCCTGTCGAGGATAGCCCTGAGCACGAGAAACTCCAGGCAGAAGACTGTAGGCTCTCCGATTCCGGTGCTATTTGCCGGCCTTCAGCAATTCCTGGTATTTCTCGTAGACAGCCTTTTCTTCAGGCTTTGCCGCTGCGAGCCAATCGGCGACCATTTCTTTGCCGATCTCTTCAATCCGGTCCATGACATCCTGGGGCGCTTGGCTCACAACCATTCCGTGGTCCTTGAGGACCTTCTCGCGATCGGCGCTCGCTTGCTTGCTCATCTCCCAGCCACGATCTGTGGCGCGCTGGCCTGCTTCAAGGACGATGTCCTGGGTTTCCTTATCCAACTGGCGGAATGCACGCTCGTTGACGATGATCGCGTTCTTGGTGTGCTGCGTTCCCGTGTAAGTGAAGTACTTGGTGTAATTCCAGGCCTGGACGTCGACACCCGTCTGCGCGCTAGTCCAAAGCGATTGAATCATGCCGGTGGAGAAGGCCTGCGGAACCTCCGCGAACGGCAGGATCAAGGCCTGCATGCCCAGCTTTTCACCCAGAATTTGCGTCTGTTTCGAGTAAATGCGCAGCTTCTGTCCTTTGAGATCTGCGAGCGAATTCACCGGCTCTTTCGTGTAGAAGCCTTGGCCCGGCCACGCGACGTAAGTGATGATGCGCATGCCGTTCTTCTTGAACAGTTCGTCCAAGAACGGCTTCTGCGCCTCCATCAATTTGTAAGCCTTGTCGTAGTCGGTAGCGACGCCGGGGAGGTTGTCGAGATCATATATCAGGCCTTCGTTGCCATAAACGCTCAAGCGGATCTCGCCAATCTGCACCTGCCCGGATTGAACGGCACGTTTAATGGCATCGTGCTTGATGAGGCTGTCGTTCGAGCGCAGATCGATCTTGAGTTTGCCGTTGCTCTTCTCTTCAACGTCCTTGATGAAGAGGCGAATATTCTGGGTGAAGAAGCTGCTCTCAGGATACCCGGACGCCATTGTCCAGGTCGTCTGAGCATAAACGGCGTTACCGCTGAGAATGATGGTAGAGCTGAACGCAGCGATCGCCAGCGCCTTTTTGAACGACATAAGAAATCCCCCCGGCTTGGGTGCACCATTCATGGGCAGTCTCCGTGCAGAGCGTAAGCTGCTGCATGATCGGGGAATGTGACGTTGGTTAAGAAGCGTGTCAACGTCGAAAAGGCCAGCGCTGATGAACCTTTACGCGCCAGTTTGCACAATAGTGATGCGGTCGACAGGATAAGTGGTGTTTGGACAATATCGCTGCCAATTTCGCATCGCATATGGCAATGATTGAAGCAGCCAGAAATTGTTTTTCGAAAATTTTTCCTACTGTTCGGATCGGACTGCCGCGCCACTCGGTTTGCCCGGCTTGAAAGGCGGGTTGTGATCACCCGCACAACGCAACCCTGTGCAAGCAGACAGTGTCTCGAATTCTGGAGGTCGGCGGATCGGCGGCTTGCCGATTTCTTGCAAGATATAAAGTTCGCTATCTACAACTCATTGGCTTCGCATGCCAAAAGAGCCTGCCACCCACTGGGTGACAGGCAAGAGGGGGCGGAAACGGGACCCACGCGGTTCGGGAAGGGGATAGATCTCCGAGGCGCGAGCCGACTGCCAAAACGCGCAGAAGCTGACGTCGTTGAGGGGTGCGGCAATTTGTGTTGCGCCGCGCTGCAAAGCCCCCGCAGCGTGAACAGTCTTCGACAGGCGCAGTGCACCCGTTGGCGAAAAATCGGGCGCACCTTAAGCTGCGGAGGAATGGATGCTGATCGGGCGATCGAAGCCTCTGTGGATGCCAAGGGGAAGTTGGTGAACGAGAAGAACCGCAGCGAGCGAAGTATAACCGGAACGCGAACGCTGGGCGTAGTCACCGAAGTGCTGGCGTTGATGGGCGGCGTCGTGATGCTTGCAGCCGGGGTTCTCGTGTGCATCAGCGTCGGTCTACGTTGGGTGACGAGCAATTCGGTCCCCGGCGACTTCGAGCTGGTTCAGATTGCCGTCGCCGTTTCGGCCTTCGCGTTTCTACCATTCTGCCAAATCCGCCGCGGCAACATCTCGGTCGATACCTTCACTAGCCGCTTGCCAGCTCGCGTTCGCGATAACCTGGATGCGCTGTGGGACTTCGTCTATGCGTTGACGGCCGTATTCATCGCGTGGCGACTGAGCATCGGCGCTGCGGAAACAATCGCCAACCGCACGACCACGATGGTCTCTGGCATCCCGATCGGGTGGGCTATCGCCGCAGCCTCGGCCACGGCCGTTCTGCTCGCTATCGCAGCGCTGACGACAGCCTGGCAGCTCGTCAGGAGATCAAGGTGAGCGGCACGACGATCGCCATCATCGGATTCGCCGGGATGCTGGTGCTGATCGCGCTTAGAATGCCGGTCGGCCTCGCCATGCTGCTGACGGGTAGTGTTGGCTACGTTTCGCTCGTCGGCTTGCCGCCATTTCTCAACTTCATGAAGTCGACGCCCTACCACCTCTTTGCGAACTACACACTTTCAGTCATCCCGTTGTTTGTATTGATGGGGGCCTTCGCCGAGCGATCGGGGCTGTCGACGGACTTGTTTCGGGCGGCGGCACGTGCGCTTGGCCAGCGGAAAGGTGGCTTGGCGATGGCGGTGATCGGCGCTTCGACATTGTTTGGCGCCATTTGTGGATCGTCAGTAGCGACGACGGCCACGTTTTCGCGGGCAGCCCTGCCTGAGCTGAGGCGCTTCGGCTACGAGCCCGCGTTCGCGAGTGCCACGGTGGCCGTCGGCGGCACCCTGGGGATACTGATACCTCCGTCCGTGATCCTCGTCGTTTACGCAATCGCGACTGAGCAGAATATCGTCAAACTTTTTCAGGCGGCGCTTATTCCGGGGCTGCTGGCAACGATATTTTACTGCTGCGTCATCGCACTGATTGCCAAGCGCAAATTCAAGCTCGCACCTGCTGTGTCAATGGAGGGCTCGGAGAGCGCCTGGCGCGGTGTCTGGCCGGCGGCCATTGTCGCCGTGATCGTAGTCGGCGGCATTTATGGTGGGGTGTTCACACCGACGGAGGGTGCTGCAGTCGGCGCCGTCGCCATGCTGATCATTGGCGTGGCGCGGGGCTCCCTGGGGCTTGCTGAAATCCGCACCAGCCTGCTGCAGACGGCTGAGACCACGGGGATGATCTTCTTGATCCTGCTGGGGGCGGAGGTTTTCAACAGCTTCCTCGCCCTTTCGCGCCTCCCCACCGAAGCAGCAGAGGCGATCGCCTCCAGTGGATATCCGCCCTTTGCCATCCTGGCCATGCTGCTCGCGCTCTACATTCTGCTCGGTGCCGTAATGGACGAGCTGGCCATGATCCTGCTGACGCTGCCCGTGTTCTTCCCGGTCGTTTCTGCACTGGATTTCGGCTTGCCGGCAGAGGAGGTGGCCATCTGGTTCGGCATTCTGGTGCTGATCGTCGTCGGCGTCGGACTTGTGGCTCCGCCAATCGGGCTCAACGTTTTCGTGGTGGCCGCAATTGTTAAGGACACTGAGATCAGTGGGATCTACCGGCGAATTCTGCCGTTCCTTGCCGCAGACCTTGTGCGGCTTGCACTCGTCGCTGGATTCCCGGTGCTGGCGCTGTTTCTTGTGCGACTTCTGAATTAGTTGCAAAGCCTTCCGCGCAACCGCACGACGGCACCGCGATGCTCGGGTGCGCGTTGCAGGCGCGTTACAGACGAACGGTAGGCTCAACGCGCTGTATGCCGCGCGAAACAAAAAGGCTTGGCATAAGTCGCAATCAAAGGTTGTTGTCATGATTGAGGCTTCGTAGGTTGCCTCCAGATATACGGAGGGACCGTTTCATGTCAGGTTTGAAGCCTCATTTGCCGCTTGACCGGGAGTGTGAACAGCTCCTCATCCAGATAGCCGATCCCCATAGAAGCGACCCACTGCCCGACTTTATTCCGGAAAGCGATCAGCTCGCGCGGTTGCTGGCAGCTGCGCAAAATCACGGCGTCCTTCCTGCTGCCATTCGTAACCTGAGTGAGATTTTACGTCGACCGAACAATTCGGCTCCAGAGGCGGACTCTCTGAAACTCGATGCAGTGCGCAAAACGCTGGAGGCAGCGCGTTCGACGCTCGTTCACCAGATGGGCTTTCAGATGATGCTGTCGCATCACGCTCAGCGAGTTATGAAGGCGTTTGCAGAAGCCGAAATTCGCGGAGCAATCGTAAAAGGCGCAGCTTTTGCGCAACGACTTTATCCCGAGGCAGCTCTTCGGACCTTTACGGACGTCGACATTCTGATTCACGTCGCTGATCGCCACAAAGTGCGTGATGTGATGCCGGCGCTCGGTTTCGAACTGTTCGAGTTCGAGGACCGTATCGGCAAGGACTATCATGAACAGAAATGGCTGCTCTCCACGCAGAAAGAGGTGATGGTCGAGGTCCACAGTAACCTCGTGCATTCGCCGAAGCTTCGAGGAAATATGTCTATCGTCTACGACGACGTGATCGCCGCCGGAGGTGGGGATGGCGGCAATGCGACGGCGCTGCTGTTCGTTGCGGCGACGCACGGCGCCATCGGCCATCAACTCGATCGTTTGCAGCACCTCGTCGACGTCATGCAGGCGGTACGCGGCGCAGCAGGCAGTGTTGACGTCGATCGGCTGGCGGAAGTTTGCGACCGATGTGGTGTAAAGCTCGCTGTCGCCGGCGCCCTCGAACTTGCCGGCAAAACGTTCGGGGAAACGCGTTGTTTGGAGCTCGCAAGACTCCTGCTGCCGTCCACGTTTGCGCGCCTGCCGGCCCAACTCCTGTCGCCGCAGCTCGTCGTTCGGGGGCAAAGTGTGGCGCGCGGGCGCGATTCCTGGAGGCGGAAACTGTTTCGTCAGGCGCTGAAAGTGGCTTGATCGGCCATGAATGCGGCGGCGATCGTCCTGCCGAGTGTGGAGAGGTCGCTGCCGACATTGAGCCTGTAGGCGGGCATCGACGCGACAAGCCCCACGAATCTCTGGAACCGTTCGAGATCATCATTCAAAACGCCAAGTGGCGAGCGCGAGATATTGTCCTTCGCCAGATGAATGAGCAGATCGGCTTTCCGCATCGGCTCCAGCCGATGTTCGCCGACAACCCTGTTTCCAAGCAAAATCAATGCTGATAGTGGAAATGAACGGCCAGGAATAAAATCGATTACCGATTTAAGTGCATTTTTCGAAACGCTTTGTTCTCCTTCCGAATTCCATTTTGATCCCAAAAGCCTGCCGATCATCGGGAGCATTTCTGCCGTTCGCCGATGAACTTTCGGCGGCCTCGGCAACCCCCAAACGGACACCCGGCTTTTCGCGGTTGGACGGTCGGTCACCACCGCGGCGTCATCCGTAAGTAGACCAAAGCCCTGCACCGCGAGGGCTAAGGCTGTGGTCGTTTTTCCGGCGCCACTTGGCGCGAACAGGATGAAACCTTCATTGGTTCCGGGCACGCTCAGTGCAGCAGCGTGCACCAACGCCTGGCCAGTTGCGCACAAGGCTGCGTAAATGGCCTGAATGGCCGCAGTCGCGCCCGTAAACCACTCATAGCCTGGTGCAGCGACCATTTGGGCGCTACGTTCCGAGATCGAATATTCGAGCGAGATTCGGTTGGGGATAAAAAACCAGCGGCGGTCGCCATGGCTGCTTAGAATACAAATCTCAGCCTCCGGGACCGAACCTTTGAACAGCACATGCGCTTCCGCCGGCGGGCTTGGCGGCTGCCCGCGCGCAATAGCGAGAGTAAAATCCGTGGTCTCATCCAGCGCATCAGTGCGAAGCTCCTCGAGATAAATATCGAGGGGAGTTTCGAGCGCCTCATCTTCGGCGTCGATGCGCAGCAAAGCGCCATTGAGGTCGTACCAGTTTGCCATGGTTCGATTTATCCTTGAGCCGCGGGAGAAGCCTCACGGGCAGGCGGAAGTAATTGGTCGCGCGCGTAGATGAGGATCTCGATCATGCTCGGAGTCGGAGGATTGAGCATGATCTTGTTGTTGAGTGCGACCCAGCAATGGGCGGAGAGGGTGTCCGCACCTACACTGTTCTTATCCAAACCGAAATGAAGCGTCGGCTCATAACCGGCCAGGCGCAAGAATCGCATAGCGAGAATGCCGTCGCGCAGGCAGGGACGGTCGCGCATAAGCCACGGCCGACGCGTAGTCTTTTTCACACGACGGACGATATATTCGGCGGCGAGACCCCGATATGGGACCCGTGGTGCTGGTTTCGTCAGCGCCATCAGGGATGTAAGGTCACGACGCCAGGCCAGGGCAGGGAGAACGCGCGCCCAGCACCAAAGCGCAATTCGGAACCGCAGCTTTCGGATCAACAACATTGGTCTTATTGAATTGTGACAATGCCCTCCTGCTGGAGCTGCTCTGCGAGCGCGATGAGATCACTCCGAAGCTTTTCCTCGGAGACGTCGAACATCTCGAGGAGCGTCCTTACGAGTTCCTGGAAGGAGCGGCGCCCGTCAATGGCGGAAAGAAATGCAGAGGTCGTGTCATTGCAGGTGAAAAGCTGGCCCGACTCGATATGCAGCACGACGCCCCCTTCGCCCTCGCCGAGCGACTGATAAGACACGCCTTCGGAAAGTGCCAAAACGCTGGAGTCCTGAAGCACCGGAATATCCCCCTGTAGTTGTGCTGGTCTCGGTGGGGGATATTAAGATGAGCAATCTAAGATTGCTATTCGCTTCCTTTGCTACCACAACGTCTTTGTGGAAAATGTGGAAAGTTGGGCACGGTCTCAAGCGCTCAAAGGTCCCGGCTCGTTTGGAGGAGGCCACCGGTTTGGTGTTGAAAATCACTGCATGCCAGACACCAACCGCCACTTTTGACGGGTGACTGAGCTTGCCGATCCTGGGATCGGCTCCACAAAATTTCGGAAAGGTTCACGTCCGATGCGTTGACGGGGGCGTCACTGAAGTGCTTTGACTAATGCGCAACTAATGGTTGTGCATTAGCCACCAACGGCGCTCGGAACTTATGCAGCTCGATCTCATTCCGGCAACTGCACGTGTCATCGACGTCCGCTCGGGGCAATGTCTCGATTACCAAGCGCTGCTTCGGGCTGTGGCACAGCGATCTAGGCTTTTACGGAAGGAGGGGGTTGGAGCTGGCAGCATTGTTGCCATGTGCCATTCCGAGGGCGTGGTGTTGTTGGCTGACCTGTTCGCAACTTGGGCATTAGGAGCCACTGCGCTCGTCCTTTCGCCTTCATTGACCGCGTTCGAACGAAATCGAATTTGTGCCTGGGTCAAACCGCGCTGTTGGGTTGGCCAACTTGAGTCGTCTCATATTCCAAGTGTCCCGGCAGAATTGCAGTCGATGGATTCTGCGGAGCGGGAAGTTGGGTTGTCTGGTCCGCCGACGGACAGCCCAGCCCTACTCCTCCTCACTTCCGGAAGTACCGGTGCACCGAAGGGAGTTTCGCTGAGCTATCGCGCGCTTGAGACACGACTGTCCAGCAATGTCGCGCACATTGGGAAGGCCAATCTGGCGCGGACGCTTGTTCCGCTCCCAATGCATTTCGGGCATGGATTGATCGGAAACACGCTCACGCCCCTTCTCGCTGGTTGCGACGTCCTGCTGTGGTCGGAGCCGGGCGTTGATGGCCTCGCCCAGCTCGGTGCCGTCATCGACGAGCATGGCGTGACATTCCTGAGTTCCGTGCCCTCTATGTGGCGGATCGGGCTCAAGCTTTCGGCGGCGCCGCATCGTCGAACTTTGAAACGAATACACGTGGGATCGGAACCTTTGCCGGCTGCGCTGTGGCGGGGAATTTGCGAATGGGCCGGCACGAAACACGTCTACAACATGTACGGAATGACCGAGGCTGCGAATTGGATCTCAGGCACCAGTGCCGAAGCGGCCGGATTTGTCGAGGGGGCGGTCGGCCGTCCGTGGTCGGGCAATTGCTGGATCCTCCTAGAGGACGGAAGCATTGCGGAAAAAGGGGAGGGCGAGATCCTTCTCCGCGACCCCGCGCTGATGAATGGCTATTGGAACGATCCCGACAGTACAGCCGCCGCATTTCACGGCAGCTGGTTCAAAACCGGCGATATCGGCGAAATTAGTTCGGACGGACAGTTGCGAATTCTGGGCAGGCGAAAGCATCAGATCAATCGTGCCGGTATCAAGGTGACTGCGGAAGAAATCGAGTTGCTCCTGGAGCAGCATCCGGAGGTGCAGGACGTGTGCGCGTTCGGGCTACCTGATGCAGTTTCGGGGGAGGTCGTCGTCGCTGCGGTAGTCACGAAAAACGGGCAAAGAATTTCTGAAGCCACCATTCAAGCGTGGTGCGCTGAGCGCCTGCGCCGCGAAGCTGTTCCATCGCGGATTATTTTTCTGAACGATATCCCGCGCAATGAGCGGGGCAAAAAGGTTCGGAGCGAAGTTCGCATAAAGGTCTCGGCGTTGCTGGGCCGGGAGGTTCGCTTGTGACTTGGAAGCCGGGACAGCCGGTTAGGCTTGAAACGGAACGTTTTTTGCTCAGGACCCTAAATCGGCTCCAAATCGTGCGGTATACGTACGAGTGGTCCTTTGATCCAGAGGTGATGAACCCGTTTGGGCTGGAAGCCGGCATTTGGAGCCGGCGCAAATGGTATCGCAGATTCAAAAAGGCCGATAATCGCCGAAGATTTTATTTCGGAATCTGGCCGAAGGTTTCGGATAAGCCGATTGGTATGGAAGTCGTAGATGTTGATTCGCGCCGGGTGGCCACGCTTTCCATCGTGATCGGAGATCGTCGTTGGTGGGGCAAGGGGGTTGTCCAGGAAACCCGACGCGCCGTCATTGCTTTCATCTTTGAGCAGCTCCAATGCCCCCGAGTGTGGGGCATGCCGACCGCCCGCAATTTCCCGTCGATTTTCAATTATCAGAAGCTGGGATTTACCTGCGAGGGCATTCTGCGCCAGCACGGGATAGATCCGGCAACGAGACAGCGATGTGATATCATCGTCTATTCGATGCTGAGGGATGAATGGCTTGAGAAGAACAGGCGAGAGGCAGCAGCATGACGACCCTAGAGGAGGCTCGCATTCTTGTGGCCGACGCGCTCGAGCGCCCGGTTCATGAGATTACGCCCGATGTTGCCTTGGGTTCAGCTGCTGGCTGGGACAGCCTGGGGCACATGCGCATCGTGCTTAGCCTGGAGAGCCACCTCAAACGAACGCTCTCTGCCGACGAAATCATTCAGCTGAAAAGCGTCCCGGATATCGCGGCGCTATTAGAAAAGTACTCGGAGCCAGCAAGCTGAATGCAGCGTGGTTTTCGTCACCTGACGCGGTGGTCCCCGAAGTTCATTTGGCGGCATCTACATCTAAAGGCGCAAACACCCACTAGCGGTGTTTGCAACAGCACCAACGCGCCTCAATTGCTCGATATCGTGGCTCATCTGTCACATACGATGATCAATCAATGGTTGTTAGCAAGAAAACCTTCAACTAGCTAAAGAACTCGGTTATTTATCTCATTGCTTCGGTTCAACGAGAGGAGGCAACTGATGAAACGGAGCTATGAAGCGCCTCGGCTGGCCAAACACGAGCAGCTGGGAGCCATTACGGCTCAATACTATATCAGCCCGCCGTTCCCGCCGCCCCCGCCAGGGGATGATGGTGACGACGTTGGCGATGATACTTGACGGCGGCTAGGCTGGCCGCTCGGGTTTTATAATTATAATAAGAAGTTCTTTGGCCCTGAACGCTCTCCGATCACCGACGGAGGGCGTGCTTCTTTGAGGGATATAAGCTATGCGAAAACGGCGAACGTCAGTCCAGCATTGACCAGCGCCCAAACCGCGCTGTTTACGACTTGGCCGTTTCGCTCGAGTGTTTGGTCCTCAAAATTGCGCTTGATGATTCTTCACGCTGGACGGGAGGCTGTATGCCCAAGATGTCTCGTGCGCAGCTGGGGGACGATTCTCGAGAACGCTGCTGAAATTAACGGACTCACATTCAGATTTTGTTCCAAGAACATCCCTTTGTTACGGAAAGCCTCTCGTTTTTCAGCGGGCGAAATGAACAGATCTATTGACGTGTCAGATCTGCCACACACCCAGCACAACTGTGGATTGTTAGCAATAAAACCTTCAACCCGCATAAGGACTCATTTATTAGTCAGCATTGTTTCGTTTCAACCAGAGGAGGCAACCTATGAAGCGGAGCTATGAAGCGCCCCGGCTGACCAAGCATGAGCAGCTGGCAGCCATTACTGCCCAGTACTATATCAGTCCGCCGTACCCAGACCCGGACTCCTAAGCGCTAACCGCGCTCTACCACACTAGAGTAAGTACGATCGAGAAAGTTAATTTGGCGGAATACTGAGCGCTCTCACGCCCGTGTGAGAGCGTTTTTTTTTTGTAGTTATTCCTCAGTGTCTAACTCCCACATAGTTCTCCGCCAGCGCCGTTTGCGCCGCTTTCGATCGCGCGAGATACGCGAACTCTGCCTCCTGCAGCTTCCGCGCGAATGGGTCGGCTTCCGGGAGAGTGTGGAGGAACGAGGTCATCCACCAGGAGAAGCGCTCTGCCCGCCAGACGTGAGTGAGGCATTGAGTGGAGTAGGCGTCCAGAAGATCCGTTAGCCCCTGCTTGTAGTAGGCGATGAGCGCCCGGGCCAGGATGCGGACATCGCCAGCGGCGAGGTTGAGACCCTTCGCGCCCGTGGGCGGAACGATGTGTGCTGCGTCGCCGGCGAGAAACATCCGGCCATAGCGCATCGGCTCGGCAACAAAACTGCGGATCGGCGCTAAACTTTTCTCGATGGAAGGGCCGGTCGTCACGTGTGCCGCCACGTCAGGCCCCAAACGCTCTTTCAGCTCTTCCCAGAACCGCTCGTCCGGCCACTGATCGAGCTGAATATCGAGAGGGCATTGAATGTAATACCGGCTCCGCGTCGGTGAACGCATGCTCGCAAGGGCGAAACCGCGTGGGTGGCTCGCGTAAATCAATTCATCCGAGCAAGGTTTTACGTCCGCCAACACACCCAGCCAGCCGAATGGGTAGGCGCGTTCGTAGGTACGTAACACCGATGGGGGAATTGCTGTTCGGCTGATGCCGTGAAAGCCATCGCAGCCGGCAACGAAATCACATTCGAGAGTTTGATCTCGGTCCGCGTGGCGAAATATGATCTTTGGTCGGTCGCTTTCGGGATCGACGATTTTCGTTGCCTCGGCTTCGTAGAAGGTCGGGCTTCCTTCGGATTCGCGGGCCGCCATCAAATCACGCGTGATCTCCGTTTGCCCATAAACGACAACTGAGCTGCCCGTGAGCGCTTGAAGGTCGATGCGCAAATAGCGGTTGTCGAAAACGATTTGCAGGCCGTGATGGACGAGCGCCTCGCGGCGCAGGCGTTCGGCGCAATCGGCTTCTTCAAGCGCTTCGACCGTGCCGCGTTCCAGCACCCCTGCGCGCACACGGCTAAGGACGTAGGCTGCGCTTCGCCGCTCGAGAATAACGTTCTCGATGCCATTCAGCGAGAGCAGTCGCCCGAGCAGGAGGCCAGCCGGTCCCGCGCCGATGATTCCGACCTGCGTGCGCATCCCCGCCTCACAGACCATGACGCTTGAACGAACTGCCGCAGTTTAGCGGCTTCGCGACGGGCGAGCTACGGTGAGCTGCTCAAGGCACAGCTCCACGGCAAATAAGCAGTTGTGCGATGATCAGTCGACAACGATGGGCTGTCGCGAATGGAGGCTTCAATTGCAGCGAATGTTCATGCCCACGCCACAATTTACGGTTCATTAACACTCTGGACCGTAACGGGTCCCGATAAGGGACAGTGGTCAACGCTCGTTTGACCGAAGTTCGCAGATCACGGCCGGGGGTGGCGTGTGTGTGTGAGTCCGGATCTTCCGCGATCGCAGGCGGCAGGCTCGCTGTCAGTATGCGAGAACGTCAGAAGGCGGACTACGGCATCAAGCGCTTCTCTTCGACCTCCCCAACATACAGCACGCCTTTCGGCAGTGCAGCGCACCGTTCATAGCCGTCGAGGCGCACTCGTGGCCGCGCGCAGCGGGGAGCGTGAGCCACGCAACCTAGGAGAGGCGGACCGAACATGTCGAACGTACACATACTGCCTCAACCGAACCCTGCTGACGACCAAAGATCGCCGGTTCCGGAACCCGCGGCGGAACAGGCCTTTGAGCCCGTACCATTTCCAAGCCCTCAGCCCGATGCGGAGCCAATTGGCGCGCCGCTTGAGGACATCCGTGCTGAGCTCATCAGCTACGGCACAAAACTCGGAGAGCTGCTGACCGATCCGGGCGCAAGCTTTGTTCGGGACGCCATGCGCGTTCTCGAGCATCAGGTTTGCCAGATCGCGGTCGTCGGACAGGTAAAGTCGCGTCAGAGCGCGTTCATTGGAGCACTGATTGGATCTCCCGATCTGCTGCCCACGGAATTCAGCCCGTGGTCGACCGCCTTGCTGCGGCTGCATTTCGGCAAGCAAGCCCCCGGCGCCGTCGCAGAATTCCAGCTGTTCGAGCGAAAAGACTGGGATGAGCTGGCGAACGGTTCTGCCCGCATTCGTGAACTGACGAACCAGCTTGTGCCGGGCTTCGAGCCCGAGCTTTTGCGCCGCCATCTCGATGCGATGCGGCAGCGGGCTGAAAAGCGCTTTGGCGAGAACTTTGACGGCCTGCTCGGTGCAAAGCACGCTTATGACGAAATCTCGTCAGACTTGCTCGCACGCTACGTCGGCCCCGGCAGCAGCGCCGCTGACGCCTCTGAAGGCCCGGGACAGTTCGCCGATCTCACGAAATCTGCCGACTTGTGGCTCTCGGAGGGGCCGTTCAAGTTTCCGGTAACCGTTATCGCCACGCCAGGCATCAACGATCCGTTCCTCGTGCGGGATGAGATCACGCGCCACGCGCTGGAGCCGGCCGAACTTTACGTATTCCTCATGAGCGCCCGTCATCCGTTGACGACGACGGAACTGGCGACGCTGAGAGTTCTGCGCGGGCTCCACCGCGAACGTATTCTGGTTTTCATCGACCACATTGACGAGCTGCGCGATCCAGCCAACGAAGTGCGGGCAATCATCACCAATGTTCGTCAGGCCCTTGCTAAGGAATTTCCCGCCCTGGACATACCGATTGTAGCCGGCAGCTCGAAGTGGGCCACAGAGGCTCAGCAGGCCGAAAAGCTGACGATCAGCGAGGTCTTGACGCCAGCGTTGCGCGCGTATGCCAAGCACAAGGGCGCGTTGCGCGCGGCTGACGTAAAATCCAACGGGTCCGGCTCGCCGACAGAGGAGCTGCCAAGTGGGCAGGTCGGACGAATCCTCACGATCTGCTCTGGCTTCCCCGAGCTTCGCCGCGAGCTGACGAAGCTTTTGCTGACGAGCCACAGCGCGCACCTCATCCGCCAGATCGCGGCCTATTTCGCCGAGCTGGCGCAGGTGAATGAAGGCTCGGTACGCGAAGAGATGGTGAAACTCGCCATCGTTTCGGAAAGCGCGACGAACACAGCGTCCCGTGAGACTGAGGAGCTCAAGAGCGTCAAGCGTGAGCTGGCGCGGATCCAATCCGTGGCGGGTGAGCTGGAACGCAACCTCGCGGCCTATCAAAATCTTCTCAACGATGCCGTCGCGGATTACCGCTCGCGGCTTTACACCGGACTAGCGCGCATTCTCGAAGAGTTTGCCCGCGAACAAGGTAATGAGCTCCTGACCGCCTTCGTTGAAAATCGCGCGAAGCGACACTGGCGATGCCACACGAAGATCTTGCGCCAACGCGCCGAAGAAGAGCTGCACGCAGCCCGGAGAGCCGTGGAAGAGGCTTTGGCCGCAACGCCGCACAACGTGTTCCCCGCCTTGCGGGAAACGATGTTGCGCCGTGCGCCCAACCTTAGTCTCCCTGAGGCACCGTCTTCATACCTCGGGCCCACGTCGGTGCGGGTGCCTGTCGAGGATTCCATCGCGTTCGATCTGGCAGCCCCCGGCTCGCTCGTTAGCTGGTCCCGTGGGCGGACGCCGGAAGAACACGCGGCGGAGCTCGAGCGCATGCTCATCGACGAGTTCATGCCGGCGATGGACGAGGTTATTCGTCTGGCGACCGCCGAGCTTCAGCGGGAGACGGGAGAGTTTGCGGATCGCGCCACGGCCATCGCGGTTGCCGTCATCGACGCTCTGCGCAGCCAGAGCGAGGGCTACATTGCCCAGGCGAAAGTGCTGCTCGATGCGCGTGAGGCACGCCCGCAATTGGAGGTCGACCCTGAGACGCGGCTCCAGGTCCTTCGTGATCGGCTGAACGTGTCCGAGGTTCTGAGCCGGCGGCTGGCCGATCTCAGCTCCCGCTGCAATGCGCTTGTGACCTGACGCGCCTTAAGCGGCGTGGGGCAGGGGGGGACGTGTCGCCTGCAGCTGGCGGGTTCATTGCGGCGGCGAGGTGGCGGAGCAGGCTGTAAATGCCTTTGACACGGCGCCGCGGCTCCGCCCAGCGCGCGAAAACAGCAAGTTGGCCGCTTTTCCGACGAACGATCCGCCCAGCAAAACCGTGGGGCAGGGATAAAGTTTTTGGTGCTACAACTCCAGGGCGGAATGTGAAAATGGCGCCTTTGGGGCCCGCTTCAAGCTCAGCGACTTTGGCCTGCCGACATAGCTGTTTGAGTCTGAGAAGGACGAGAAAGTGCTGCGCTTCCCCTGGTAGCGGTCCGTAGTTCGCCTGCAGTTCGCGCGCTTGCTGTTTGAGCTCATCCGTTGTCTCCAAGGTTGCGAGCTTCCAGTAGAGCTCCGCACGCTCGACAGGATCGCGGACGTAGGTATCCGGTATGCGAACCGGCAGGCCGAGAGAAATCCGCGGCGCCCAGATATCCAGGTCCAACTTCTCGCCTTTGCGGAGTGCTTCGACGGCGCGCTTCAGCATGGTTTGGAATAAGTCGAAGCCGACATCACGGATGTGACCCGACTGCTCCTCGCCGAGGAGGTTTCCGGCGCCGCGGATATCCATGTCATGGCTCGCAACGCTGAAGCCCGCCCCCACGGGTTCCAGGTTTGCGAGCACGTCCAGCCGGCGCCTGGCGGCTTCCGTCAATTCTGCGCCGGGGGGAGTGGTGAGGTATGCATAGGCCTCGACGCCGGAACGCCCGATGCGGCCGCGAAGCTGGTAGAGCTGCGACAGCCCAAGGCGGTGGGCGTCGTGCAAGATCATGGTGTTGACGGAAGGAATATCGAGCCCGGACTCGATGATTGTCGTGGAGAGCAGCACATCCGTGTGCCGGTCGAGGAACGCCACCATGATGCGGTCGAGTTCTGAGGCCGACATTCGCCCATGAGCCTGGACGAAGCTCAGTTCCGGCACCTCGCGCCGCAGCATCTCGGCGATGATCGGAAGATCCTGAATACGAGGGCAGACATAAAAACTCTGACCACCCCGCTTCTTCTCGGCTCTAAGCGCTTCGGCAATGCGGACCGGGTCCATCTCGCAAACAACGGTTTTGATTGGCAGCCGCCCCGCAGGTGGCGTTGCGATGAGGGAAAGCGAGCGAACGAGGGACAGCGCCATCTGCAGCGTGCGCGGAATTGGCGTGGCGGTGAGAGTCAGCACGTGGACTCCCTCTCGAAGCTGCTTCAGGCGCTCCTTGTGGCGCACGCCGAAGCGCTGCTCCTCGTCGATGATGAGAAGGCCCAACCTGGCGAAGTTAACGGACTCCGAAAGCAGGGCGTGGGTGCCGATGACGATGTCGATGTGGCCGGAGATCAGGCCGGCCTTCACTTCGGCCAGCTCCTTTCCACCGGAGAGGCGGGAAGCCTGAGCGATCGTCACCGGGAAGCCTGCGAAGCGTTTGCGGAACGTCTCCGTGTGCTGGCGGCAGAGCAGGGTGGTGGGCGCGATGACGGCGACCTGCCACCCAGACATGGCCGCATGAAACGCGGCGCGCAGAGCCACCTCGGTTTTCCCTGAGCCGACATCGCCGCAGATGAGGCGGTCCATCGGCTTTCCGCTCGCAAGGTCGCGATTGACGGCTTCGATGGCGGCCGCCTGATCGGGCGTTTCCTTATAGGGAAAGCGTTCGCAGAAACGCGCATAGTCTGCAGGGTCGGCCGCGAGAGGGGGCGCGGTGGCCAGCTCGCGCTTGGCAGCAATGCCGATGAGATGGAGCGCAATCGCGCCGATCCGCTTTTTCAGCCGGCCCTTGCGCTTGATCCATGCTTTGCCGCCGAGGCGGTCGAGGCGAATGGGGGTATCCGCAGAGCCGTAGCGCGAGAGAAGGTCGGTGTTTTCGGCGGGGACAAGGATTTTGCCGTCCTGGTAGGCGAGGGTGAAGAAATCGCGCACGCCGTCCGCATCGAAAGTGGTGAGCCCCTCGAAGCGACCAATTCCGTGATCGGCATGAACGACAAGGTCGCCTTTCCTCAGCCCGAGCGCGCCTGTGAGTAGGGCATCGATACGCCGGGAGTTGCGCTCGTTCGCTAAAAAACGGGCTGCTTGGCTGGCAAGGTCATTATCGGCGCGCTGGTGCACCTTCGCCCGCCGCGAGGCGCGGGGCGTTCCTGCGGTCGGCATTTGCTTCATGCCACTCAATCGCAGCCTTCGGATCTGCGTTCCGTCATTCGGATTGCGAGCCTCCCACATCCTTTGACTTGTGTCGTTGACAACTCGCAAGCGACCTCCCTAATCTCATTTGCAATTGCAAATCATTTGCAACTGGAGGCGACTTGATGCGTTCTGACAGGGCGGAGTGCAGGGGCAAACGAAGCGGAGCGCGCCGGAGATCAAGCTGTCTTGGATGGCTCTTCGGCGGAGTCCTTGCCGTACTGTCGACCTTAACTTTGTTAGGAACGGGCCCGGAAGCTGCCGCGCAGAGGCGGGACAAACCGCTGCGCGTCGTGACGACGTTCACCGTCATTCAGGACATGGCGCAGAATGTTGCCGGTGATGCCGCGGTGGTGGAAAGTATCACGAAACCCGGGGCGGAAATTCACGGCTATCAGCCGACGCCATTGGACGTCGCGAAAGCTCAGTCCGCCGACCTTGTCCTTTGGAATGGATTGAACCTCGAACAGTGGTTCGAGCGCTTCTTCGAGAACGTCCAAGGTGTTCGGAGCGCGGTGCTTACGGAAGGCATTGAGCCGATGGGCATCACCGAGGGGCCGTACACGGGCAAGCCCAACCCTCATGCGTGGATGTCACCGACAAACGCGCTGATCTACATCGAGAACATCCGCAAAGCACTGACCGAGGCTGATCCGGCGAACGCGGAGGTCTACCGCAGCAATGCGGAAGCCTACGCCGCGAAAATTCGGGCCATCGATCAGCCGCTTAGGGAACGTCTCTCGGCCATTCCCGAGGAGAAGCGGTGGCTCGTGACGAGCGAAGGCGCGTTCAGCTATCTCGCGCGTGATTACGGCATGCGCGAGCTGTTCCTGTGGCCCATCAATGCTGATGAGCAGGGGACGCCACAGCAGGTCCGCCGCGTCATCGATCTCGTCCGCAAGCACCAGATCCCTGTCGTGTTCAGCGAAAGCACGGTGTCGGACAAGCCGGCCCGTCAGGTGGCCCGTGAGACGGGCGCTCGCTACGGCGGCGTGCTCTACGTGGACTCACTGAGCGATGAAAACGGCCCTGTGCCCACCTACCTCAAGCTGCTGGAGGTGACGGTTGATACCATCGCAAAGGGGTTCGGATACTGATGGATCGGGCAGGTCAAAGACTTGCGAATTCCAGACCCGGCCCTCGTTGCCGGGATACCTCGTGCCGTTCACGCTGTTCGTGGCGCCGTGGAACCCGGGCGCCGGGCTCGACCTTCCCACAATCAGGCATGAGCGAGGCATCTTTCAGATAGCGGAGCATCAAAGCCCATGCTTGCCCCGTCCCAACCTGACTACAGACAGCGATTTGCGATCGAGCCTCGCATCGATGTGAGCGGTCTGTCCGTCGTCTACCCCAACGGACACACGGCGCTGATCGATGTCAGCTTCTCGCTGGGGCCGGGAACCATTTGCGGGCTGGCAGGGCCGAATGGCAGCGGCAAGTCCACGCTGTTCAAGGCGCTGATGGGGTTCGTTCGACCGGCCAAGGGGGAGGTGCGTATCGGTAACCTGCCCGTGAGGGAGGCATTGAAACGTGGTGCTGTCGCTTATGTGCCCCAGGCTGAGGAGGTCGATTGGAATTTCCCGGTGCTGGTCGAGGACGTGGTGATGATGGGCCGCTACGGCCACATGAACCTGCTGCGCATTCCGAAGGCCGAGGATCGCCGGCAGGTTGATATTGCGCTGGAGCGCGTAGGGATGGGGCACCTGCGCCACCGGCAGATCGGAGAGCTGAGCGGCGGCCAGCGCAAGCGTGTGTTCCTCGCCAGAGCACTCGCCCAGGGCGCCGGGATTATCCTGCTCGATGAGCCATTCACAGGCGTCGACGTGAAAACCGAGAACGCCATTGTCAACCTGATGAAGGAGCTCAGGAGCACTGGACACCTGATGCTTGTTTCCACTCACAACCTCGGCAGTGTTCCGGACTTCTGCGACCAGGTGGTGCTGCTCAATCGCACTGTGCTCGCAGCAGGTCCGACAGCGGAGACGTTCACGCAGAAAAACCTCGAGCGTACCTTTGGTGGTGTATTGCGGCACTTCCGGCTGGCGGGAGAGGAACTGCACGAGGACGACGACCGCCGCGCCTTGACCGTGCTCACCGATGATGAGCGCCCGCTCGTCTTCTACGGCGAAGGGGAAAATGGCGAGAAGAAGCCTTCAGACCACCACGAACCGGGCAAGCAGCCATGAGCGAACTCCTTGTCCCGTTCGAATACACCTACATGCTCCGCGCAATGTGGGTGAGCGCGCTGGTCGGGGGGCTTTGCGCATTTCTCTCGGCCTATCTGATGCTCAAGGGCTGGTCGCTGATGGGCGACGCGCTATCCCACGCGGTCGTCCCGGGCGTCGCCATCGCGTATTTGCTACAACTCCCGTACGCCTCAGGAGCCTTCTTTTCCGGCATCATCGCCGCCTTCGGCATGTGGGGCATTCGTCAGGTAACGCGCCTCAAGGAAGACGCCGTTATTGGCGTGGTTTTCACAGCGTTCTTCGCATTGGGGCTGTTTATTGTCTCGATCCGCCCCGTCTCGATCGATGTCCAGAGCATCGTTCTCGGGAACATTCTGGGCATCACCGACGAGGATGCGATGCAGGTGGTCGTGGTCGCCATCGTGGCCTTTGCCATCCTCCTCGTCACCTGGAAGGATCTGATGCTGGTGTTTTTTGACGAGCACCACGCCAAGGCTGTCGGCCTCAATACGACGTTTCTCAAGGTGCTGTTCTTCTCCTTGCTGAGTGCCTCGGCGGTTGCCGCGCTGCAGACCGTCGGCGCGGCGCTGGTCATCGCCACGGTGATCACGCCAGGGGCGACAGCGTATCTCCTGACGGACCGCTTCAGCCGTCTGCTGATCCTCAGCGTTGCCATCGGTGCCTCGACGGGATTCATCGGCGCCTACATCAGCTACTTTGTCGATGGCGCGACGGGCGGCGTCATCGTCACGCTGCAGGCGCTTGTCTTTGGCGCCGCGTTCCTTTTCGCGCCCAAGCACGGAATTCTCGCATCGCGGCGGCGGGCGCGCATGGCGGAGGAGGCCACGAGAACATGACCGCCCTCTGGGACTTCTTCGCCGTTCCCCTTGCTTACCCGTTCATGCAGCGCGCTCTGCTTGTGGCGGTGCTGATCGGTGCTGTATCGGCCGTTCTATCGTGTTACCTCGTGCTCAAGGGTTGGGCGCTGATGGGAGATGCCATCTCTCACGCGATCCTGCCCGGCATCGTCCTCGCCTACGTTCTCGGAATGCCGCTATCGCTTGGGGCCTTCGCAGCCGGGCTGACCTGCGCCACACTGACCGGCTACCTCAAGGAAAACAGCCGGATCCGTGAGGACACGGTGATGGGTATCGTGTTCTCCGGAATGTTCGGTTTTGGGCTCGTCCTTTTCACGAAGATCGAAACGGAGCAGCACCTCACACACATTCTGTTCGGCAACCTGCTGGGCGTGACCAACAGCGAGTTCACCGAGATCCTTCTGGTGAGCATCGGGGTGCTGATCGTCGTCCTCGCGAAGCGGCGCGACCTTCTTCTTTATTGCTTCGATCCGCAGCACGGGCGAGCCGTTGGGCTGCCGGTAGGCTGGCTGCACTATGGTCTGCTGGCGCTGCTCTCGCTTGCGGTGGTAGCTTCTTTGAAAGCAGTCGGCATCATCCTCGTCGTTGCCATGCTCGTGGCACCCGGGGCGACAGCCTATCTCCTGTCAAACCGGTTCGGGCGCATGCTGGCCATCGCGGCGACGGTAGCGATCGGTTCGAGCGTGGCCGGGACGCTGATCAGCTTTCATCTCGACGCAGCCACCGGCCCGACCATCGTTCTCGTGCAGGCGTTCGTGTTCACGGCGGCCCTGATCTATGTTCGTTTGCGCCGCCCCAAAGCGGAGACTGAGGCGGACCTGCCGGCTGGTTCCGTCAGTCGCTGAGCTTCTGTGCGCATCTCATCTTAAGTCGATGGCCCAAGGTCTCGACAACGGGCGGGTTATCGTCTAAATGCGCTCGGCATTGCACAATTGCATATGGGCCTCGGCCGCATTGGCCGGGGAAAGGGAAACATTCAAGGACAGGGCATAAGCCCGCATGACAAACGAAAACATCATTGAGACAGAGAACCTGTCCATCAATTTCAAGGGGCTCTGGGCCGTCAAAGGCGTGAATTTGAAGGTTCGGCGCGGAACCATTCATGCGCTCATTGGCCCTAACGGTGCTGGCAAGACCACTTGCTTCAACCTAATAACGAAATTCCTGACGCCGACAACCGGCGTAATCCGCTACAAGGGGCAGGACATTACAAGCCTCAAGCCGGCCGACATCGCGCGGATGGGACTCGTCCGCAGCTTCCAGATTTCCGCAACCTTTCCGCACCTCACAGTCCTCGAGAACATCCGTATTGCACTGCAGCGCCAACTTGGCACGTCGTTCCATTTCTGGCGGTCGGAGCGATCCCTTGCTGTGCTGAATGACCGCGCGATGGAGCTTCTCGAAGAGGTAGGCCTCGCGGACTACGCCCATCTGCATGCGGTAGAGCTTCCTTACGGCCGCAAACGCGCGCTTGAAATCGCGACCACCCTCGCGCTCGATCCGGAAATGCTTTTGTTGGATGAGCCGATGGCCGGCATGGGCCGAGAGGACATCGGCCGTATTTCGGATTTGATCCGTCGCGTTTCGAAGAACCGCACTGTTTTGATGGTCGAGCACAATCTGTCGGTTGTGGCAGACTTGTCCGACTTCATTACGGTTTTGGCGCGCGGGGAAATTTTGGCGGAAGGCCCTTACTCGGAAGTCTCGCGCAATCCCGACGTTATCCAGGCCTACATGGGGTCGGGCGATGAGGCCGGCGTCCTAGCCAGTGGAGCGGCCCATGCCTGAGCTCCATCAGCCGCTCCTTCGGGTCCGTGATCTGCACGCGTGGTACGGCGAAAGCCACATCCTTCACGGGATGAACTTCGACGTCCACAAGGGCGAGGTCGTCACGCTGCTTGGCCGTAACGGCGTGGGAAAAACGACGACCATGCGGGCCATCATGGGCATTGTCCGCGCCCGCAAAGGCTCCATCGTTTACGACGGTCATGAGACGATCGATTTGCCCTCGGAGCGTATCGCACGGCTGGGTATTGCCTACGTGCCCGAGGAGCGCGGCATCTTCTCGAGCCTCAATGTGCGCGAAAACTTGCTTTTGCCGCCCGTCGTGAAACCCGGCGGGTTGAGCCTCGACGAAATTTACGAGCTTTTCCCTGTCCTGAGAGAGCGCAGCTCCAGTCAGGGAACGAAATTGTCCGGTGGTGAGCAGCAGATGCTCGCCATCGCACGAATCCTGCGCACCGGTGCGGAACTGTTGTTGCTCGATGAGCCGACCGAGGGGCTGGCTCCCGTCATCGTCCAGCAAATCGGTCGAATACTGAGAACGCTGAAAAGCAAAGGCTTCACGATCCTGCTCGTCGAGCAGAACTTCCACTTTGCTGCGACCGTCGCCGATCGTCATTACGTCGTCGAACATGGGCAGGTCGTTGACATGATCGAGAACGACCAGATCGCGGCCAACAAGAACAAGTTGGAAGCTTATCTCGGAGTCTAAATTCGACTCTCGCGTCAAAGGAGGTTGTAACGTGAAACTTAAACCCTTTCTGTTAGCGGCGTCGGCCAGCGTACTTGCAACGGCTGCGCATGCTGAGTTTACCGGCGGCGTCATCAAGATCGGCGTTCTGAACGACCAGTCCGGCGTCTACGCGGATTTGTCGGGTCAGGGCTCCGTCTGGGCAGCCAAGAAGGCGGTCGAGGACTACTGCAAAGAGAACCAGTGCCCGGCCAAAATCGAGGTGATCTTCGCCGACCACCAGAACAAGCCTGACATCGGCTCCAACATTGCCCGCCAGTGGTACGATGTCGATGGTGTGGACGTCATTGTGGACGTGCCCACGTCTTCCGTTGCGCTCGCGGTGAACAACATCACCAAGGAGAAGAACAAGGTCCACCTGAACTCCACCGGCGGCACCTCGGACCTGACAGGTAAGGCATGCACGCCGAACACGATCCACTGGACCTACGACACCTGGGCCCTCGCCAATGGCACCGGCACCGCGCTCGTGAAGACGGGTGGTGACACTTGGTTCTTCCTGACGGCCGACTATGCCTTCGGCCACGCGTTGGAGCGTGACACGGCTGCGGCCGTTGAGAAGAACGGCGGCAAGGTGTTGGGCAAGGTGCGCCATCCGTTCCCGGGGCAGGACTTCTCCTCGTTCCTCCTGCAGGCTCAGTCTTCTGGCGCCAAGGTCATCGGCCTGGCCAATGCCGGCGGCGACACGATCAACTCGGTGAAGCAGGCCGCAGAATTTGGCATCGTGCAGGGTGGGCAGAACCTCGCGGCGCTCCTGATGTTCATCACCGATGTCCATGCGCTCGGTTTGCAGACGGCTCAGGGCCTTGTCTTTACCGAGGCCTGGTATTGGGACATGAATGACCAGACCCGCGCCTTCGCCGAAGAGTTTGCCGCGGCCAACAACGGCGCGAAGCCGTCTATGACGCAGGCGGGAGTTTATTCGGCGGTCATCCACTACCTGAAGGCCGTGCACGAGCTCGGCAGCGATGCCGACGGCGCGAAGGTCGTCGAGAAGATGAAGTCGATGCCGACCGAGGACCGCGTGTTCGGCAAGGGTCACATCCGGGCGGACGGTCGGAAGATCCACGACATGTATCTCTTCGAGGTCAAGAAGCCCGAAGAGAGCAAGGGGCCGTGGGACTACTACAAGCTTCGCGCGGTCATCCCGGCTGATCAAGCCTTCCGGCCGATCGAGGAAGGCGAGTGCCCGCTCGTCAAGAAGGGCTGATGCAACTTTACTCTCCCCGCCTTGTGGCGGGGAGAGTGTCCGTTTGCCCGCTCTAATCTCGTTACGTACGTCCGCGATTGCCCTCTAATTTTCTAGGGCTGGGGAGCTTTTCAGATGTTTGAGCTGCTCGGCATCCCGCCGCAGGCTCTCTTCGGCCAGCTTCTGTTGGGGCTCATCAACGGCGCCTTCTATGCGCTGCTGAGCCTTGGCCTGGCCGTCATCTTCGGCATGCTGAACGTGATCAACTTCACGCACGGTGCGCAGTACATGATGGGCGCCTTCACCGCCTACATGCTGCTGCAGTACCTCGGCATCGGCTACTGGGGCGCGTTGATCCTGGCGCCCATCATCGTCGGAATTTTTGGAATCATCCTCGAGCGCTTACTGCTCTCCCGCCTGTACCACATCGACCATCTCTACGGTCTTTTGCTGACCTTCGGCCTGGCACTGATCATCGAAGGAATTTTCCGCCAGCAGTACGGCTCCTCGGGTCTGCCTTACACCAACCCCATTCCCGGCGGCACCAACCTCGGCTTCATGTTCCTGCCGTGGTATCGCGCCTGGGTGGTGGTGCTGTCGCTCGTCGTATGCCTCGCCACCTGGTTCATGATCGAGAAGACCAAGCTTGGCAGCTACCTGCGTGCGGCCACGGAAAATCCGACATTGGTGCGCGCTTTCGGCATCAACGTGCCGCGCATGATGACGCTCACCTACGGTTTCGGGGTGGCGCTTGCGGCGCTCGCAGGTGTGCTCGCCGCGCCGATCTATTCGGTGAACCCCGTCATGGGTGCCAACCTGATCATTGTGGTGTTCGCCGTGGTGGTGATCGGTGGCATGGGCTCCATCATGGGCTCGATTATCACCGGCTTCGGCCTTGGGATCATCGAGGGTTTGACCAAGGTGTTCTACCCTGAAGCTTCGAGCACGGTGATCTTCATCATCATGGCCATCGTGCTGATGATCAGGCCCGCTGGTCTGTTCGGAACGCCACGCTAAGGAGGCGGGGATGAAGAGCTACGACATGCCCATCTTCGCTGCGCTGATCGCGGTGCTCCTTTTCGCCCCGCTGGCGCTTTATCCCGTCTTCCTGATGAAGGTGCTGTGCTTCGCGCTGTTCGCAGTCGCCTTCAACTTGCTGATCGGCTACGTGGGCCTGCTTTCCTTCGGCCACGCCATGTTCTTCGGCTTTGCCGCGTACATTTCGGCGTACACGGTGAAATCCTGGGGCTGGTCGCCCGAATTCGGCATTCTCGGAGGCACCGCCGTTGCCATGCTCATGGGCGTGGTCGCGGGCTCCATCGCCATTCGGCGGCAAGGCATCTATTTTGCCATGGTGACTCTGGCACTGGCGCAGATGGTGTTCTTCTTCTGCCTCCAGGCGCCATTCACGGGCGGTGAGGACGGCATTCAGGCGGTGCCGCGGCGGCCGATGTTCGGCTTCCTCGACATCAGCAACGACCTTGTCCTGTACTATGTGGTGCTCGTTATCTTCGCGGCCGGGTTCCTCATCATCCATCGCACCATTCACTCGCCTTTCGGTCAGGTGCTGAAGGCGATCCGCGAGAACGAGCAGCGCGCCGTGTCGCTCGGCTACAAGATCGATCACTACAAGCTGATGGCCTTTGTCATTTCGGCGACCTTGTCGGGCTTGGCGGGCGCCACAAAGGCGATCGTGTTCCAGCTCGCCTCACTCACCGACGTCACGTGGCAGATGTCGGGTGAGGTGGTGCTGATGACGCTGGTCGGCGGCATGGGGACGGTGTTCGGACCCATCGCGGGCGCGGCGGTGATCATCACCATGCAGAACTATCTCGCCGGCTTCGGCGAGTGGGTGCTGGTCATCCAGGGAGTGATCTTCGTGGTGACGGTGCTGCTGTTCCGCCGTGGAATTGTGGGAGAGATCACCGCCTATCTGCGTGCCCGCAGCGCGGCCAAAGCTGCGGCAGCCGCTGGCGCAGCCCAGACGGCCTGAAATCTCGCCAACCTGAACCGAAAGCGCCCCTTCTCTGCCGAGGAGGGGCGCTTGTTTTGAATGCGGTCGTCAGATTAACCGACCACGTCCGCGGCAACGCGCATCGACGTGATCCTGTCGGGATTTACGACAGGCTCGCCCCGCTTGATCTTGTCCACGTTCTCCATGCCCTCGATCACGTGGCCCCAGACTGTGTACTGGCCGTCAAGGAAGCGCGCGTCGTCGAAGCAAATGAAAAACTGGCTATCGGCTGAGTCCGGCGACGCGGCGCGGGCCATGGAAACGGTACCACGCACGTGCGGTTCCGAGTTGAACTCCGCTCGAAGCTTCTTGCCGGAGCCACCGGTCCCCGTGCCGTAGGGACAGCCGGTCTGGGCCATGAAGCCGTCGATCACGCGATGGAACACGATGCCGTCGTAGAAGCCTTCGCGGACCAGCTCCTTGATCCGCGCCACATGATTGGGCGCAAGATCCGGGCGCATTTGAATGACGACGCGCCCCTGCGTCGTGTCCATTATCAGCGTGTTTTCAGGGTCTTGGATTTCGGCCATTCCGGCCTCCTTACTGCTAGGGTTGCAAAAGTCATGTCTTTGGCGTTGTCGGCAGTTGAACGCCACTGCCGCAGTGACAGTTCATTTGCGTGGAGCGAGGTTCTCGCAGCGCCTCACTTTTTCTTGTCTGCGAGAACGTACATGCGGACGATGGTGTCAGGGTTCGTAACGCGCCCGGTTCGCGGATCGCCTTTTTTGATCCTGTCGACGTGCTCCATACCTTCGATCACACGGCCCCAGACCGTGTACTGCCCGTTCAGGTGCGGGGCGCTGGCAAACATGATGAAGAACTGACTGTTGGCGCTGTTGGGATCAGCGGTCCGCGCGGCGCCGACAACGCCCCGCTCGAAGGGCACGTTGCTGAACTCGGCCGGAAGGTCAGGATAATTCGATCCACCTGTACCGTCGCCCCGAGGGTCTCCGGTTTGGGCCATGAAGCCTTCGATGACGCGGTGAAACTTGAGACCGTCGTAGAAGCCTTCGCGCGCCAGCCGCTTCACGCGTTCCACATGCTTCGGCGCGATGTCCGGCCTCAGCGCAATGAGAACCTCGCCGGTTTTGAGCTCGAGAACGAGCGTGTTTTCCGGATCGGCGGCAGTCTGCGCCTGTGCAATTCCGGCGCCGGCCGCGAAAATAAGCGCAAAAAGGAAAGCGAAAACTCGGGTCAAGGAACAGCTCCTGTCGATTTGTTTGCGGCACATATGCGACGCCCTATGGCCTCAGTAGGGCCGAAGTGAATTTCAGAGAGCGTTATCCCTCAAGATTTCGCTTTGAAGCGAGCCTTGAGCTTCCGGGCAACAGCGGACGAGACAAAGGGGGTCACGTTGCCGCCCATTGCCGCGATCTGGCGAACGAGGCTCGCCGCGATATGGCGGGTGTTGGGGCTTGCAGCCAGAAAAACGGTTTCGAGCCCCGGCGCCATCGCACTGTTCATGCCCGCCATCTGCATTTCGTAATCGAAGTCGGTGCCGTCACGCAGACCACGGATGATGACGCTTGCCCCATGTTCGCGCGCTGCGTCCACGACAAGGCCGTCGAACGTCACCACGCGCACCTCGCCGCCATGCTTGCGCGTGATTGCCCGCGCTTCGGCCTCGATCATCGCAATGCGCTCCTCGGCGGTAAACAGAGGAACCTTTCCGTGATGCACGCCGACGCCGACGACCAGCACGTCCACCAAGCTGAGGGCGCGCTGGATGATATCGATGTGTCCGTTCGTGATCGGATCAAAAGAGCCAGAGTAGAAACCGATGCGGGGCATGAGCTGCCGTGGCGGAATTGAACTTCAGATGTGCAACCCGTGTCATGATCCGCGGGCATCTGCAAGACTATTCGGGGGATAGCTGTGCGCTCCAGGGCGGAGTTAACGTTTCATAAACGATCGGGCGTCAACCTCCCGTTAACTATTCGGAAGGGAGTTGACGTGCCATGAGCGGCCAATGGAGCGGAGCCGCACGCAGTACTTCGATCCTTAACGAGGTCAACAACGACACGGGCCGCATCGCATTCTGCGGCCCCTATGTGCTGTCAGCCATCACCGGCCACTCGATCAGCAGGGTCGAGGAGGAGATCCGGCGCTATCGGGTGCTGACAGAGGGAAAGCAGCAGGCGGTCAAGGGGACACGGGCAGACGAGGTGGCAGCCGCGCTGGCGGCTTTCGGCTATCGCATGACACTCGTGGCCTCGTTTACACACCTGCCCCGTAAGGAGCGGCCGACGGTCTGGTCCTGGATGCAGAAGCCGCGGAATGCCTGGTCGTACTACATACTCGCTATTCACAAGGGCAAGCAGGGGCACTGGATTCTGATCAAGGGCGTCAAGATGTGCGACACGTATACGGAGGGAAAGTGGACCTTCGTGTGCGATGGCCCGCATCGCAGCGCGCGCATCATTGAGATCTACGAGGTCAAGAAGGCGATCGAACCTTGATTGCGCCAGAGGCGCGGGCCCCAGAAGCGCCTCCTCATTTTCCGAGCAAAAAGGCTGTGCTAAGGGTCAGGCACCTTTAGAGGAATGACTGGCCCAATCCGTTGACTGCGGTCACAATTCCTGTGAAGCGCCAGCAAAGGCTTTTCGAGCTAAGCTGAGGCAAAACTGGTCCGCGCGATTTTCCCAAAACCGATAACGGGAGGAGGTACAAATGATCGCCAGACGCGCAGTATTGGCGGGCTTGGGAAGCCTTGCACTGTCGGCCCTTGTGGCGGCTCCGGGGGCATTGGCGCAGTCCTATCCGACCCGGCCCGTGCAATTGATCGTGCCGTGGGCAGCAGGGGGCGGCAGCGACACGGTGGCCCGCATCATTGCAGCCGGGCTCGAAAAGGAGCTTGGTCAGCCGGTGAACGTGGTGAACCGGACGGGCGGCAACGGCATGACAGGCCACAGCGCCATCGCGACGGCGACGCCGGACGGCTACACCCTCGGGCTCGCGACCTCTGAAATTGCCTCCTACAAAGTTCTCGGGCTTGGCGACATCACGCCGGAATCCTTTGACCTGATTTCCCGCGTGACGACCATCCCTGCCGGCATCACCGTGAAGGCGGATGGCCCCTACAAGACCGCGCAGGACGTTCTCGACGCCCTGAAGAAGGCCAAGAAGGACGAGCTTTCAGCGTCCGGCACTGGTACGGGCGGCGCCTGGCATCTGGCCGTTGCGGGCCTCAACAAGGCGCTGGGGCTGCCTGCGGATCACGTGAAATACGTGCCGAGCCAGGGCGGCGCTCCTGCCTTGAACGAGCTTGCAGCGGGGGGGCTGTCCTTCCTGGCTGTTTCTCCGATCGAGGCCAAGGCGCTCGCCGAAGGCGGCCGGGTGAAGGTGCTTGCCGTCATGGACACGAAGCGCCTGTCGAGCTTCCCGGATGTACCCACGCTGAAGGAAGCTACGGGACTCGACTGGACGTTCGTGAACTGGTTCGGTCTTGTCCTGCCGAAAGGTGTGCCCGCAGACATCAGAGCCAAGCTGATCGAGGCTTGTGCGAAAGCCCATGCTCGCCCGGAGGTGCAGGACGCTCTGAAAGCGCGTGGCATCACGCCGGTGTGGGAGACGCCGGAGGAGTTCAAGGAATTCGCCATGAACTTCAGCAAGATGGCCACAGAACTGTTGACCGATCTGGGGCTGGCCAAGCAGTAAGTTCTCCCGAATCCAATTACGAAAATTTAAGGCGGCCGGAGGCGAGTCGTGGACGACAATGAACTGCCCATAATCGATGCTCACCACCATTTCTGGGACCTCTCTCTCGGCCGCCATCCGTGGCTTAGGCCCGATGTGCTGATCCCGTTCCGGTACGGGGACTACTCGGCCATCAAGAAGAACTTTATGCCGGAGGACTACCGCGCGGTCACCGGGCACCATCGGGTGGTCGCCAGCGTCACCATGGAAGGCGAGTGGGAAGAGGACGACCCGGTGGAAGAAACCCGCTGGATGATGGAGATTGTGGCCAAGCACGGCACGCCAGCGGCTCACGTGGCGAGGGCCTTCCTTCATCGCGATGATGTCGAGGAGGTTCTTGCCGGCCACACCGCTTACCCGCTCGTGCGGGGCATCCGCCACAAGCCCGTGGCGGCGCCGGCGCCGGACAAGGTGGAGCGTGGCGCCCCAGCCTCCATGTCCGACCCGGTATGGCGGCGGGGATATGCGCTTCTCGCGCGCTATGGCCTGCATTATGAGCTGCAGGCCCCCTGGTGGCACGTCGATGAATTGCTCGACCTAATCGACGCTCACCCGGACACGCCAGTGGTCATTAACCACACATTCCTTCCAGCGGACCGTAGTCCGGAAGGGATCGCGGGCTGGAGGCAGGCATTGAAGCGTGCAGCTTCCGCCCCGCAGGTATCGATCAAGATCTCGGGGATCGGGCTTCCGGGGCGCCCGTGGAGCCTTGAGGACAACCGGCAGATCATCCTCGATACGATCGAAATTTTCGGCGTGGATCGCTGCCTGTTTGCGTCCAACTTCCCCGTCGATGGGCTTTGCGGAAGCTTCGAGACGATCTACGACGGGTTCAAGGAGGCGACACGGGACTTGCCGCGCAGCGACCGGCTGAAGCTGTTCCACGACAACGCGATCCGGGTCTATCGCCTTTCTATCCCCACACTTGCCTGAAGAAGAACGACAAATGCGGATTATCGACCTTACGATGCCGATCATCACCGACCACGTGCGGTGGAAGGCCGAGCGCACCGTGGCCGGTGACACCACGAAAGGCGATCTGTTTCAGGTCACGACGATCAAGGTTTCCTGTCACTCCTTCACCCATGTGGACGCGCGCCGTCACTATTTCAGCGACGGCGCCACCATTGAGGCGACACCGCTTGAGGACGTGGTCGGCGATGCGGCCGTCATCGACCTGATGGATGTCGAGCCCAATGAAGCCGTGGGGCCGGAGAAGCTCGCCCCGCGTTTCCAGAACGTGAAGCCGGGCGACATGGTGCTCTTCAAGTCCGGCTGGGATCAGAAGCGGTCGTTCCGGACCAAGGAGTTCTGGACCGAGGCGCCTTATCTCACGCGCGAGGCAGCTCTCTTCATCAAGGAGAAGGGCATCCGCACGATCGCCTATGACTTTCCGCAGGATTACGTGATCCGCCTGCTGCTCCACGGTGAGGTGCGGCCCATCGAGGAGCATGTCACCCACGACATCCTGCTTCGTGCCGGCGTGAACATGATCGAATACGTGGTCAACACCAGCGCCATCACGGCGGACCGCGTGCTGCTGTCAGCGGCGCCCCTCAAGATACCCGGTGCGGACGGGGCGCCCGCACGCGTTTACGCCATCGAAGGACGGTGATTTGATTTCGGCTGTCTCGCGCCGAGCCTGCAAACCCTCAGATCGGGCCGCAATCCAAACGGCTCGTTCTGCGGCGGGTGGGAGGAGCTAAGGCGGAGTAGCCTGAATTTTCTTACTCCGCCTTGTGAAAAGTGTGCCACGTCCCGTCGGCACCGATGGCGAGCCGCCACCATTTCCAGCGCTTGGCCTCGATCATGTCTTTCGCTTCAGCAGGGCTTACCAGCCGATAGAGCCAAACCTCCTGCTGTGGCGTGAGCTTGGACAGATCGGCTTCTGCGATCCCCGGCCAGATGAAAACGAGGTTGTTCTCGATATCGCTGCCGAGGGGAAGGGCGGTGTATCCGCACTCGAGAATTTCGGCCAGGACCGCGAGAATTTCACGGCCTGCCCCATCGGCTGAAATCTTCTTCCAATAGGCAATTGGATCCTCGGTCGCCTCCTTGCCGATGTGCGGCTTGGGCTCATTCCAGTCCAGGACAGTCCGAAGATCTTCAATGTCCCCGCTACGGGACGCGGCCAGAATGGCCTCCCGCATCTCCTGAACCAGCGTGGGGAGGGGCGGCGGGGCCTGACCATCCCGCGTGCATCCAAGATTGACCGTGGGTTCCTCTGCGGCAGGCTGCGCCATGAGCCCGCTGTCGGGCGCTAACCATTGGACAACACTGGTGAGCGAAACTACGAATAGTACATAGCAAATCGCGTCTCGCACGCGTGACCAATTCATAAGGGGAGCTCCGTTGCAGCGCACAGTCATGCGCGAGAAGATGACTTTTATCCGGATTCTCGCTTTTGCCTCCGGTTTAAGCTGCCAGCCTTCATGGCAGTACCATGCCTTTGCTGCGAACCTAGCTCGAAGCGGCGCGCCGGCGCACTGATGGATTTCATACCAAATCCACTCATCATTCCCATCGGGCTCATCATTGGCGTGCTCGTTTCGGCGCCGGTTGGGCCGGTGAATGTGCTCTGTATTCAGCGAGCCATCGAGCGGGGCTTTTGGGGCGGGGTTGCGGCTGGTGCAGGGGCCGTGCTGGGCGACGGCTTGATCGCCCTTTGCGCGGCGCTGGGTGTCGGCGCGATTTCAGGCGCAATTCAGGACTACCGCAACGCGATCCAAATCATTGGCGGGCTGGCCCTCATCGGCTTCGGCGTGAAGCTCTACTTCACTGCGCCGCGACTGATCACGGGCAGCGAAGAGGAAGAACCGCACTCGCTGGCTGAATTTCTGCGCGATACGCCGAAGACGTTCTTCCTAACGATCACCAACCCGGGCGCGGTGCTGGGGCTATTCGCAATCTTCGGCGGCGTTTCAACATTCGTCGAGGTGGAGTCAACGATAGACGCGCTGACAATGGTGGCAGCGGTCATCGGGGGCAGTCTTGCCTGGTGGATATTGCTTTCCTCGCTGATCGGGCGCATTCGGCACCGCTTCACCTACACGCGGGTGGCCCAGATCAACCGGATCGCTGGCGCGCTCCTGTTCGGCTTTGGGGCGATTCTGATCGGCGAGCTGGTACTGCAAGCTGCGGGCTATCTCGCCGCAGCCTTTTCTTCCGCGATCGCCTGACACCGAGCTGAACGAAGCCGCTGACGGAGCGGCTTATTGCATGGTGCCATAAAGAGTGAATTCGCCTTGCCGTACGCGCTCGTCGAGCCCCCGAGCCAAGTTGGCGACCGCTTCCTCCCCGTAGGTGGCCACCAAATCCGTCAACGCCGTAAAGAGCGCGGCATATGCCATCAGCTCTGGCGCGATGCCCTGGTCGGCGCCACGGTCCCAGGCATCTAGAATAAGACTTAAGGCCTTGAAACTATCGCTCTTTTCCCCATCGCAGGATGTCTGCATGTCGTACCCGTCCTCACCTGTCCGTGCGTGACCCCACAACGCGCACCCCTAGCACAGGCCGGCCGGGTTGATAGCAACTGCAACAATTAACGGTGAATCCAAGCTGTGCGTGACCGATGCCCTCAGGGCACATTCTTCATGAGGTTCTCGGTCAGCTGGCTTGCCTCGGTGAGAAAGCGTTTTACAGCCGTTTCAGCCGACGGCGTGCAGGTGCGGTAGGTGCGGCTGTAGCCCTGATAACCTTTGTTGAAGCTGCGGGTGAGGCGGGCCCGGCGCAGCGCTGTGGTGCCTTCCGCTTCAATCAGCTCCCGCATGCGGTCTCGCCAAAGCTGGCCTTCGTCGGCGCCGCACAACTCGCGCAGATAATGGACGGCGCCGAGGATCTCCGACAGCCGCATGAGCTTGTCGTCGTAGGGCTTCGTTTCCTGCGCGAATGCAGTTCCAGCTGCGAAAACAAACGGCATCGCCAGCGCGAGGCGACGCGCTGACGTGAAGACACGGGGCTTTTCGGTGCAGAGCCGAGGCATAGCAACCCTTGCGAGAGTGAACCGGAAAGTCATAACACGCGCTTGCGACGGGTCACCAGCGTGCTGATACGTCGTTTCAACAAGAGCCACAGCCATCGGGTTCGGCTGATCTCGAACTCCTGCATTTCATAATCAAGGAGCGGCATATTTCTTTGCAACGCCCGCTCCAATGCCGCCACAAACCGGCTTCGCTTCTCGAAATCGAGCTCTACCACTGGGAAATCGGGCAAGTGGCCGAACCGCTTGCGGTACTCCTCCATCACCTGGTGTGTCGATTCCTCGAGCGGTTCCATGACCCTTCGTGTCGGCGAGCTTCCTCGAGCATGCCGATCTAACTGAACGATTATTGATCAGGATATGCAACAAGCTGGCAAAATAGGAAAAGAAAACGAATTTAATGAGGGTGAACGGCTGAACTTCGGTCCGGCAGGATCAGTCGTCAGAAGCTCCGAATCGGTTGTTTCGCGATTGCGTGGAAACGAACGCTGCCATTACAATGCGGAGGAACCCGAAGGGTGCCCCCGCGTTCCGGTTTCAATCTTTGCAGAAGTGGTTGATTAGCAGTAGCGCGATTTCAAGGAGTTTGCGCCACCACTTCAACCAGCATGGGCACATTAGGTTGTTGGCACTCATCTTGGGTTCTCCTTCCTCATGGGTGCCGACCGACGGCGGAGCGGCAACTCCGCCGTCACCCTTTTTGTGATCGGCTGCACATCAAACGCCCTCATTCAAGAATTGTTCGACATATGAGCGATTTGTGATCGCTCTGCGCGGACGCAGCGTTTCACTTTCGAGGGCGTTACGAGCCCAACACCGCGGATGACAAGCCAGGGGAGTGGCTCTAATGATGCTTGCAAAAGCATCTGACGCCCCGGAACCTGTTCCTGCTGAGGCGTCTACAACTCATCTTCGTTTGAGGGGTGTGTGCGATGACGATAAGCCTGAACGGCAAGCTGCTGCTAGCCGGTGCCGGAAAAATGGGAGGTGCCATGCTGGCGGGCTGGCTCGACCGCGGCCTCAATACAGCGCAGGTCATCGTTCAGGATCCCGCACCGCCACCCGAGAACGTCAAATTGATTGAGCAGTACAAGCTCGCCAAGCGGGAGCCGGGCGCGCCGCTTTCCGAACCGCCTGCTGTTATCGTTGTCGCCGTGAAGCCGCAGGTCATGGGCGATGTCTTCCCCGATCTCGCGACGCTTGCTGGACCCAACACGGTGGTTCTCTCGGTAGCCGCCGGCAAGACGATTGCGAGCTTTGAGAAGCATTTGCCGGTCGGGACCGCTGTCGTGCGCTCCATTCCCAACACGCCGGCAGCCATCGGGCGAGGCATCACGGTCTGCTGCGCCAATGCTCACGTAACCCCTGCCCAACGCGACATGTGCCAGGAGCTGCTGTCTGCGGTGGGTGAAGTCGGTTGGGTGGAAGATGAGTTGTTGATTGATGCGGCAACCGCCGTGTCGGGCTCTGGGCCGGCCTACGTTTTTTTGCTCGCGGAGTGCCTCGCTGAAGCCGGCCGAGCCGTTGGCCTCGATCCCGAGCTGGCGAAGCGGTTGGCGAATGCAACGGTCTCCGGAGCAGGGGAGCTTTTGCGGCAGTCGGGCCTTGAGCCAGCCATCCTGCGCCAGAACGTAACGTCTCCTGGCGGCACGACGGCAGCGGCTTTGTCAATACTTATGGCCGAGGATGGGCTGCAGCCGCTCTTGACCCGCGCCGTCGAGGCCGCCGCGAAGCGCAGCCGGGAGCTCAGCGGCTGAAATTGCCTTGCGGCGGGCTTCACATCCGACCGCAGACGCCTATCTCCAAACTGATGGAGGCGTGCCATGTTCGATCAATCAACACTGCGAGGCCGAATCATTGCCGCAACCTTGAACCTCGCGGCCGAGCGTCCCTGGAGAGAGGTAACGCTTCTCGACATTGCAGAAGCGACGGGCGTAACGCTTGTGGATCTGAAGCAGGAGTTCGCGAGCAAGAGCGAAATTCTCGCTGCCTTCACCAAGGCGGTTGACGACGAGGTGCTGCGGCGAGCGCCAAAAAGGGAAGCCAATTCGACCCCTCGGGATGCGCTTTTCGAGATTCTCATGACACGGTTCGATGTGCTCGGGCCGTATAAGCAGGCGATCCGATCCATCCTGGGCGACGTTCGGGTACCGGATCCGCGGATGGCCTGCACATTGCTCGCATCGCAGCACTGGATGCTACAGGCCGCCGGCATCGATACGAGCAGCCTTTCGGGACGCATAAAGGTTGGTGGGCTTGCCGGACTCTACGCCTCCGTCATGCGGACTTGGCTCGAGGACGATGACCCGGGGTTGGCTCGGACAATGGCCGCGCTCGACCGCCGCCTCCGCCGGGGCGAACAGGCTCTCGGCAATCTCAAGGATATCAAGGCCTGCCTCTGCCGCGCGGGGCGAGCGTTCAGCTCATTTGCACGCGGCCGGCGCCCTGGCGGCGGGACTGGTTTCGAGGCTGGCCCTCGTCCCGAGGAAACATCGGGCGCCAACATCTGAGAGCCTGCTCAATTGACAGGGCGCCTGCCATCGGGCCATCACACCTCCAACAAAATCCTGGAGGTCGTTCATCCGTGCAGCAGAAGTCCGAGCCGTCTCCTACCATTACCTTCGATGACTTTCTGAAGGTCGACATCCGCGTAGGCACCGTCATCGAGGCGGAGCCATACCCGGAGGCGCGCAAGCCGGCCATCAAAATGAAGATCGATTTCGGCCCGGAGATCGGAATCAAGAAAAGCTCGGCGCAGGTGACGGTTCACTACACGCCGGAGAAGCTCGTCGGACGGCAGGTGGCGGCCGTCGTGAACTTTCCGCCACGGCAGATCGGCAAGTTTCTCTCCGAAGTTCTGACGCTCGGCTTCCCGGACGAAAACGGCGCCGTCGTGCTCATCGGACCTGACCAGAAGGTCCCGAATGGTGGGCGGCTGTTCTGATTCCGTTGGTGCAGTGATTGAGGCGCGTGGCCGCTTATACCGGCACCGTCACGATTGCGCGCAGCCCGCCGAGATCGCTGTCCGTCAACATAACATCTCCGCCGTGGCTGCGGGCGATGTCGCGTGCGATGGCGAGACCAAGCCCTGAGTTGCCGGTGTCCTGATTGCGAGCATCGTCCAGCCGGTAGAACGGGCGGAAGACATTCTCACGCTCCGTCTCCGGAATACCTGGGCCGTCGTCATCAATTTCGATACGCAGCCACTCTTCTTCAGGCACAACACGGATGATGACGTTCTTGCCGTAACGCGCGGCGTTGCTGACGAGATTGATGATGGCGCGCTTGAAGGATTGCCTTTTGAGGGGCAGCATCAGGCTTTGACGTTGATTGGGGAGCTCCAGCGTGATCGTGCCGCCGAACATCTGCGCATCTTCTTGGATTTCTTCCAGAAGCTCAAAGAGGTCGGTGGGAACAGCCTCCTCGCCACCGTCGCCTTTCGCGAACGCCAAGTAATCCTCCAGCATGTGCTGCATTTCCTTGACGTCCGCCTGTAACGCGCGGACCTCAGGCGAGTCGCCAAGCAATGCGAGCTCGAGCTTGAAACGAGTAAGCACCGTCCGCAGATCGTGGCTGACGGCGGCCAGCATTGTCGTACGCTGGTCGACATGCTGACGGATGCGGTCACGCATTTCGAGAAAGGCCTGCGCGGCCTGGCGCACTTCGCGTGCTCCGCGCGGACGGAAATCGTCCGGCACCGGCCGGCCCTTACCGAAAGCGTCCGCCGCCTCGGCCAGCCGCAGAATTGGGCGAATTTGATTGCGCAGGAAGAGGATCGCCACCGTCAGCAGGACGATGGACGTTCCGACCATCCACAGCAGGAAAATGTGAGAGTTGGACGCATAAGTCTGCGCGCGCGTAGCCACGAACCGCAGGATCGCGTCCTCAAGCTTCACCCTGATTTCGACGTGCCGCGAATTGCCGACAGTATCGACCCAGAACGGCTGACGGACCTGACGACGAATTTCGTTCGACAGCGTGCGGTCCAGAAGCGAAAAGAAAGGCTTCGGCTGAGCAGGGGGCAGATCTCCCGGCGGTAGCAGCTGCAGGGAAAGCTGCATCGTCTCGGCGAGGTCGATGAGCTTCGCGTAGTCGTCCTTGTGGGGATATTCGCGGTAGACCTCGATGATCGCGGCGATGTCGCGGGCAGTGGCTTCCGAAAGACGCCGCGTCACGGCCTGCCAGTGCCGCTCCATGAAGACGAACGCGACGACGCTCTCGAGCAGCACAATGGGGGCGATGATGATGATGAGCGCGCGGGCATAGAGGCCTTTCGGCAGCAAATCCGTCGTGAACGATGCCACCGTTTGGGCCAGCCTCGAGGCAAGCCAAATCGCGCGGGCCCACCAGGTCCGGACTGCTCTGTCAGCACTGTCGCGCACCGCGACCATTGATGCCCGCCTTAACCTCACTCTGTGCGGCAGCTCCGCCAGTTTCCACCGACCCAAACCCGCCGCACGCTCCAAGACGATCGACGCTGACGCAGCCTAGTCCGTGTAAAGGATATACCCCTTGCTGCGGACGGTCTGCAGATACACCGGGTTCGACGGATCTGCCTCGATCTTGCGGCGCAGGCGGTTAATCTGCACGTCGATCGCGCGCTCGCTGCCTGTGTCGTCCCCTGCAAGAAGCTCGTGCCGGGCTATCGCGACGCCGGGACGTTGTGCAAACTGGCGCAGCAGATCGCGCTCTCGTTCCGTCAGCCGGATGGTCTCGTCCCCCCGCTTCAGTTCGCCGCGCCCGATGTGGAACACGAACTCGCCCATCCGGATCTCGTCGGAATTTGTTTGGGGTCTCCCGCGCCGCAAAATGTTCTTGATGCGCAAGACGAGTTCGCGCGGCTCGAACGGCTTGGGCAAATAGTCGTCTACACCCGTCTCCAGGCCAGCGATGCGGTCCTCGGGCTCCGAGCGTGCGGTCAACATGCAGATCGGTACGTCGGACGTTTCCTTCAAATGCTGCGCGAATTGCAGGCCGTTTTCGCCCGGCATCATCACGTCGAGGATCACCAGATCGAACTTCAGCCCCCGCATCGCCGCCCGGGCCGCGCTGGCGTCGGCTGCGGGAGTGACCCGGAAGCCGTTCTCCATCAGATAGCGTGTCAGGAGATCGCGAATGCGCTGATCGTCGTCGACGATCAGGATGTGCGGTGCATCGTCAGGCGGGCATTCGCGCCGGACCGATGCCTCTTCAACGGTCATGACTCCCCTCCCAAACAAGGCGGGCAATGATCAAGGCCGGCCGCCAGTCCCGAAGATCAACTCTTCGATGCGCGAGCGTTCTTCCTTGGAGATCATGCTGGCAAGAAAGCGGCGCGTTTCAGCTCCCGCGCCTTCGCCCGCGTTGGCCAGCGCTGCCGCGACCCGCGCGCACTGCAATTGCGCCAGCTTTTCGGCGAGTTCACGGCCCTTGGCCGTCAGATAGAGGCGGCGCTCTCGCCGATCGTCCGCGCCAGCCTGCTGCAGAATATAGCCGCGGTTGACGAGCTGCTTCAAAACGCGGGCAAGGCTTTGCTTCGTGATCTTGAGGATATCGAGGAGATCGGCGATTCGTAGGCCAGGGTGCCGGTTTACAAAGTGAAGAACGCGATGATGGGCCCGGCCGAATCCGAATTCCGCAAGCACGGCGTCGGCCTCGCCCGTGAAGTCGCGGTAGGCGAAGAACAGAAGCTCGACATAGGTGATCAGCCGCTCCCGCGCGACCTCAGGGCATTCCTCGGCGGCATCGCGCGGAACTAGCGCCTCCGCCGGAAGACCTGAATGTGCATATACGTCAGTCATGTTGACTTATTTGAAGGCCATTGTTACCCGTGGCAAGTGCCTTCGTGCACTGGGCTGCGGGCACGACTCTTCTCATCGTCGCCGTGCCGGCGCTTCCGGCCGCGTGGGCGAGCCGCACTCCGCAGCATATTCCTGACAAGGCAGCGTCACTGAGGCCAGCAATGACGGAGTCTCCGAGGAGATAGAAATGGCTGCGCTCGTTCCTTTTCACGACCGCGATGGATTTATTTGGTTCGATGGCAAGCTTGTGCCCTGGCGCGAGGCCACTCTGCACGTACTCAGCCACGGCTTGCACTATGCCAGCGCGGTATTCGAGGGAGAGCGCGCCTACGGCGGCGAGATTTTCAAGCTGACCGAGCACACCGAGCGCCTCGTTGCGGGCGCCCGCACGATGGATTTCGAGATTCCGTATTCGGTTGCGGAGATCGACGCGGCCTGCCGCGAGACAATCAAGGCCAACAATCTGGTTGACTGCTACGTGCGGCCTATCGCCTGGCGAGGCAGCGAGCAGATGGGCGTGTCCGCTCAGAACGCCAAGATCCATCTGGCCATCGCCGCCTGGGATTGGGGCTCGTACTTCGATCCGGCGGAGCGGATGCGCGGCATCCGGGTGACCTTCGCTCACTACCGCCGCCCTGATCCAAGAACGGCCCCCGCGAAGACCAAGGCCGCAGGTCTTTACATGATCTGCACGCTCGAGAAGCACCGCGCAGAGCGGGCCGGCTATGCCGACGCGCTGATGCTCGACTGGCGCGGGCACGTCGCGGAGTGCACGGGCGCGAACATCTTCTTCGTGAAGGACGGCGCCCTGCATACGCCAGTACCGGATTGCTTCCTCGACGGCATCACGCGGCGGACCATCATCGACCTGGCCAAGAAGCGTGGCATGGAAGTGCGTGAGCGCACGATCCTGCCCGAGGAGCTTGGATCATTCTCCGAGTGCTTCATCGTCGGCACAGCCGCCGAGGTCACACCGGTGCGCGAGCTTGGCGAGCACAACTATCAGCCGGGCCGCATCACCGAAACGTTGCTCAACGACTACATGGAGACGGTGCAACCGAAGAAGTCGGCGGCTGAGTAACAGCTCCGTTCACCGCATAAATTGAAGGTCGCGGGTCGGGACTGAGTGTTCCGACCCGCGACTTGTTTCTAAGCGATTCGGCCGGGTTTCGTTAATTTTTGGTAAAATGATTTTTTATTGACTCGCAATATTTGCAAAACCGAAATTGAAGATCGCGCGGCAACCCTCAGTTATCAAACAGAAATCCGAACCCAATCATGCGTGTGGCTGATTCGTCAGTATGTCGCGCTTGTTCGCAAAATGAGTGGAACCGCCGCCTGTTTACCGCGTTAGCCGGCTGACCGCGTGCACCATGTACCAGCGTATCTGGCGTGGTCTTTCACATTAGGGTCGGATTATCCGGGGGTTCCAAATGGCCGAGAATGGTCAGACTGCGGTCGCGTGGGAAATGCTGAGCAGCGTGGTGGCGATGAGAGCCAAGGCTCGCGAAAACAAGCTTCACAGGCTGCTTTCCTCGCTGCACGGAGTCGAAATTGAGCTGGCTCGCATAATTGCCGGACAAACTGAAGAAAAGGAGGCTGATGCAAAAACAAGTGCACGCAGCCGCGCGGCGGCACTGGCCACAGCAGCAAATCAAGATCTGAGCGGCTTTTCCGATTTCGCCGATTTGGAATTGGATCCTGAGCCAATTGTCCGTTCACGACCGAACCGGCGTGGTGGTGGCGGTTCGCGGTCAGATCAGCAACTTCGGAATTACGCCAAGCGCTATCTCGCAATTTCGCAGCAATTGAAGGAGCTGGTTGCACGTGGGGAAGCGGTGGCGTTTGAAGATCCCTTTTCCATCGATGTAGGGGACGACGTCGAATCAGCTTCGGATGCTCTTCTTTCGGAGCAACACGATCTTTCATTCACGATTGCCGAGCTCCAGGCAACGACGATGGAAGGTCTGGCGGACAAGGCAGCCGTTCTAGACGACCTGATCGAAGAGAATACGGACGACCCGGTGCAGATCCTGGCCCGTTCGCTGGCGCAGGACGTTATTGCCATGACCCGCAAGAGGGCCACCCGTTAACGCGGAAGCCGAGATTCAGAGGGATGTGCGCGCCAACTGATTCGGCGCGCCCTCTCCGGGGTTTGGTCGTGCCTATTCGTGTCAGAATTCGAGCGACGACGCGCGGATCGCGCGGCGTTGAAACACTGAAATTTCGCAGGTGACAAGACGGCTATTTCAAAATCCGTGTTTTTCAATAATCGGACACACCAATACACAGGATGAGAACGTGAAGTCGTCCTAATGGCATTGATGTATCTGGCGGCGGGAGTAAGGTGACGGCGGACTTGTGCAAAGCACCGCTGCCATGAACGCTCCGATACGCCATCTCCAGTCCGCAACCTCCGTCTCGCCCAAGCGCCCCGCGCAAGCCGGTTTCGTGCACCTGAAGGTGCATTCGGCATACTCACTGCTGGAAGGCGCGCTGCCGATTGGCAAGCTCGCGAAGCTGTGCCAGGAGTTCGCGTTCCCTGCCGTTGCGTTGACGGACACGAACAACCTGTTTGGCGTCCTCGAGTTCTCGGACAAGCTGAGCGCTGCGGGCGTTCAACCGATCGCCGGCGTTTCCATCGCCATCGACTTCGAGGAAGGCCGGCAGGAGCGCACGGGCACAGGGCCGTCCTCGGAGGCTGCACGGCGGCACGATGGCATGATCGCGCTCTATGCCATGAGCGAGCGCGGCTACGCCAACCTGATGAAGCTCGTCAGCCGTGCCCATCTCTTGTCGGCCGAGCACGAAGGCCCGCACATCAAGTTTTCCCAGCTTGCGGCCGCATCAGAGGATCTGATCGTCCTCACCGGCGGTCCGGACGGTCCAATCGATAGCGCCATCAGAGCCAACCAAAATTCGCTGGCGAAGCTCCGCTTGGAGAGGCTGCTGCAACTCGCCGGAGATCGGCTCTACGTGGAAATTCAGCGCCACGGGCTCGAGCAGGAGGCGCAGGTCGAGCCGGAGCTGTTGGATCTCGCGTACGACATGGGGCTACCCATCGTCGCGACGAACGAAGCCTATTTCGCCAACCCCGAAGATTACGAAGCCCACGACGCGCTGCTGTGCATCGCTGAAGGCAAGTATCTCGTCGAGGACGACCGGCGGCGGGTAACGCCGGAACATTACTTCAAAAGCGCCGAGGAAATGGTCGCGCTGTTCAGCGATCTGCCAGAGGCACTCGAAAACACCATTGAAATCGCAAAGCGCTGCCCCTTCCGGCCGCGGGGCCGCAAGCCGATTTTGCCACGTTTCGTCGCCACCGCCGAAGGCGCGTCAGATGCCGATCAGCTTGCAGCAGAAGCGGCCGAGCTCAAACGGCAGGCGGAAGAAGGCTTGAGGGCGCGACTGGCGGCCAATCCGTTGGCTCCGGGCTTCACGGAAGAGGATTACTGGAAACGCCTCGAATTCGAGGTGGATATCATCACCCGGATGAAATTTCCGGGCTACTTCCTCATCGTCTCGGACTTCATCAAATGGGCAAAAGGCCAGGGCATCCCCGTCGGTCCTGGCCGTGGTTCAGGTGCGGGCTCGCTGGTGGCCTGGGCGCTAACCATTACCGATCTTGATCCGCTGCGGTTCGGACTGCTGTTCGAGCGCTTCCTCAATCCCGAACGTATCTCGATGCCGGACTTCGACGTCGACTTTTGTCAGGACCGGCGCGATGAGGTGATCCGCTACGTTCAGCAAAAGTACGGGGAAGACCGCGTCGCTCAGATCATCACGCACGGAAAATTGCAGGCACGCGCTGTCTTGCGTGACGTCGGCCGTGTGCTGCAGATGCCCTACGGCCAGGTCGACAAGCTCTGCAAACTGGTACCCAACAATCCGGCAAATCCGGTAACACTGGCTGAAGCTATCGCGGCTGAGCCGAAATTGCAGGAAGCGCGCGATTCCGAGCCTATCGTCGCGCGTTTGCTGGAAATCGCACAAAAGCTCGAGGGTCTTTATCGGCACGCCTCGACACACGCGGCTGGCATGGTGATCGGCGACAGGCCGCTTGAAGAGCTGGTGCCGCTTTATCGCGATCCAAAATCGAATTTCCCAATTACGCAATTCAACTGGAAACAGGTCGAAGCGGCTGGTCTTGTCAAATTCGACTTCCTCGGCCTCAAGACGCTCACCGTTCTGAAAAAGGCTGTCGATCTGATCGAGCAATGCCGCGGCATCAAAATCAATCTCTCATCCGTGCCGCTCGATGATCGAGCGACGTTCGAGTTGCTGGCGCGGGCTGACACGGTCGGCGTGTTCCAGCTGGAAAGTACGGGCATGAGGGAAAGCCTTAAGCAGCTCAAGCCCGACCGCTTCGAGGACATCATCGCCATGGTGGCGCTCTACCGGCCGGGCCCCATGGACAACATTCCCGTCTATATCAACCGCAAACACGGGAAGGAGCCGGTCGATTACCTGCATCCGATGCTGGAGCCGATTCTCAAGGAGACTTACGGCGTCATCATCTATCAGGAGCAGGTGATGCAGATCGCACAGGTCCTCGCCGGCTATTCGCTCGGCGAAGCCGACCTGCTGCGCCGCGCGATGGGCAAAAAAGACAAGGCGGAAATGGCCCGCCAACAGGCCCGCTTTGTCGAAGGTGCGATGAAGAACGGCGTAAGCCAGAAGGACGCCGTCTACATTTTCGAGCTGGTCGACAAATTTGCCGGCTACGGCTTCAACAAATCCCATGCCGCGGCCTATGCGCTGGTGAGCTATCACACGGCCTATCTCAAGGCGAATTATCGCGAAGAATTTCTGGCCGCATCCATGACGCTCGACAGGAGCAACACCGACAAGCTCGCGCTTTTCGCGGCGGAAGCGCGGAGAAGCGGCATTATCGTGAAGCCGCCGTGCGTCAACGCCTCGGATGTCGACTTCCTGCCTGAGCCGGCGCGCGACGGGCAACCTGGCGCAATTCGCTATTCACTCGCCGCACTCAAGAATATCGGCGAGGGTGCTGTGGAAGCCATCGTCGCTGCGCGAAAGGAGCGAGGTGCGTTCCAGGATCTTTCGGATTTTGCCGCACGGCTTAACGTGAAGGCATTAAACAAACGGGCCCTGGAAACCCTGGCCGCGGCTGGTGCTTTCGACGCGCTGGAGCCCAATCGCGCGCTGGTGTACGGCAACGTTGATCAGATCATGGCCGTGGCCCAACGGCGCGCAGAGGAAGAGACGAATGGCATCGTTGATCTTTTCGGCGGCGGAGCAGGGGGGACACCAAAGCTAGACCTGCGCCCCGTGAAGCTCTGGACGCCGATGGAGCGGCTGGAAAAAGAATTCGAGGCCGTGGGCTTCTATTTGTCCGGCCACCCGCTCGATCAATACGAATCCGTCCTGGCAAGTTTGAGCGTCCAAACCTGGTCGGATTTTGAGGCGGCCACGCAGCGAGGGATTACAGGCGGCCGGCTTGCCGGCGTCGTTGTTTCGGCACGGGAGCGCAAATCTCAAAAGGGCAATAAATTTGCCTTTGCGATGTTCTCCGACTCCACGGGTCAATTCGAGGCCGTCATCTTCTCCGACACCCTGGCGCAGGCGCGTGATCTTTTGGAGCCGGGCACGCCAGTGCTGCTGACTGTCGAGGCCGAGCGTGAGGGCGATACGGTCAAGATGCGCGTGCAGAGCATCGAGGCGCTCGACAAGGCGGCTGGTGCTGTGCAGCGCGGTGTGAAAGTCGTGCTGAATGGCAACGCTGTTATCGCCAAGAAGGCGGAAATCGCCAGCATCAAGGATTTGCTGAAGCCGGGTCGCGCCGAAATTCGCGTAGTGCTTCGGCTCGATGAAAAAGGCCGCGATGTTGAGGTGGCTGTTCCTGGCCGATACGAAATTAACCCGATGGTGAAAGGCAGCCTGTTCGCGCTGCCGGGTGTACTTGAAGTCGTCGATCTGTAGCGACGCGAGCTCTGCCGGTTCAAAATAAAAACCCCTCTCCGCTTTGGAGAGGGGTTTTCCGTTTTCCGATAAAGACTAGATATTACCCTTGCTCATCTGGTCCGCGATGTAATCCGCCTGGCGCATGGCGAGCGCCACGATGGTGAGCGTCGGATTTTCTGCGCCGCCCGTCGTGAATTGGCTACCGTCGGAGATGAACAGGTTTTTAATATCGTGGGTCTGACCCCACTTGTTGCACACCCCGTCTCTCGGGTTTTCCGACATCCGGCAGGTGCCAAGGTTATGCGTCGAAGGATAGGGTGTGGTTGGGAATGTCCGGACTGCGCCCACGGCCTCGTAAATAGCGGCACCCTGCTTATACGCGTGGTTCCGCATCGCAATGTCGTTGGGGTGATCGTCGAAATGGACGTTTGCAACCGGATTGCCCCACTGGTCCTTCACGGAATCGCTCAGCGTTATCCGGTTGCTCTCCTGTGGCATGTCCTCACCGACGAGCCACATGCCGGCCATATACTCGTAGGAATCGAGGGCTGAGGTGAACTCGCGGCCCCAGGCGCCCGGGTCAAGGAACGCAGCCATGAATGGCAGGCCGATCGAAATCGTCTCCATCTCATAGCCGCCCACGAAACCGCGCGATGGATCATGCCGCGACTCGTCCGTGACGATGCCGGCCATCGTTGTGCCGCGCCACATGCGAACCGGCTTGTCGAAAATGGCGTAAACCGAGCCCGTCATATGGCGCATGTAGTTCTTGCCGACCTGGCCTGAAGAGTTCGCCAAACCATTCGGGAACACCGACGACTCGGACAGCAGAAGAAGCCGCGGCGTTTCGATGGAATTTCCGGCGACCGCGACGATCCGCGCCCTCTGTCGTTGCTCGACGCCATCCTTGTCGCGATAAATGACGCCCGTCACCTTGCCCGATTTGTCGTGCTCAATTCGCGTTACATGGCATTCGGGGCGAACTTCGAGATTGTTCGTCGCCTCGCCTTTCGGCAATTCGGCATAAAGGGTCGACCACTTCGCGCCGGATTTGCAGCCCTGGAAGCAGAAGCCGATTTGCAGGCAAGCGCCACGCCCATCGCGCGGCTCGGAATTGATTGCCATCCGGCCGGTGTGAACATTCGTGTAGCCGAGCTTTTTTGCACCAGCTTCAAGAACCTTGAAATTGTTGTTCCCTGGCAGCCCTGGAATACCGTGGGTTCTAGTCACGCCCATGCGATACTCGGCTTTCTCATAATAGGGCTCGAGATCCTGCAGGCTGATCGGCCAGTCGAGCAGATTGGCGCCGGGAATATCACCGTAGACGGATTTTGCCTTGAATTCGTGCTCCTGAAAGCGCAGCGATGCACCGGCCCAGTGTATCGTGGAGCCACCAACGGCCTTAACGATCCAGGCGGGCAAGTTTGGAAAATCTTTCGCCACGCGCCATGAGCCCGAAGTGGTGCGCATGTCCTTCCAGGCAAGCTGCTCGAACGAAGCCCATTCGTCGTTGATGAAGTCCTCGATTTCGTGCCGCTTGCCGGCTTCAAGGCAGACGACCTTGATGCCCTTCAGCGCCAAATCAGTAGCTAGCGTTCCACCGCCTGCACCAGAGCCCACCACGACGACGACTGAATCGTCATTGAGATCGAATTTGGCAGCCATGAACGTATCCTCCGCGATAGGTGTTTGTTGGTGGAGGGCTCAGAGCCACTCGATATCGTTGAAGCCGCGATCGATATAGCCGCCCTTCGATGCGCTTTCCCCTTCGTAGCCAAACAGGGGCCAAACTTCTTTTTGGTTATAGAGGTTCACGACGAGGTCACCCCGGAGCTTCTGGAAAAACGGGTTATCCTGATTGGCTCGGAGGATTGCCACGCGCTGCGCTTCCCACGGCACTTCCACGTAAGGCACCTTGTGTTCTTGCATGGCAACAGCGTCGAAGTGCTTTACACCCTCTTCGCAGAGCGATTTCAGGGCCGGATCGCTGGCCGCCTTTTCGTCATAAGTCTTGCAGGCGATGGCGTAGTATTTGTCGGCCAGGCGATCGTGCGGATAAATGTCCCGCGCCATCTTGATGATGGTGCGCATGACCTCCGGCTTGAGAGCTTTTGCTTCAAGCCCCCAAGCTTCGGTCGTGTGCAAGAGCGCGTTGCCGCTTATGGTCATGAGCGCTGCTGCGGCCGTTGTGCGCGCCAGGAACTGGCGGCGATCGAGGCCCGTTTGCCCACTTGCTTCGAGCGTTTGCGACATGGCTGTTTCCTCCTTCAACTTTGGCGCCGTTTTTGTTTTTCGTCAGCGATAGCGCCCGTGTTTTTGCAGCACTTCGATTTTGTAACCGTCGGGATCAGTGACGAAAAAGAACTTCGCCAGCAGCTTCCCATCTCTCATGAATTCCTTGATGGGATTGGGATTGAAACCTTCCTTTTCAAAACGGGCGTGCTCGGCTTCGAGGTTGTCGACAGCGAAGGCGAGATGACCGTACCCCGTGCCAAGCTCGTACGGCTCGGTGCGCCCGTGATTGATCGTCAACTCGAGCTCGAAGTCGGCTTCGTCATTGCGGAGATAAACGAGTGTAAAGTCGTCGAACTGAAAACGATCGGCAATCTTCAGGCCAAAAGCCTTGGAATAAAAATCGACGGACCGCTGCTCGTCGAGCACACGGATCATGCTATGAATCGCTTTCGCCATTGAGGATCTCCTTACTCTTAATCTCTGAGTGTTTTCAGATATTCGATAACGAGCCGCCGTTTTTCGGGGTCGCGCTGCCGATATGCCATGACCGTTCCGGGCAGCATGGCCCCTGAGTCCTCAAGCCACTTGTCGAGGGTTGGTTCGTCCCAAACGAGGTCAGCACGAGCGAGCGCGTCCGAATATTTGAAATTCTCTACCTGTCCCGCCCGCTTGCCGAAAATCCCATGGAGATTGGGCCCTTGCCGATGGCGCCCACCCGGCTCAGCGGTATGGCAAGTTCCGCAGCTGGTCAGAAACTGGCGGCGCCCGGCATCTTCAGTCTGGGCATAGGTGTTGGGGCTAACAGAAAGGGCGTATCCAAATGCCAGGCACGCAACACAGCCTGCCCGCACCACCGCAGGCAAAAGCTGTTTGAAGGCATGATATTTCACACCCACCCTTTACAGCCCTCGGACGTTTCTCCCATCCACCGAACTCGAGCAACATTACGCCCAATCGGGGGATGAGTGGGTAGTAGGTGGATGCTACATTTCTATGCGAAGCTTGCCCAACGCAGTTGCAAGCCAATTAGGCCGAGGCCTGAGCAAGATCCCGCATCGCTTCTTCCTTAAGGGAACGCTCCGCTGCAGGCCTGCCCTTGATCTTCGTGACGTAGGTGAGACAGGCACAACGTAGAAGAGACGCGAAATTGTGGCCCTGCGCGCCCGCGTCGAGCACTTCGTCGTGCAACTTGCTCAGGAATTTGGGCACAGACATGCCCTGGCTTTCGGCAATCTCTTCCAGGATGGCCCAGAAGGCTGCTTCCAGACGAACCGATGTGACGTGTCCTCCAAGGCGCACCGAGCGAGTCTCACAAGCGTACATTTCGGGTGGCTGGGAAGCGAAAATCCGGCACATGGCTGTACGTCCTTTCCTCAACACGCCAAAGTTTAAGGCTGACGCAGGCCCGTCACAAGCTGAAGAAGCTACAGGCGTTGAGGATCTCAGGATTGCGCTGGGACCGTGCTGCGGATCGGCAGCTCACTGGCAAAGTGAAGGATCCGTTGCGGGAGCGGGGCATAGATCCCTGCATCTTCCAAAGCCTTCTTGCCGCCGACGATAAGAGACGTGCGCAGTGCTCCAAAATTCGCGGTGGTGGTCCACGCGCTCAGTCCAAGGATGACGCTGCTGCCCGTCAGCTTGTCCACTACGCAATTTGGAGCGGGATCGGGCAAAACGCGCGGGTCTGATTTGGCGAGCTCCAGCAGGCGCTGGCACGCGGTTTCGATATCATCGGTGTATGAAATTTCGAATTTCAGGTCGACAAGGCGCCGATCAAGGCGCGAGTAGTTGATGATGCGCTTGTTCCAGAGCTCAGAGTTGGGAACGAACTGGTAGACGCCATCTCCCGAATGCAGCTCGGATGCGAACAAGCCGACGTCTTTCACCGTTCCCGACACATTGCCCGCCTCGATGAAGTCGCCGACGCGAAAGGGTCTCAGCCAGAGCAGCATGAGTCCCGCTGCGATGTTGGCGAGTGTGCCCTGCAACGCGAGGCCGATGGCGAGGCCAATGGCGCCGAGCACCGCCAGAATGCTCGTCGTCTGAACGCCCACCTGGCCCAGCGCTGCCACGACGACGAGGACCAAAATGCCGTATCGTACGACGGCAGTGGTCACGCCATGCAGCGTCGGTTCAATGCGGCCTCGGTCAAGCAATCGTCCGACGGCCCGTTCCGCCCAGCCCGCCACGGCCCAGCCGATCGCGAGGATCAGCAAGGCGACAATTGCATTCGGCAACAGGGAAAGCGCCCACGCGATCACGGCTTCAGAGAACGTGGCGAGTTCATCCCCGAGCTTTGTCGGATCCATCTTAAAATCCTCCCGCAGGAATCGTCAGTGACCGAACTCTTTCGGAGGATAACGCGGGAGCGTGCAGAGGAGGTCGAAAAGAGCGGTGGCGGACCGATTTGCGGATGGGGCCTCAAAGGCTGTTTGCCACGTTATCCGCAACGTTCGCGCCGCGCTCGCCCATTGATCGCGGCTCGCCGGTCGTGGTGTCCGCGCGCGTCTGAAACTCGGATTGCGCGTTGATCTCCGCGCCGACGAGCACGATGGTTGCCGACAACCACATCCAGACCATGAATGCTATGACAGCACCGAGGGAGCCGTAGGTCTCATTATAGGTACCGAAACTTGAGACGTACCAGGAGAACAGCATCGAGCCTGCGAGCCAGACGACGGCCGTGAAGATGCTGCCCGGGGTGACCCATTTCCACTGGGGCTTTTCCCGGCACGGCCCGTAGCGGTAGAGCAGCGCCAGCGCCAGGAGCAGGGCGACGAGCAACAGGGGCCAGCGGAGCAGTGAGATAATCCGCCCGGACATGCTCTCCAGGCCAACGAAGGCGAACATCGCCGGAAGAATGACGATGCCGCTCACCGCAAGGATGATGAACAGAATACCGCCCAGCGTGAAAAGCAGCGCATGCAAATTGTACTGCAGGAAGCTGCGCCGCTCCGGCTCTTCGTAGACGATGTTGAGCGCATCGAAGACGGATTTGACCCCGGCGTTGGCGCTCCATAACGAGACGGCAAGACCAATGAAGAAGTAGAGGCTCAGCGTCCGACCGCCCTGGGCCTGAATGCGGCTGATCTGATCTCCAATGATCTGCAGCGCTTCCTCGGGAACGACTCCCTGAAGATTGGAGAGCTGCTGCTGGATGCTCGCCGGATCGGCGACGAGGCCGAAGAGTGAGACGAGGGCAGCGAGGGCCGGGAATAGGGCCAGCAGGGCGTAATAGCTCACGCCCGCTGCGACGAGCATCACGCGGTGTTCCTGGATCCGCTGGTAGACGCGCTTGGCAATGTCCCACCATCCGCGAGCCGGAATGTGCGTTGGAGTGGGGGCGTCTTGCCCGCGCGTGGTGGCATCTGCGCTGTTTGCCGGCGCATTCATATCGGACAGAGACTTGGTCTGTCCTAAAGAGCCTTCTGTTGGCGGACCGTCGTAAGCAGCCCCCTGGTGATCCGCCGATGGCGCTCTTCTGCCGCGCAACGCCATCGCCCCTAGAACGACCAGTCCAAGCAGGAAATTGCCCCGCCCGCGCGTCCGGAAGCGGGCCCCCTGCGGTCCGGCGCTGGCTTCGTGTATGTTTCCGCTCGCTGTCATGGCTGAGGGCAAACGCCCTCACCAGCAGGCCGTTCCCTGCTATGGATGGCACTCCGGCCTTGCATTCTGAGCGAACACCCGCTAAATGCGCCGTCATTCCACACGCGGATCTTCGCGCTCCGGCGGATTGAAAGCCCCGCCGATGGCGCTCCGGTGTGTTTTGCCGTTTCGTTCTGTGCCGGCAAAACACGTACTGGTCCGCGGAGGTGCAACCGGAAAACGAGAGAGTTCCATGCTGCCAACGTTCACGATGCGCCAGCTGCTGGAAGCTGGCGTGCATTTCGGTCACCAGGCTCATCGCTGGAATCCGAAGATGGCGCCGTTCATTTTCGGCGTCCGCAACGGGATCCACATCATTGACCTGACCCAGACGGTGCCGCTGCTGCACCAGGCTCTAGTCAAGATTTCCGACACGGTCGCAGAGGGCGGGCGTGTGCTATTCGTGGGCACGAAGCGCCAGGCTGTCGACGCGGTGGCGGAAGCCGCCAAGCGTTCTGCCCAGTATTACGTGAACCACCGCTGGCTCGGCGGCACGCTGACCAACTGGAAGACCATTTCGCAGTCTATCCGCCGCCTGCGCCAGCTTGACGAAATCCTTGCCGATCCGCAGGGCCGGACCAAGAAAGAGATCCTGAACCTCACCCGCGAGCGCGACAAGCTCAACCAGTCGCTGGGTGGCATCAAGGAGATGGGCGGCACGCCGGACCTGCTGTTCGTGATCGACACGAACAAGGAGGCGATCGCCGTCAAGGAAGCCAGGAAGCTCGGCATCCCGATCGTGGCCGTCGTCGATACCAACTGTGATCCGGACGGCATCGACTTCCCGATCCCCGGGAACGACGACGCGGGCCGCGCTATCACGCTGTACTGCGACCTCGCCGCTCGTGCTGCCATTGACGGCATTCAGCGTGCCCAGGCGGCTGCCGGCCTCGACATCGGAGCGGCCGAGACGCCGCCGGAGGAGGAGATCCCCGTGCCTCAGTTCAAGGGCATCGAGGCGCCTCGCGGCGAGCCGGACGATCTCAAGCGGATCAAGAACATCACTGCAAAGCTCGAGCAACGGCTCAACGACATCGGCGTTTTCCATTTCTGGCAGATCGCCGATCTCGATGCGGATGGCATCAAGTCCCTCGATCGCACGCTCAAGCTGAAGGGTCAGATCGAGGCCGAGGATTGGGTCGGCCAGGCCCGCAAGCTGGTCGAGGCTGCCGCGGCCTGACCTTGAGGCCGAAAAGGCCAACGTTTCCTCCGGCAGGCGTTCCTTTCGGGGCGCCTGCCAGTTCAATCATGCGGGCCCGCTTTGCGTGCCTGCCCAACCCGAGAGGGTGACATGACGCAGATTTCTGCCGCGATGGTGAAAGAGCTCCGCGACAAGACCGGCGCGGGCATGATGGATTGCAAGCAGGCGCTGATCGAGAACAACGGCGACATGGACGCCGCTGTCGACTGGCTGCGGAAGAAGGGCCTGTCGAAGGCGGCCAAGAAGTCGGGCCGCGTCGCGGCGGAAGGTCTGATCGGCGTCGCGGTCAAGGACAAGGTGGGCACCGCCGTCGAGGTCAACTCCGAGACGGACTTCGTTGCCCGCAATGCCCAGTTCCAGGAGATGGTGCGTGAGATCACGAAGCTGGCGCTCGATGCCGCTGGCGATCTCAACCGGCTCCTAGCCATGCCATTCCCGGGCAAGTCGGCGACGGTCGAAGAGCACGTCAAGGAGATGATCGCCACCATCGGTGAGAACATGACGGTGCGCCGCACGGCGCTGCTCACCGCGAGCGAGAACGGCGTGATCGTTGACTACGTGCATAACCGCGTGGCCGATGGGCTTGGCAAGATCGGCGTGATCGTCGCGCTCGAGAGCACGGGTGACAAGGCGAAGCTCGCCGAGTTTGGCCGTCAGGTCGCCATGCACATCGCCGCCTCGTCACCGCTTGCAGTGACTGTCGAGGATCTTGACTCGGCGGTGATCGAGCGCGAGCGCAAGATCTACGAGGAGCAGGCTGCCGCCTCCGGCAAGCCGGCGGACATCGTTGCCAAGATGGCCGAGGGCCGGCTGCGCAAGGAGTTCTTCCAGCAGGTCGTTCTGTTGCAGCAGACCTTCGTGATCGACGGCAAGTCGACGGTCGAGGAGGCGATGAAGGAGGCTGCCAAGTCGGTTGGCGGTGACATCAAGATCACCGGCTTCGTGCGCTACGCGCTCGGCGAGGGTATCGAGAAGAAGGAAGAGGATTTCGCTGCGGAAGTGGCAGCTGCCGTGAGCGGCTCGCGGTAAGACTCAGCAGGAAGTCTTGGAAACTGGCCCGGTCGCTTCAGGCGGCCGGGCTTTTGCATTTTCGGGAGCGTGTCGTGTGCGCAGGATGGCTGGGCCCGAACAGTCGTCCTTGCGCGGCTTTAATCTCGCCGAGGTAACAGCGCGTCGACCGCAAGCAGCAACCAGGCGATGATCACCGTCGACCCACCGATCGGCGCAGCTTTTGGGAACAGCCCCTCTCCGTAGAACGCGCGCAGCGTCACGTCGCCGGAAAAAAGCGCCGTCCCCAGAATGAGCAGAATGGCTACCATGGCACCGAGCCTCAGTCGCGATCCGGCAATGCCGAGCCCAATTAGAGCAGGGGCGTTGGCAAGACAAATGGCGGAAACGGCGCCAAGAAGCCGTTCATCGGCCCAGTGGGCAGCCGCTGCCGCCGCTGTGATGCCTGCTGCTCCCATCAGCCCTGCAAATGCAATGATCCAGCGAATGGGCTGTCCGCTTTGAGTTTGTTCCGTCACCGTCGCCTCTTTTCAGAACGGAATGAAAGGATTTGGCCTGTCGTCGTGCGAAGCAGCCTGGATTGCAATCCGTCGTGTCGCCGCTGGGTCAGGGCGACGAAGCATCAACTACAACTCAAATCTGGGCTTAGGTCGGCCGCCAATTTTTCAGGTCGCCGCGGCGGAGCTTTCCGTTGGCTGTGCGGGGCAGGGCGTCGAGAAACACGACCTCGCGCGGGCACTTGTAGGCGGCCAGCCGTTCGGCTGCGAATCGCTTGATGGATTCGGGATCGCGCTCGGCTCCAGGGCGCGGTACCACAAACGCACCGATCACGCTGACGTCGGCCCGCACCCGCACCTCGGCGCAGGCGACCTCGGCCACCGCTGGATGCTGGCTCAGCACCGCTTCGACCTCCTGCGGTGCCACCCGATAGCCGAGCGCCTTCATGATGTCGTTCGCGCGCCCGCAGTGGGTGACGTAGCCTTCCTCGTCCATGCGCGCGAGATCGCCGCCGATAAACCATTCGCCCCGGAAAACTTCCGCTTCTTCTTCGGGCCGGTTCCAATAGCCGAGCATCAGTCCGGGATCGGAGCGATGGGCGGCGAGCAAACCTTCTTCGCCCAGCGGCAAAGGCGTCGTGCCACCTTCTGCCGGCAGAATGACAACACAGCGGCCGGGCTGAGGCTTGCCGACGGCGCCGGGTTTGCGCGGTACGGCTGGGGCCGAGGAGATGTAGGTTGAGAGCTCGCTCATGCCGAGAGCTTCGTAGATTTCGCGCCCGGTGCGTTCATGCCACTCCTCGAACAGCCCCGGCGGCGGGGCTTCCCCCGCCATGAGGCCATGCCTCAAAACGCCCAGCGTCTCGCCGCGGTCGACCTGCGCGTAGCGGAGGATCTGACGATAAAGCGTCGGCACCGCAGCGAAAATGGTGGCCTCGGATGATCGAATGAGGCCCGGCCAAATAGTCGGGTCCTTGGGGCCGGTGTAGACGATGGACGTCGCACCATTGGCCCACGGGTCTGTAAGGCCCGTGCCGAGGGTGTAGGTCCAGTTGAACGCGCCAGCGTGAAGAACGCGATCCGCCGGTGTGATGCCATACCAGCCCTGATACATGGGCCGCCGGCCCCATGCGGCCCGATGGGCGTGCAGAACGCCTTTGGGCCGCGACGTGGTGCCCGATGTGTAGATCAGGTACGCCGGATCATCGGCAGCGGTATCGGCGTAAGTGGCGCGATGCGGGTAGGCGGCCATCGCCCTGATACGAGCGCCGTCTACAACCCGAACCCCCGCGGGGATCCGCGACATCGGCAAGGCGTCACTGAGCGCGAGAAATTGCGCGCCGCTGTCCTGCAGGAGGAATTCCGCCTCACCTTCAGTCAGTTGACTCGAGGTTGGAAGCGGAACGTATCCGGCAGCAATCGCGCCGAAGAAGAGCAGGGCGTAGGTACTTGTGTTCTCAAGCCGGATCATGATCCGCGCGCCCGGCTCCAGACCTTCCGCCTTCAGCGCCGCAGCGAGGCGCAAGACGGCGTCCTCGAGCGCGGCAAAGGTCCAGATCTCCGATGGCGGAGACAGCGGGTCAGAGAAGACGAGCAGGGCCGGTTTGTCAGGATACTCGGCGGCCGCGCGGCCTATCACGTAGGCGGCCATGTTGAAGCGAGCAGGGGGCAGCGGTCCGCGAAAGCCAAATGCGCCTTGCTGTTCGCTCACGGTGCCTCCCCCGCCTGCCACCACGTATCGAAGTCAGTGCCCAAAAGAGCCGTGCGCTCCGGCGGGCGCAAGTGGGACCAATGGGCGATCCACTGCTTCGGGATGTGGAACAGGGGGATGACGTAGTCGCCTGAGAGAAGCACGCGGTCGAACGCGCGCACCGCTGCAGTCAGCTCCTCGTAGGTGCGCGCCGTAAGCAGGGCATCGATCATCGCATCGGCAGCCTTGCTCTTCACACCCGCATAGTTGAGGGTGCCCTCATTATCAGCTGCTCGGGATGACCAGCGATTGACCTGCTCGTTGCCTGGCGATAGCGACGCCCCCCACGTCCACTGGATCATGTCGAAGTCGAACGACTTGAGGCGCGCCCAGTACTGCGCCGAATCCACCTGGCGAATGCTGACGGAAATACCAAGCCGTTCGAGCATGCGCGCGTAGGCGAGCATGATGCGCTCCTGCGCCCGCGTGGCAGCCAGGAACTCGAACGCCAGAGGCGCGCCAGTTTTCTCGTGCACGAGGCGCGAGCCTTCCAGCTTGTAGCCGGCCTCTGTCAACAGCTTGTAGGCCTCGCGAAGGGCCTCGCGATTGTTGCCCGAGCCGTCGCCCACTGGCAGGCGTGAGCGCCCCTCCAGGACGTCGGGATGTAGCTCATCGAGATATGGCGCCAGCAGCTTGCGCTCGAGCTCGGAGGCGGGATGGCCCGTAGAGGCAAGGTCAGAGCGCGCGAAATAGCTGTCCGTTCGCGTATAGAGGCCGTGGAACAGGCTGCGATTGACCCACTCGGCGTCGAACATCAGGATCAGCGCACGCCGCACCCGCTGATCGGCGAACACTGGCCGGCGCGTGTTGAACACGAGGCCAGTCATGCCGGCCGGGAGGCCGGTCTTGAACTCACTTTTCAGCACACGACCATCGGCAACGGCTGGGAAATCGTAGCTTTCCGCCCAGCGCCCCGGATCATCTTCGATGCGCACATCGATCTGACCCGCCTTGAACGCCTCGAAAAGGCTTGCGGCATCGCGGAAGAAGTCCACCCTGATCTCATCGAAGTTGAACCGACCGCGGTTGACGGGGAGATCTCTGGCCCAGTGGTTCGGGTTTCTGCGGAACACGACGGAACGCCCCGGCTCCACGCGATCGATGATGTACGGGCCGCTGCCGATGGGCGGCTCGAGGCTCGTGCGTTCGAACCGCTCCTTGGTCATGTAATGGGCCGGCAAGATCGGCATCAAACCGAGGATCAGCGGAATTTCGCGATCGCCACCTTCCTTGAAGGTGAAGCGAACCGAATGCGGGCCGATCTGCTCAGCCTTTTCGACTTTGGAATAGTAGGAACGGTGGTAAGGCCAACCGCCCTCTTTCAGCAGCTTGTGAGAGTGCAGCACGTCCTCGGGCGTGATGGGATGGCCGTCTGAATAGCGCGCCTCCGGCCGCAGGTGAAATGTAATCGAGCTGCGGTCCTCAGGAACCTCGATTCGCTCCGCGATAAGCCCATACAGCGTGAAGGGCTCATCCTGCGAACGGGCCATCAGGCTCTCGTAGACGTACTCGCGGATGCCCGACGGCGTGACGCCCTTGATGATGAACGGATTGAGGCTGTCGAACGTGCCGAGCACACCCATGCGCAAACGACCGCCCTTGGGTGCGTCCGGGTTGACGTAAGGAAAATGCTTGAAGTCGGGCGGCAAGGCCGGCGTACCGTGCATGGCGATGCCATGCCCATCCGCCAGCGCGGGCTGGGCCGGAAGGAGCGCGGCCAGGACGAAGGACGCGAGAACAAAAAGCAGGGTCACAGGGCTTCCGGGTCCATCGGTTCTACCGCTCCCGTCTACTAGTGAGCGGTGCTGGATGATCGTCAACTTCCATTACCACACTCGCTACGTGTGGATGACCGTAGTGCGACGTTGCGACTTTGCCACGTCGCAGTAGACGGCCTCACACATTCACTGGTAGGCGAGTGGGCGGCCACGGGATTGCCGCATTCGCCCCATTAGTCCGCACGGGTGCCTGTACAGGGCGCAACAACCAGACGCGCACGAGCGCTTAAGAGGATTGGGGCCGGGCGGCAAGTCCGCTCACAGGGAAGGTCGGAAACGTACGATGGCGAATTCAGGATGGCTCGCAAAGGGCGCTACGCGCGCCATGACGGGCGTTGCACTGGCGATTGGATTCCAGCTTGCGATTTCGGGCTCCGCTCTGGCCCAGCAGGCTAAGTCGCAGCCCAAGCAGGCTGCTCAGCCCAAGCAGCAGCAACAGGCGGGCCAGCAGCAACAGAGCGCGTGGGTGAAGTTGTGCGAGAAGGCCAACTTCGTTCGCCGCGACAAGGACGGCAAAGAGAATCACGAAGAGAAGAACATCTGCCTTACGCACCACGAGCGGCTGGACGGAAACACGGGCATGGTTCTCGTGTCCGCAGCCATCCGGCAGGTGGAGGGCATGGAAAAGCAGCACCTGATGATCATGGTGCCGCTTGGCATGGCCATCCCGCCGGGCGTGCGGGCTGCTGTCTACTCGAAGGAGCAGTGGGAGAAGGCCCAGAAGAACGAGACCATCGACGAGAGCACGCTCAAGCCAATCAATCTGCATTACTCGCTGTGTCACCCCGCCGGCTGCACGGCTGAGGTCGAGGCCACAGAAGAGCTCATCAATTCGATGAAGACGGGCGGTGGCCTGATGGTCCTTGCCATCAACGCCAACGGTCAGCCGATCGCGTTCCCGGTGCCGCTGGACGGTTTCGCCGCTGCGCACACTGGTGCTCCAGTGGACAACAAGGCCTACGCCGAGGCGCGCAGCCAGCTCATGCAGCAGATCCGGCAGCGGCAGGCCGAGTTGATGCGGCAGGCGCGTGAGAGACAGCAGCAACAGCAGCAAGGCGCGGCGCCCGAGAACAAGGCTGCCGAGAAGAAGAAGCAGTAACAAGAAAAGGCAGTGTCACGGTGGCGTGGCACTGCCTTTCGCTTTTCACGGAGCACCCGAAAGACCAGCTTTGACTCCCAGCTTGGGCGCCGGACGCAGAGCAGCTCTTAACCGCGACAGCTGTTCGTCGCTCAGCCTTCAATTTGGCTGGACGAACGTCGGCTGGTAGCCGTTCTCGCTTTCGATGAAGAGGTCCCAGATTTGCGGATGGCGGAGGGGGATGCCGCTGTCGTCGAGCATCAGGTTCTGCTCGGACACGTAGGCGATGTACTCCGTCTCCGCGTTCTCAGCGAGAAGGTGATAGTAGGGCTGATCCTTGGAGGGGCGAATCTCCTCGGGGATCGAGAGCCACCACTCCTCGGTGTTGTTAAATACGGGGTCGACGTCGAAGATGACGCCACGGAATGGATAGAACCGGTGGCGAACCACTTGGCCAATCGCATATTTGGCCACACGCACTTTGCTCATGGCAGTCTGGGTACCACAGTTCCCTGAGCTGGCACCCCTCGGGCGTGCACCGGCGCCAGCTCCCCCATCTCGTGCACCCGATTGAGAATAGCTCATAAACGCCCCCGTACTGTTGCTACAAGCGCACAACTTGTCTCAAATCGCGCAGCAAATCATCTCAGAATCCGTATTGCGCGGCCAACTCGGGATCTTTCGCTGCGACGAGGCGGGCGAGATCGACGATCACCTTGGCCTGCTTCCAGGTCGCGTCATCCTGCATCTTCCCGTCGATCATCACCGCGCCCGTTCCATCAGGCATCGCATCGAGGATGCGCTTTGCAAATGCAACTTCATTAGGGTCGGGGCTGAACACGCGCTTGGCGATGGCAATTTGCTTTGGGTGCAGTGACCATGCGCCGACGCAGCCCATGAGGAACGCATTACGGAACTGGGCCTCGCAAGCGGCGTCATCCGAGAAGTCGCCGAAGGGGCCATAAAACGGCTTGATGCCGTTGCGCACGCAAGCATCGACCATCCGCGCCACCGTGTAGTGCCACAGGTCCTGCTGGAAGAAGGGGCGGGGACTGCCATTCGGCTGCGGGTCAGAGAGAACGCCGTAATCGGGATGGCCACCGCCGACGCGCGTCGTCTTCATGCCGCGCGAGGCGGCCAGATCGGCAGGCCCGAGGCTCATGCCGTGCATGCGCGGACTGGCGGCAGCAATCTCCTCGACGTTCGACACGCCCTCCGCTGTTTCGAGAATGGCGTGGATCAGGATGGGCCGCTTGATACTGTGGCGAGCCTCGAGCTGGGCGAGCAGCTGGTCGAGGTAGTGGATGTCCCACGGTCCCTCGACCTTCGGCAGCATGATCACATCGAGCTTCGAGCCGACCGCGCCAACGATCTCCATGATGTCATCGAGCGCCCAGGGCGAATTGAGGGCGTTGATGCGCACCCACAGGCCAGTCGAGCCGAAATCGTGTTGCTCGGCCATTTCAATGAAACCGCGACGCGCCGCTTCCTTCTCGTCCGCAGGGATGGCGTCCTCGAGGTTACCAAGCAGCACGTCCACGCTAGCGACAATCTCGTCAAGGCGCGCGCGAATCTTTGGATTTTGCGGCGGTATGAAGTGGATCATGCGCTCGAGGCGCACGGGAAGCTGGCGAAAGGGCTCCGGCGCGCCGATGGCAAGCGGGCTATAGAACTTGGCGGGCGTACGGGTGGCGGGCATGACAACTCCTGCAGTCGAAATTCTGCTTGATCCTATAAGCCCCGGCTGGGCGAATGTCCTCAGCTCCAGCGCCGGTTAGACCACATCCACTGTTCGGGCGCTTCCCGTATCCACATCTCGAACTGCGCCTGCATCTCCGTCATGATCGCGCGAACGTCCTCCGCCTGATTGGCCGTACGGGGCACCTTCAGCTCTTTGATCTGGACCCGGAAGCGGCTCTCCGTTCCGACCCGCAGGCAGCGCGCCAGCCAAATGCGCGCGCCGACGCGCCGGGCGATCATGGCCGCGATGGCCTGAGTCCGCGCCGGTTTGCCGAAGAACGGGACTGGGATGCCCCATCTGTCATACAGGTCGCAGACAAGACCGAGCCGGCCACCACGGCGGACATAATCCGTTATGATCCTTGCCGTACGCTGGCTTTCGTCGTGGTCGCCATCCACCCGGCCACGACCAAAAAGCCCGCCGGGATATAGATCCTTGCGCTGCTCCCGCAAGTAGCGGTCTACATAAGGGTTGTTGACGGAGCGATAGATGGCGGCCGGGTTGGCACCGGCGACGACAAGCGGCCAGATGGCAAGCTCCCAGTTGCCCATGTGAAGCGACACGCCAATCGCTGGTCCGAGCTTGTCCTTGTAACGCCGGAAGATGGTCAGATCCTCGATCTCGATCCGGGATGGGTCCTGGATGAGCCGGTCGATCTGCATGGTCTCGGCCATGACGCGCCCAAGGTTTTCCCAGTGGGCCAGCGCGATCTGGCGCCGCTCTTCCTCGGATTTTTCAGGAAAGGCGATGGCGAGGTTGTCGAGCGCCCGCTGGTGCCGCGTCGGCGAGAGAATTGGCGCGAGCCGCCGCCACACCCACGCCGACGACCTCACGGCAAAGCTGAGCGGCATGGCACGGACGACGGCAACGATGATGCGCAACAGCGCGTATTCCGCGCGATACTGCAGATCGCGCAGGCCTGCTGGCAGCTGGATATGTCTGCGCTTTCGCTTTTTGCGTTGAGTCGGCACTAGGCTTCCACGCCGGCTATTGAAGTTGGTGACCGCAGGCTTGATGCCAAGGTAAGTCGCCACGATCAAGGCGAAGGCGCAGGCCCCTACTGGATACGCGAGCCCATGTCGACGCAGGCGAGGGGGATATGATGATGAATGAGGCCGGCTCCGTCCTGCGTATCAGCGATGACATCGCCATTCCCGAGACCGAGATCGAGGAGCACTTTATCCGCGCGACGGGGCCCGGCGGACAGAATGTGAACAAGGTGGCAACCGCGGTGGAGTTGCGGTTCGACGTCGCCCGAACCCCAAGTCTTCCGCCTCCGGTTCGCGCGCGATTGCGACGACTGGCCGGACGGCGCGTTACGAAGGACGGCGTGCTCGTGATCCGTGCCGAGACACATCGAACTCAGGAGCTCAATCGCGCGGAGGCGCGTGATCGGCTCGTCGCGCTGGTGCGGAGGGCGTTGATCGAGCCCAAGCGGCGCATTCCGACCCGCCCCTCCAAAGCGGCCAAAGAACGTCGCATCCAAAGCAAGATCCGTCGTGGGGAGGTCAAGCGGCTGAGGAGTGCCAAGCCGGCCATCGAATAGGCGGCACAGCCGCCATTATGGCAGAGGAGGTGACGGCATGGCTGGCAAGTCGCTCTCGACCACCTGCTGCATCGTCGGCGGCGGCCCCGCAGGTTTGATGCTTGGCTATCTCCTCGCGCGCGCCGGTATCCCGGTTGTGGTCATCGAGAAGCATCGGGATTTTCTCCGCGACTTCCGCGGCGACACCATTCATCCGTCGACGCTCGAGCTGATGGCGGAACTCGGCATCGATGACGAGCTGCTTCGGCTGCCGCATAATAAGGTACCACGAGTCAGCGGACAGTTCAGTACCGAGGTCCTGACCTTTGCGGATTTCTCGCGTCTGCCGGTGCGCCACCCCTATATCGCGATGATGCCCCAGTGGGACTTCCTCAACTTCATCGCGGAGAAAGCGCGTCATTTCCAGAGCTTCACGCTGCTCATGGAGGCCGAGGGGACGGACCTTCTCACCAACGATGGGAAGGTCGTCGGCGTAACAGCTCGCACCCCCGAGGGGCCAATAGAAATTCACGCCGATGTCGTCGTGGCTGCGGACGGGCGGCATTCCGTGCTGCGTGAGAGCGCGGGTTTCGTCCCAGATGACCTTGGGGCGCCGATGGACGTGCTCTGGTTCCGCCTGTCACGCGACGCAGGGGACACGGACGAGACACTGGGCGTGTTCGGAGTAGGCCGGGGACTGATCCACATCAATCGCGGTAACTACTGGCAGTGCGCCGTGATCATTCCCAAAGGTGCGGCCGAGACCGTGCGTGCGCGTGGTCTGGAGAAGTTCCGCGAAGACGTTGGTGAGCTGGTCCCGTGGGCGCGGGATCGGCTGGCGGACGATCTCAGAACGTGGGACGACGTCAAGCTGCTCACGGTGCGCGTCGATCGACTGAAGCAATGGTTCCGGCCCGGATTGCTCTTCATCGGCGATGCCGCGCACGCCATGTCGCCAATCGGCGGTGTCGGGATCAATCTCGCCATTCAGGATGCGGTCGCCGCGTCAAATATTCTCTGGCAACCATTGAGGGATAAGCAACTCGAAACAAGCCATCTCGAAGCCGTGCAGCGCCGACGGGAGTGGCCAACGCGCGCCACCCAACGCCTTCAGGTCGCCATCCAGAACCGCGTCATCCGGCCAATACTTGCGGCAAGCTCAGTGCCAAAACCACCGCTCCCCCTGCGGCTTGCGGCACGCTTTCCATTCCTCCGGCGACTGACAGCAAGGGTCGTTGGTGTTGGAATTAGGCCGGAGCATATCCAGTCGCCCGACCTGCCGCCCATCCAACTCGCGTCACCTTAATCATCCTGTTTGGTGGAAGCGGCAGCCTTCTCGGACGCCTTCGCCTCATCCCACAGCGCATCCATCTCTTCGAGCGTGGAATCAGCAGGGCGTTTGCCGCGCTGGGCGAGAGCCTGCTCGATGTAGCGAAACCGGCGGACGAACTTGTCGTTTGCGGCGCGGAGCGCGGCTTCGGGATCAATGTCGAGATGGCGCGCGACGTTGGCCACGACGAACAGAAGGTCCCCAAATTCCTCCTTGACCTTCTCCTTGCGATTAGCAGCGATCGCCTCGTCGAGCTCCGCAATCTCTTCCTTCAGCTTGGCAAGCACCGGCTCGAGACCCGGCCAGTCAAACCCGACCCTGGCTGCCTTGTTCTGCAGCTTTACGGCGCGCGTGAGCGCAGGCAGGGGGAGGGGAACGTCATCGAGCAGGCTTTTGGCCTCGTCTTGAGCGCTGTCTCCGGACTCGCGCGCCTTCTCAGCCTTTTCGGCCGCCTTCGCGCGTTCCCAGAAGTCCTTTGCCACCCCGGCGGATCGCGTGGCCTCATCTCCGAAGACGTGGGGGTGTCGCCGGATCATCTTGGCCGTCACACCCTCAACCACATCTCCGAAGTCGAACGCACCTTGCTCCTGGGCCATCTGTGCGTGGTAGACCACCTGCAGGAGCAGATCGCCCAGCTCCTCGCGCAGATCCGCAAGATCGCCGCGCGCAATGGCGTCCGCGACCTCATAGGCTTCTTCCAGGGTGTAAGGAGCGATCGTTTCGAACGTCTGCTCCAGATCCCAAGGGCAGCCGGTCACCGGCGTGCGCAGCTGGCGCATGATTTCGAGGAGGACGGCGATATCGCGGGATGGAGACAGTGAGGACATGGCGGCCTCCGATGACCATTGGCCGCCATCACCTAGCACACTCGTCGCGCCAAGGCGGGTGTGCATTTGCCTCATCCGCCGTGAAATGCCCGGCAAGATGAGGCGTAGCCCTGTTTGCATTTATTGACCCAGCTGGGTTGTCGCACGGCAGAAAGTATTGCCGAGCTTGAGCTGGCCCTGATCCAGCATCATTTGGTGCGTGCAATTTGCACGGCTCTGGAACGGGATGCCTTGCGTCTGCGTGCCTCCACCGGCACCCATGCCGACACCGCCTTGCCCCTGGTCGCTCTGCATTTGACCCCAGCGTTGCTGCAGCCGTTGCCCGAGCTGGCCCATCTGCTGTTGACTTTGGCGATCCTGGAACTGCTGGCGCATCTCACCGAGCCGCTCGCGCATCTGGCCCACACGACTTGCGACGCGTTCGGCGATCGGTCCGGTCAAAATTCCCCGTTCCTGCATCGTCGTCTCGACGCGCGCGGATTGCTGGTTGGGCGCCATCTCGATGTCTCGCACGTCGATATGGATTTCGTAATTGCTGACGAGCTTGCGTCCGTGCAGGGCGTTCGCAGCGTAGCCCAGCGCATCCGAGATCATGTCGTCCGTCGCCTCGGAAACCGTGGTGGCGACATGGCGGTCACCGAGGTAGAGCTGTGAGATGGACGTGAAGTTTGCGCCCGGTTCTATGTACTGATCGAGATAATGCCGGAGCATCTGAGGATCCTGCGTGCGCGCCGTCTGCTGGAGGATGTTCTGCGCCTGCTGGAAGAAGTTCATGATGCTCTGCTGGGTGAGTTGCTGGTGGCTCGGCATCTGACCGGGCGTCCCGGGCATCTGCTGACCAGGCTGTTGCCCGAACTGTTGCCCCGGGGGTTGCTGAGGGGCCTGCTGGGGCTGTTGGGCATGTGCTGCAGTTGCCACGGCGAGAGCCGTGCCAACACAGAGGACTGCAAACTTCACCGGGTTCTTCACGACGCGCTCCTTTCGCAAGTTGACTGGTGCCGCCTTGAACGTGAGGCGTCGTGGCAGGTTCCTATGCAACTCGACTGCGAGATCGAAAAAGTTGCATGCGCTTTCGCGGCAGTCCGCCTGCCGGATGTTCGGAGTCGCTTGGCGAGAAGGCGGTGAGTTGGTGACGGTTAACCAGCCTCAAAGCGCCCGACGCTGGCGACCGACAACAAGCCAAGCAACAGCGACATTACCATGCGAGCGCCCAGCAGCTTGCGAAGATCAGACCGCGTACATAATCCCGCCACTAGCGCGATTCGCATAATCTATATTATGGAAAATCAAGGCGGTTCTCGGTCAGGTAACAGCAACTTGAGCCCGGCCAAGTGCCGAGCTCTGCCGTCGCTTGTGAGCGCGGGTACAGCGTCGGTCACTTTTCGGATCGCTCATACTTGTCAGCGACCATCCGGTCGAGCAGCCGCACACCCCAGCCGGACGCCCAGCTCTGGTTGATGTCCGTCTTCGGTGAGTCCATCGCGACACCAGCCACGTCGATGTGGGCCCAAGGAGTGTCCTTCACAAACCGCTGCAGGAACTGCGCCGCCGTGATGGCGCCGCCGTTTCGACCGCCGATGTTCTTCATGTCGGCGTTGCGCGAGTCGAGCAGCTTGTCATAAGCCGGCGACAACGGCATGCGCCAGACGAGCTCGCCGGTGGCGTTTCCGGCTTCGATCAGATCGGAAGCCAGCCTGTCATCGTTCGAGAACAGCCCGGCGTATTCCTTGCCCAGTGCAATCATGATGGCGCCCGTGAGCGTGGCGAGATCGACCATGAAGCGCGGCTTGAACCGCTCCTGGGCGTACCAGAGCACATCCGCCAGAACGAGCCGGCCCTCGGCGTCCGTATTCAAGACTTCGATCGTCTGGCCGGACATCGACGTGATGATGTCGCCTGGGCGCTGGGCCGTGCCCGAAGGCATGTTCTCCGTCAGCCCGAGCAGACCAACGGCATTCACGTTTGCCTGGCGCTGCGCAAGGGCCAGCATGAGGCCCGCCACGCAGGCGGCGCCGCCCATGTCGCCCTTCATGTCCTCCATGCCTTGCGCGGGCTTCATGGAGATACCGCCGGTGTCAAAGCAAACGCCTTTACCAATGAAGCACAGCGGCTTCGAGCGGCGCGACTTGGCTCCATTCCATTGCAGGACGGCCACGCGCGGCGGACGCGCGCTTCCCTGACCGACGGCGAGCAAGGCGTTCATCTTTAGCTCGCGCATGGCATCGACATCGAGGATCTCGACCTCGACGCCATAGCGCCTCAGCTCCTCAACCCGCTCGGCGAACTCCACCGGCCCCAGCACGTTGGCCGGCTCGTTGACGAGATCGCGCGCGAAAAACATGCCGTCGGCCACAGCCTTGCGGCGCGCAAAAGCAGCTTCCGCGCCACTGGGATCCGCAGTGTGAATAACGAGGCGCTGCAGGCCGTTTTCCTGCTTCGCGTCCTCCCCGTTCTCCTTCTTGCGGGTTGTGTACTTTCGAAACCGGTAGCTTCTCAAAACCGCGCCAAAGGCCAGATCAGCCGCGAGATCGGCAGCCGTGCGGCTCTTCGGATCGGGTACCTCCGCGACGAGACTGGCCGCTTCCCCTTTGCGCGCGGCGATCTGAGCGTAAGCGTAGCCGCCCAGGTTGACCCAATCCGTCTCCTTGGCCTGATCCGGCTGGCCGACGCCGATGACGACGAGACGGCGAAGATCGAGGCCAGCTGGCGCCAACACCTCGATCGCAGTCTTTGCCTTGCCCTTGAACTCCGCGGCTTCGGCAGCCTTCGCGACGAGCCCATTCGCCTTGCTGTCAATGGTGCGTGTCTGCGGCCCGAAAGTCAGATCCTGGGCGCTCAGGATGGCAGCCACGGGTTGCAAAGGCGCTTTCAGTGGCGCGAATTCAACAGCAAGGCGGTCGGACATGATTGGGTCCTGGATTGTTCAACTTGTCTAAAGTTGCAGCGGCGATCCGACCCCAGGTTGCGAATCCGGGGGATCCTGCTCATAACGGCTGGGGGCGGATCGATGCAGGAGTGCTCTTGCGCGAGCTTAGTCGCTCGCGCGCGAAGTGCAAGCAACGACGAATTGCCACCCCAAATCTCGCGCTTAGCGCCAGGGCGTCCGGAGCCGAAATTCCGCCACCGTGGTGTGAGACGCGGGCCATCGTCGGAGCACGGAACAGCAGACAGGGGCAGCAGTGAATCAGTCGCGTGCAACCAATACGAAGCGACTGACTGACGGCAGAATGCCATGAGCACGTTCGGCCGGTATGTCTTTCGTCAAGTTGGCGGCGCACTGCTGCTGATCCTGCTTTCGCTGGGTGGGATTGTCTGGATCGCGCTCGCGCTCAGGGAACTCAATCTCATCACAAGCCAGGGTCAGGACGCATTGGTGTTCGTCATCATGACGACCCTGGCCCTGCCGAACCTCATCGCGATCATTGCGCCGGTCGCGCTGCTCATCGCCTGTATCCACACGCTCAACCGACTCAACGGCGACAGCGAGCTCATCGTGCTCACCGCGTCGGGGGCCACTGTATGGACTGTCGCGCGCCCCCTGCTCCTGCTCGCGCTGCTGGTGTCGATTGCCGTCTCTTTCGTCAATCACGTTGGCATGCCGTGGAGCCTTCAGTTGCTCCGGGACTATGTGATCCAGGTACGGACGGACCTCATCTCCCAAGTTTTGCAACCCGGCCAATTTTCGAGCCCTGAAAGAGACTTGACGGTTCACATCCGTGACCGAACCCGGGACGGTGAGTTGCGCGGCATTCTCCTCAACGATGCCCGCGACAAGGACCAGACAATGGCCTATCTCGCCGAGCGCGGCATCCTCGTGAAGCGGGAGGATTCAGCCTTCCTCGTGATGACGGACGGGCACATCGTTCGCCAGAAGAACGGCGACGCGCCCCAGATCATCACCTTCGACAGCTACACCATCAATCTCGACCGGTTCGAGCCTCAAGGGCTGGGTGGCGGTGTGCTGAAGCCCCGTGAGCGCTATTTCAGCGATCTTGCCTGGCCATCGCCTGAGGATGCCTATTACCGCCAACGTCCTGGCGAATTCCGGGCTGAGTTCCATGAGCGGCTCGCCAACCCGCTGTATCCCTTCACTTTTGTGCTTCTGACAATGGCTTTCATCGGTCAGGCGCGCTCGAACCGTCAGAGCCGCGTGGAAGCTCTGGTGTTGGCTTTTGTTGTGTCAGCGCTGTTTCGGATCGGCGGCTTTGCAGCCAACAATCTCACGGTCATCCACGCCTGGGCCGTTCCCCTTCTCTACCTGATGCCACTTGGAGGGATGGCGTTGGCGTTCTTCCTCATCCGGCGAAACGAGGTGCCGCGGAGCGGACCGAGCGTGACAGATCGATTAATGGTGCTGCTTGCCCCGATCCGGGCATTGGCCGCATCACTGGCAGCAGTACGCAACGCCCGCGCACTGCGGCGACAGGGAGCGAGGTGAGCATGCGCGCGCTCACGCTCAAGCTCTACATCGCCCGGCACTTCATCATCGGCATCCTCGGCACGTTTGCTGTCTGTGCCCTGCTCATCTTCATGATCGACTTCGTGGAGGTGCTGCGCCAGTCCGGCAAGCACGGCAGCGTGCCTGCTGCCACACTTGTATGGCTCACCCTTCTGCGATTGCCGGCCTATACAGAGATCCTGCTCGCGTTTGCCGTATTGGTGGGCAGCATCGCCAGCATGTTGCAGCTCAGTCGGCGGAGTGAGCTTGCGGTCATCCGGGCAGCGGGAATGTCTGTATGGCAGTTCATCAGCCCCGGGATCGTACTCGCCTTCATTCTCGGCGTACTGACTGTCGTTTTTTACAACCCTTTGGCAGCCTCGGCCCGCGCGCAGGCCGAAGAGCTCTTTGCCGAGGTGTTCGGCAAGGAATCCAACTTCCTCAAGACGCGCGCCGGCTCTTGGCTTCGACAGGACGGCGCTGATGGCTCCTCGGTCCTGAACGCTGGCGGCGTAGCGGATGGCGGCCTCCGGCTATTTACCGTCACGATCTTCCAGTTCGATCGCGAGGGCCGATTCGTCGAGCGAATCGAGGCAAAGCAAGCCACTCTGCAGGACGGTTACTGGGAGCTGCAGGATGCTCTCGTCGCCGGCGTCGGCCGGCAACCGGAGCGTTACGAGCGGTATCTCGTCAGCACGTACCTCACCCCGGAACGCGTACAGGATGCGCTGGGCAGCGTGATCTCGCTATCCTTCTGGCAGCTTCCGGCCGTCATCGACGTGGTGGAGCGGGCGGGCCTCTCCGCCGCTCCCTATCGGGTCCAGTACGAGATGCTGCTGTCGCGGCCTCTCCTATTGATCTGCATGGTACTTTTTGCCGCCACTGTGTCGTTGAAGTCATTCCGGTCGGGCGGCATTCAGACTATGGTTGCCGTCGGAATGTTAGGGGGGCTCGGGTTCTTTCTGCTGGCAGAGGTATCCCGACAGATTGGAGTTGCTGGTCTCGTATCGCCGAGGGTGGCGATATGGGCGCCGGTGATTATAGCCGCCCTGGTGTCAACTACGGTGCTTTTGCACCAGGAGGACGGTTAGACGTGATGCGTCGAGCGCAAACACCGGAAGGTCGTGGCGCCGGGCGACGTGCTGCGACCCGCCATTTGTTGGCGGGCGTCGCGTGTTTTGCGCTCGTGTCCAGCCTTTCGCTTGGTGTTGCCCGACCCGCGCTTGCGCAGGATCCGGAGGTCGTCGCTCCGGCCGTCAACGCTCTTCCCAACTCGCTCGAGCAACCCAAAGCCCCCCGCGCCTTTGGCAAAGGCAAGAATCCGCTGTTCGGGCCGGTGCAGCGGGTGGACAAAAGCCAGCCGCTCTATCTTCAGGGCGATGAGCTGATCTACGACAGTGAAGGCAACCGGATCATTGCCCGCGGCAACGTCGAGATCTATTTCAACAACTACATTCTCACCGCCGACGAGGTCATCTACGACCAGAATGCCAATACGTTGAGCGCCGTCGGCAACGTGACCCTCAAGGAACCGAACGGCCTCATCACGCGCGGCGAGCGCATTACGCTCACTGATGATTTTCGTGACGGGTTCGTGCAATCCCTGAGCGTCACGGCCCGGGATGACACGCGAATCTCCGCCGAACGGGCCGTACGTCGTGAAGGGAACATCACCGAGTTTCAGAACGGCCGCTTCACGCCTTGTAAGGCACAGGAAGGGATGCCGCCGCTCTGGTGCATCAGCGCTGCCCGGGTGATTCACGACCAGGCGGCAGCCACGATCACCTACCAGGATGCCTGGTTCGAGCTCTTCGGCGTGCCCATCATCGGCCTGCCGTACTTCCAGCACGCCGACCCGTCGGTGAAGCAAAAGTCCGGCTTCCTCACGCCTTCCTATCTGACCTCAGAGGAACTGGGCTTCGGCGTTGAGGTGCCCTATTACTTCGCATTGGCGCCGAACTATGACCTGACGTTTCACCCGATGTACCTGGCAAAGCAGGGCATCCTGTGGCAGGCGGACTGGCGGCACCGCGTTGCGTTTGGCAACGTCACGGGCACGTACACGGTCAAGGTCGCCGCCATTGACCAGGACTACCGGGATCTTCCTGGTCAGCCCAAGGACCTTGACGGGTGGCGCGGGAGCATCGAAACCAAAGGTAGGTTCTCCCTATCCTCGTGGTGGAACTTCGGCTGGGATATCACGCTGGAGAGCGACGACTACTTCCGGCGCTTCTACAAGCTCGACAACAT